>NZ_JBVJVO010000004.1:601265-610910 GCF_055603625.1 Streptomyces sp. NPDC037273
CTGGCCGTTCCGGCCGAGCTGGCCGTTCCGGCCGAGCTGGCCGTTCCGGCCGAGCTGGCCGTTCCGGCCGAGCTGGCCGTTCCGGCCGAGCTGGCCGTTCCGGCCGAGCTGGCCGTTCCGGCCGAGCTGGCCGCGGCCGCTTCCCAAGCCGCGAGTCCCGCCCCCAGACATCCCGCCCGGTCCCCGAGCGCCGCGCGCACGATGTCCGGGCGGCGTTGGAAGGACAAACGGCGGGCGAGAGAGGCGCGCAGCGGGTCGAGGAGGAGGTCGCCGGATTCGGCGAGGCCGCCGCCGATGACCAGTACCTGGGGCGCGAGCAGGGTCGTGGCGGTGGCGAGCGCCGCCGCGAGGGCTTCGACGGCACGGTGCCAGACGGCGTGTGCGTCGGGGTCGGCGCGGCGGACCATCGCCGCCACCTCGGCGGCGCCGTCGACGTCGTGTCCGACACGGGCCGCGTAGGCCGCGCCGACCGCCGCCGCGGAGGCGACGGTCTCGAGGCAGCCGCGCCCGCCGCAGGGGCACGGGTCGCCGCCGGGCTCGACGACGATGTGGCCGAGCTCGCCCGCGTAGCCTCCGGCGCGTACCGGGCGCCCGTCGCTGAGGACGGCCGCGGAGATCCCGGTGCCGACGGGGATGAACCAGGCGTCCCGGGCGCCGCGCGCCGCGCCGACGCGGCACTCGGCGGCGCCACCGGCCCGTACGTCGTGGCCGAGCGTGACGGACAGGCCCGTCGCCGTTTCGAGGACGTCCGCGAGGGCGAGGTTCCGCCAGCCGAGGTTGACCGAGTGGACGGCGGTACGGGTCTCCTCGTCGACGATCCCGGGCACGACGACCCCCGCACCCCGCACGATCAGCCCGCGTGTCCGCGCGCTCGCGTCGAGTTCGCGCAGTACGTCGGCGATTTCGGCCACCACCGCGTCCGGCCCGGAACGTCGGGGCGTGGCGCGCCGCACGGTGTGCAGGGTTCTCAGATCGCGGTCGAGCAGCGCGCCCTTCATCCCGGTCCCGCCGACGTCCAGCGCGATGACGCACGCCTGCTCGTCGTTCTCGCCAGGCGGGGCGGACAGCGCTGTGGTGGGCATACCTGAGGGCTCCTTGATTTGAGGCGAAAGTGCACGTGCAGAAGGAAGGGGTGATGGAAGGTGCTTGGAAGGCGCCGGTTTCGAGCAGATTCGAGCAAGTGTGGGTGAGCGTACGAGGGTGGGGCGGTCGGCGTCCATAGGGGGTCGGGTTGCGGGGGGGGGGTGCAACGCCGGGTGGAGGGGTGGGCAAGGCTTGCCAGGTGAGCAATGTTCACGCAAACATAGGGCGGTCGGACTCCTTTCGCCGTCGCGAGAGCGTGCCCCCGTCTTCACCCCTCCTCCAGCACAGGAGCACCCGTTCATGCCTCTTCTCCAGATCGACGACGACGGTTTCACCCTCGATGGCGAACCGTTTCGGCTCCTGTCCGGCGGACTGCACTACTTCCGGGTGCATCCCGACCAGTGGGCGGACCGCCTGCGCAAGGCCCGGCTGATGGGCCTCAACGCCGTGGAGACGTACGTCCCGTGGAACCTGCACCAGCCGCGGCCCGAGACGTTCATGCTGGACGGAGGCCTTGACCTGCCGCGGTTCGTGGAGCTGGCCGCGGCCGAGGGGCTGCATGTGCTGCTGCGGCCGGGGCCGTACATCTGCGCGGAGTGGGAGGGGGGTGGGATACCGTCCTGGCTGCTCGCCGAGCCCGACATGCGGCTGCGCACGAGGGACCCGCGGTTCCTCGCGGCCGTCGACGACTACTTCGACCGGCTGCTGACGCCGCTCCTGCCGTACCTCGCCTCGCGTGGCGGGCCGGTGCTCGCGGTGCAGGTGGAGAACGAGTACGGGGCGTACGGCGATGACACCGCGTACATGGAGTACATCGCCGACTCCCTGCGGCGGTGCGGCGTCGACGTACCGCTCTTCACCTGCGACCAGCCCGCCGACCTGGAGCGGGGAGCGCTGCCCGGGGTGCTCGCCACGGCGAACTTCGGGAGCGGGTCGGCCGGGCATCTGGCAGAGCTGCGCGCGCGGCGGCCGAAGGGGCCGTTGATGACGTCGGAGTTCTGGATCGGCTGGTTCGACCGCTGGGGCGCCCGCCATGTGGTGCGCGACGCCGAGGACGCGGCCCGTGAGCTGGACGAACTCCTCGCCACCGGCGCGTCGGTGAACTTCTATATGTTCCACGGCGGCACCAACTTCGGCTTCACCAACGGAGCCAACGACAAGCACACGTACCGCCCCACGGTCACCTCGTACGACTACGACGCGCCGCTCGACGAGGCGGGCGACCCTGCGCCGAAGTTCGCCGCCTTCCGGGAGGTGATCGCGAAGTACGCCCCCGTGCCCGAGGAGCCCGTTCCGGCCCCCGGCCCCAAGCTGGCCGCGGCGACCGTGCGGCTGACCGAGAGCGCCGGCCTGCTCGCGCACGCGGCGATCCTCGGCACGGCGGTCGAGGCGGCCCGTCCGCTCACCATGGAGGAGCTGGAGCAGGACTTCGGCTTCGTCCTCTACGAGACGACCCTGCCCCTCAAGGGCCCGGCGCTCCTGGAGATCGAGCATGTCCGCGACCGTGCCCAGGTGTTCGTCGACGGGACGCCCGTCGGTGTCCTGGAGCGGGAGAACCACGAGCACGCCATCGCCCTCGACGCCCCTCGGGCCGGCAGCACGCTCACCGTCCTCGTCGAGAACCAGGGCCGGGTGAACTACGGTCAGGGCATCCACGACCGCAAGGGCCTCCTCGGCAAGGTCCTCCTCGACGGCGCCGAACTCGCCTCCTGGACCAGCCGTCCCCTGCCCCTGACCGACCTCACCGCCCTGCCCTTCACCCCGGCCGCCACGACCCCCGTCGGCCCCGCCTTCCACCGCGGCACCTTCGACGTGACCGAGCCCGCCGACACCTACCTCCACCTCGACGGCTTCACCAAGGGCAACGCCTGGATCAACGGCTTCCCCCTCGGCCGCCACTGGTCCCGCGGCCCCCAGCGCTCCCTCTACGTCCCCGCCCCCGTCCTCCGCGCCGGTACGAACGAGCTCGTCGTCCTCGAACTCCACGCCGCCCACCGCGCCCGTACGGCCGAACTCCGCGCCACGCCCGACCTCGGGCCCACCGAGGAGTAGGCCACACCGTCACACGCCGGAGCCGGGCCCGATCGGAGGATCGGGCCCGGCTCTCAAGGCTGCCGCGGCCGGTCAGGCCGCCGCGCGCCACCACTTCTGGTTGTCACCCGTGTTGCAGGTCCACTGTTCGAGGGCGGTGCCGTCGGCCGTCGACTGGTTGACGACGTCGAGGCACTTGCCGCTGTGGCGGGCGATGAACTGCACGTACCCGGAGACCTCGGTCGTCTGGACCTTCCAGTGCTGGGACGCCGACCCGTCGCAGGTGTTCTGCACGACGAGGGCGCCGTCCACGGTCGAGGCGCCGGCGACGGAGAGACACTTCCCGCTGTGCCGGGCCATGACCTGGACGTACCCGGTACCCAGCTTCTTGATCCAGAAGTTCTGGTTCACGCCGCTGCCGCAGCCCCACTGGACCAGCTGCGCGCCGGACCCGGTGTCGAAGTTCGCCACGTCGGCGCACTTGCCGCTGTTGCGGGCGGTCAGCGTCTCCCACGGCACGTTCATCCCGCTCACGGTGCCCGCAGCGGTGTCGACGGTGACCTCGGGGGAGTAGTCCATGGTCATGGTGGTGCTGGTGGGGAAGGTCAGCGGCAGCCAGACGTAACGGGAGTCGTTCACCGTCCCGCCCATGGAGTTGCCCCAGCGGTCGCCCATGTAGAGGTAGCCGGTCCCCTTGGTGCCCTGGACCGGCAGGACGTAGGCGGTCTGGCTGCGGTACGCCGTCCCGTCGCCGACGTTCCTGAGGTCCGTCCACGAGCCGGTGACGCTGGTCGCGGTGGCGTACTTCTGCTGGTTCGGGGCCCAGCCGGTGGCACCGGACGTCAGCAGGAAGTAGACACCGTTCCGCTTGAACATGGCAGGCGCCTCCCGCCACTGCCCGGGCCACAGCCTCTGCACCTGCGCGTCGATGCCCGTGTAGTCCGCGGTGAGCCGGTACACGTGCAGATCGGCGTTCTCGTTCGCGGCCGAGATCATGTACCCCGTGCCGTCCGTGTCGACGAACGTGGTGATGTCCCGGGACATGTGCCCCAGCGGCCGGAAGCTGCCCCGCCAGGTGTAGTCGCCGTCCACCGTCGACGACACCGCCACGGCCGCGCGCGCCTCGCCGTAGTCGGAGCCGTTCTCCTTGTGCATCCACATGACGAACTGCCCGGTGGCGCTGTTGTAGACGACCTTGGGCCGCTCGATGTTGGCCCAGCCGAGTTCCGGATCGGACGCCTGGGTCAGCACGTGATGGCGGAACTCCCAGGTCTTCAGGTCCGTGGACCGGTACGCGGACACGTACCGGAAGGTGTTGTCGGCGTTCCGGTTCTCACCGAACCAGTAGTAGTACTGACCGACCTTCAGCACGCCCCCGCCGTGGGCGTGCACGGGATTCCCCGCCGGATCGGTGAACTGCGTTCCGTTCGCGATGGTCGCGGGAGCCGCGTGGGCCGTACCCGCGGCAGTGACAAGAGACAGCAGGAAGGCGCACAGGAACGCCACCATCCCGGAGAACTTCAGTCGCATAGCGCGATACCTCGTGTGTCGCGTCGGACCGGGCGCCCGCGCGCACCGCGCGGCAAAGCACCGCTCCCTGGGGTCGGAAGCGGCCTTGCGCCTGGAGTGGGGGACCGGCCGTTCGGGCCGTACAAGCACCGCGCTCACGCAATGTTTTCGTAAACACGATGTTGCCGGAAGTCTGAAACCGCCACCCACCCCTGTCAAGAACCCGGACAGAACCGCCGCCTTCTTCCGCCCGCCCCGGCGGCTTCGGCCGAGACGGGGAGGGCCCGTATGCTGCGCTGGCATGAAGGATCTCGGCAGTCAGATCGCATACTGGGACGGCGTCGGCGCGACGAAGACGTTCACCCATCCCCTGAACCTCAGCCTGCTGGAGGAGGTCGGCCCGAACGCCCGGATCCTCGACTACGGCTGCGGATACGGCCGCGTCATGGCAGAACTGACCGAGCACGGCTTCCACGACGTCTCCGGCGTCGACCTGTCCCCGGCCCTGATCGAACGCGGCCGCCTCTCCCGCCCCGACCTGCGCTTCACCGTCCTCCACTCGCCGCCCGACCTCCCCCACGCCTCGGCGAGCCTCGACGTCGTCCTGCTGTTCGCCGTCCTCACGTGCATCCCCGACAACGACGCCCAGCGCTCCCTGCTCGCCGAGCTCAACCGCGTCCTCACCCCCGGCGGACTCCTCTACGTCAGCGACCTCGTCCTCCAGGACGACGAACGGAACCACACCCGCTACGCCGCCCACGCCGAGCGCTTCGGCACGCCGTACGGCGTCTTCGCCACCGACGACGGCGCGGTGTGCCGCCACCACGACATCACGGAACTCCGCACCCTCCTGGCGGACTTCGACCTCGTGGACGAGCACCGGATCGAAGTCGCCACGATGAACGGACACCGGTCCCAGGCGGTGCAGTTGCTGGGCCGCAGGCGGTGACGCTCACAGCCGTGCCGGGGTTGGCCGCCGTCCGACGCCGGGCTGCCACAACCGTGTCGGGGCCGACCGCCGGTGCCGGTCGGTCGGTCTGTCGCGGTCACGGCATGGTCGCGAACGCCTCCCGATGGTCGCGCGCCCACTGCTCGAACGTCCCCGCGGGCCGGCCGAGCACCCGCGGCACGTGCTCGGTGACGTAGGCCGCCCCGCCGGCGCGTGCCCAGCCGATGCCGGTGGCCATCCCGGCCGGCAACCCGTCGGGCACAGGCGTGTCGGTGACGCTGACGGGCCGTTCCAGTACGCGCTCCAGGACCGCCGCTTGTTCGGCGAACGTCAGCAACTCCGGCCCGGTCAGCTCGTACCGCTGCCCGTCGTGCGCGTCGCCGGTCAGGGCGGCGACGGCGACCGCGGCCACGTCCCTCGGGTCGACGACGGCCTGCCGCGAGTCGCCTGCCAGGTTCGGGATCGGCTCTCCGGCCTGGATCAGGCCCCGGTGCCACAAGACGTTCGAGGCGAAGCTCGGCGGGCGAAGCATCGTCCACGCGAACCCGCCGGCCTCGATCGCCTCCTCCGCCGCGACGTGCCACGCGCCGACGGTCGCCCCGTCGAACCGCTCGCCGCTGCCGATGGCGGACAACTTGACGATCTTGCGGACACCCGCCGCCCGCGCGGCCGTGACCAGCGCGATGTCGTGATCCGCGGTGGGTACGGGTGGCACGGTCACGAGGAAGACCGCGTCGACGTCGGCCACCGCCCGCGCAAGGGACGCCGGGTCGTCGAAGTCGGCCCGCACCCCGCCGGGCCGCTCGCGGCGGGACATCGCCCGGAACGGTATGCCCTGCTCGGCGAGCAGGCGAACGACGTGACTGCCGATGGTGCCGGTGGAACCGGTAACTAGGATCATGTCCCCGACGATGGCAGCGCCCTCACGCCTCGCTATAGGAAGTTTCGGCACTATCGTGGGCCGCGTGAGTTCTCTCGTCGTGCCGCCGGCCCTGCTGCCGTGGGTGGCCGGGATCGACGTCGCCACGGCGGCCGGTCCCATGGCCGTCGACGAACCCGACCACGCCACCACACTGCTGCTGCGCACCGACAAGCGCGAGCTGGTCCTCATGGGCCCCCGCACCCGGGCCGCCTACCACGTCGCCGAGCCCGGCCGCTCGTGCGTGCGGGTCCGGATGCGGCCCGGTCGCGCCCAAGCCCTGCTCGGACGCTCACTGCTGGGCCTCGCCGACGGCGTCCTTCCGCTCGATGAACTACCGTGCCTGGACATCGATCAGTTCGCCGCCGACCCCGTCACCGCGCTCGAAACGGCCCTGGCCGACCGCCCGGAGCCATCCCTGCGGCTCGAAGACGCCGCACGTCTCCTCGTCGACACCACCGTCACCGAGACCGCGGCCCGACTGCACCTCAGCGAGCGCCGCCTGCACACCCTGTTCACCGACGCCACCGGCTTGTCCCCCAAGCACTTCGCCCGCATCGACCGCGTCCGCACCGTGCTCGCGGCCGAAACCGGCCGCTGGGCGGACATCGCCGCCGCAGCCGGCTACTACGACCAGTCCCACATGACCGCCGAGTTCCGCCGCCTCATGGGTGTCCCTCCAGCCGCCTACACCGCCGGCCGACGGCCCGCCGCGACCATGTGCACCGCCTGATTCCCGCGACGCGCGCCCCATCACGCCCCTCTCCGCGACCTCTTGGCGGCGCAATCGTGATGCCTCATATGGCAGCGATGTCCCCGAACTCCTCTTAGATCCGGCTTGATCGCCGCGTCCTTGCGCTTGACGCCTCTCTGAGGGTGGTGCAACCATCGAGCCACCGATGATTACGTAAACATGCACTCATCGACTCGGCCTCCCTCCGGCCCCCGGGCGCGGGTCTCCGCCTCCACCGCTCCGTTCCCGCCGGTCGGTCATCGACGCAAGGAACCACCATGACGCTCCTGTCGACGTCAGCACAGGCGGCCCCACCGCCCCACCGACAAGCCCGATCCCGAGCCCGTTCCCGTGTGCGTTTCCGTCTGCGTTTCCGTAAGGAGGCGTGGGTGGGTTGGGGTTTTGTGGGGCCGTTTGTGGCGGTCTTCGGGTTGGTGTTTCTGGCTCCGGTGGGTTATGCCCTGTATCTGAGTCTGTTCCGGGATCGGTTGATCGGTGGGACGTCGTTCGTGGGGCTTGAGAATTATGGGGAGGCGTTGGCCGATCCGCGGTTCTGGGACGGTTTGTCGCGGGTGGGTCTGTTTCTGCTGGTGCAGGTGCCGGTGATGCTGGGCATCGCGTTGCTGGTGGCTTTGGCGATCGATAGCGGCCGGCTCTACGGGAGGGGTTTCTTCCGGGTGTCGGTGTTCCTGCCGTACGCGGTGCCGGCGGTGGTGGCGAGTTTGATCTGGGGCTTCATGTACGGGACCCAGTTCGGCCTGGTGGGCAATGTGAACGACGCTCTGGGTGTCGCGTTGCCTGATCCGTTGTCGCCGTCTTGGGTGCTGGCGTCGATCGGGAACATCGTGACGTGGGAGTTCGTCGGGTACAACATGCTGATCTTCTATGCGGCGTTGAAGGTGGTGCCGCGGTCACTGTACGAGGCCGCGGCGATCGACGGTGCGGGTGAGTGGCGGGTGATTGTTTCGGTGAAGCTGCCGGCGATCCGTGGCGCGGTGGTGATCGCGACGATCTTCTCGATCATCGGGAGTTTCCAGTTGTTCAACGAGCCGAGCATTCTGCAAAAGCTCGCTCCGAACGCGATCACGAGTGACTTCACACCGAACCTGTACACCTACTCGCTGTCCTTCTCCGGTCAGCAGCACAATTACGCGGCGACGGTCGCGATCGTGATGGGCGTGATCACCGCGATCATCGCTTACACGGTCCAGCTGCGCGGCATGCGGAAGGCCTGACCCGATGACCACACCCACACCCACACCCACACCCGCACCGCTCAAGCGACGCCCCCACACGCCGCTCAATCCGCGTCCGAGTATTCCGCTGACTCTCGTGACCGGTCTGGTCCTGGTGTACACGTTGTTGCCGTTGGCGTGGCTGGTGATCAATGCGACGAAGGACCAGAAGGGGCTGCTGGATTCGTTCGGATTGTGGTTCGCGCAGGACTCGCACTTCTGGGACAACGTGTCGCGGACCTTGACCTATGAAGATGGTGTGTTCGTCCGCTGGCTCCTCAACACCCTGCTCTATGTCGTCGCCGGAGCGGGCGGCGCAACTGTCCTCGCGGTCCTGGGCGGATACGCGTTGGCAAAGTACGACTTCCCCGGCCGCAAAGCCGTCTTCGCCGTCGTGCTGGGGGCCGTCGCCGTTCCCGGCACCGCACTCGCCGTCCCCACCTTTCTCATGTTCAGCAACATGGGCCTCACCAATACTCCCTGGGCTGTGATCATCCCCTCCCTGATCTCGCCGTTCGGGTTGTATCTGATGTGGGTGTTCGCCGCCGAAGCCGTCCCGACCGAGCTTCTCGAAGCCGCCCGTATCGACGGTTCGGGTGAGGTGCGGACCTTCTTCACCATCGCGTTGCCGCTGCTGACGCCCGGCATGGTCACGGTCCTGTTGTTCTCGATGGTGGCGACCTGGAACAACTACTTCCTGCCACTGATCATGATCAAGGACCCCGACTGGTATCCGCTGACGCTGGGCCTCAATGCCTGGAACGCGCAGGCCCAGACCGCCGGTGGCGAAGCCGTCTTCGACCTGATCATCACCGGCTCACTGCTGACCATCGTGCCGATCATCGCGGTCTTCCTCCTCCTCCAGCGGTTTTGGCAGTCCGGCCTCGCCGCAGGCAGCGTCAAGGAATAACCCCACTCTCATTCCTTCTCTCTTGGTTCTTCTCCACCCTCGTCACCTTCCAGGAGCACACCCCATGCGAACCCATTCTTCTCGCAGACTCCTCGCCGCACTGGCCGTTGCCTCGACACTCACGCTGACCGCCTCGGCCTGCGGCTCAAACCCCGACACGGGCGCTACCGCCAGCGGCCCGAAGGACATCGCCGCCGCTCTCGCCAAGGGCGGCAAGGTCACCGTCTGGGCATGGGAGCCCACCTTGAAGAAGGTCGCCGAAGACTTCGAGAAGAA
>NZ_JBVJVO010000005.1:0-94153 GCF_055603625.1 Streptomyces sp. NPDC037273
CCCCCCCCCCCCCCCACCCCCCCCCCCCCCCCCCCCCCCCCCCCCCCCCCCCCCCCCCCCCCCCCCCCCCCCCCCCCCCCCCCCCCCCCCCCCCCACGCCCCGGATCGGTGGGATCGCCTCCAGGAGCGGCAGGAGCTGTGTGACGTCGTGGCGGTTGCCGCCGGTCAGCGTGACGGCGAGCGGGGTGCCGTGCCGGTCGACGATCAGGTGGTGCTTGCTGCCCGGCCGACCCCGGTCGACCGGCGAAGGTCCGGTGTGAGCCCCCCCCTTTGAGTGCCCTGACGTGTGAGCCGTCGATCGCCGAGTCGTCCATCTCCAGGAGACCCACTGCTCGCAGCTCGGCGAGAAGGACCTCGTGCAAGCGGGGCCAGACACCAGCCTCAGTCCAGTCCCGGAGCCGACGCCAGGCGGTCACCCCCGAACAGCCAACGACCTGGGCGGCAACATCGCGCCAGGCCACGCCCTTCCGGAGCACGTAGATGATGCCGGCGAGCGCGACGCGGTCCGACACCGGCAGCCGTCCGGGGTGGCGATGGCGTCGGGCAGGCTGAGGGGGGAGAAGCGCGGCTATGCGCTCCCAGAGATCGTCTGGCACGAGATCGGCAGGCACGTCGGAGAGTCTGCCCGACGCCCTATCAGGCATGGACAGCGACGCCGATTGATGCGGTCGGCGGCGCTGGAGGGGTTCAGCGCCAGCCTCCGTGGCGAGGTTCCACGTGCTCGCCGAACAATGGGCCGAACTCCTGGCCGTCCTCGTCGATCACGACGTAGTCCGCTTCGGTCTTCGAGGCGGCTGCATGCAACCGGATGACGAGGTCAGTAACAGGCACGATACGCAGCGACAGGGCTGCGGCCACCTGGGCAGCTTCGTCGTCGATGTTCGGGTTGTACTTGTTGCGGGACCGTTCAAGGTGTCGAGCAGACACCTGCATGACCTCGACATCGCCACCGCCCGAGAACGTGAGGCAGTCGTGCCATTCCAGCCCGATGATGATCTCCAGCGCTTCCCCCAGATCATCGGCGAGTAGACCGCCTTCCCCTTCGGAACTCGCGTACACAACCGGTCGGCGACCGTCCTGCTCGGTGCAGAGGAAGTAGGCCCCACCGGCGGACTCCCCGGCGATCACCTCCATCGGCGCACCCGAGGCAAGCCTCAAGCCCTCGCCAGAGTGCCTCCGATGGATGTCGAAGCCGAACGACGACCTCAGCAGCAGATCGATCTCTGGGGTGTTCTGGATCAGGTCGAGCAGGTGATCACTTGAGGTCATGGCACGGACGATAGCGACTGTCACTGACGTGTCGGCACCACGGTGAACAGCGTGCTGCTGTCTGTCCGTGGCCTGCCCCACGTTCATTCTGAAACCATCAGTAAGTCCAGGCGACCGCGACCCCCAGCCTCTCCGGGGGCGCGGCAGGAGAGATACGCCCGAAGAACTCCGCACTGCGCGTCGCGACGATCCGCTCAGCCGCGGCCGGCACACCGAAGTAGTCCGTGGACTGGACCCAGGCCAGGGCCTCGGACTCGACCTGGGCCACCTGCGGGTGCAGGGAAGCAGGGATGGGGCAGTGGAAGGACCAGACGCTCACAGTGCACCGCCCCACTCACAGACGGCCGTACGAGGGTTCGCTCACGGCCACCACGAGTGAACCCGCGGGCTCTCCCCCGGACCAGGCGTGGTCACCGGCTCACGAGCGCAGGGCGCGGCGCGCCGCGACCAACCCTGGCGTGTGGCCATGCCCCCCCGTACACCCTGCCTTCTCCTTACTGCCTCTGGGCGGCTCATTCACCACCCGGACTGTCGGCCCAGCCGGTGGCGAGGAGGCTTCATCTGGGGGCATTGGGGCCGGAATCAGAAGGCAGGCGCCCTCAGTACACAGGGGGCTGCCGGGGCCGCGGGGTCCAGGGCCCGCTTGACAAGTCCGATCGCGCGCGGGCTGTAGGACATGCTGAGGTGGGCGGAGAGGTCGATCGGACAGCCCTCTTGGAGGGTGATGTTCTGCACGGTCGCTCCGGGGCCCGCTGTCATGAACGTGCTCTGCCAGGGGGTGGTGATCTCGTCGTACTTGGTGGCGATGACGGTGTAGTCGATCCCGGGGACGGTGTCGCCGTCGGCGTTGAGTTCCTTGATGAAGTCGGACTTCTCGTACTGCTGGACTCCTGCCTTCCCCACGGTCACCTGGCCGGGTTCCAGAATCCCGAGCTTGTCGGAGAGGGTCGAGATGCCGCTCATAGTGGTGCCGTGGTTGGTCGCGCCGAGCTGGATGACCTTCTTGACCTTGTTCTTCGAGGGGTCGGCCGGGTTCGCACCGCCGTCGGCCTTGAGATACCAGCGGGAGAGGGTCCCGCCCTGGGAGTGGCCGACCAGGTCGACCTGTCCGGCGCCGCTGGCAGCGAGCACCTTGTCCACGAAGGCGGCCAGTTCCTTGGAGGACTCCTCGATGTCTCCGTAGCCCTTGACGGTGGGAGCGAGAGCCACCGCGGCGTCGTCGGTGTCGCCGAAGTCGAGGGCGTAGACGCAGTAGCCCTCAGCCTTCAGCTCAGGAGACATCCGGGACCAGTTGTTGTAGCGGTTCTCGTAGGTGCCGTGGACTAGGACGACCGGACGCGGGTGGGCGGCGCTGGGACGGCAGTTCCAGTCGTTGGCACCCGGCGGGTCGATATCGAGGTGGAGGATGGAATGGACCATGGCGGGAAGGAAATTGTCCTGCTCGGGGCCGGTTTCCGCTGCCGCCGTGGTGGAGGTGACCAAGACCGTCGCTGCGGCGGCGCAGACGGCACTGACGTATTTGGATAGGTGCAAGACCGATCGCTTCACGAGTCCCCCTTTGAAGAACAATCTCCGTCGATTGGATAGCGGCAGTATCCAAGAGAGGTGATCAGTTCGAGACGGGTACGAACGAGATGGCCGAATCGGCCCCTTCGCACAGCGCCACTACGGACCATGCCCGAGGCCACATCGACACGCTCCCGCGCACTATGCCGCCCGCGCCCCCTTGGCTTCCGGCAAGGCATGGAAACCGGCTCGACAGCGCGGGCCACCCCGACCGGCCGTAACAGGCGGTCCTCGTCGACGCGGGGACCATCCTCGTACGGAGGGGAAGCGAGCGGCCTCGGCCAGTCGGGCTGCAAGCGGCCCCGGCGAGGGTCTTGCCCGCGGACGCGGGGCCATCGACCGGTCTCATCGAAGGGTGGTCGGTCTCGGCGACTTTGGCCGGCCCCGCAGCTGCGCGACCGGCTCAGCTGACTGGGTGGTCCAGCTGGGGCCAGGGTCCCTCGAAGGCCGGCCCGCAGTCCTCGGGCAAACAGGCCACCACCAACGCGGCCGCCTCCTGCGGCGTCAGAGACGCGCCCAGGGTGCCACCCACGCTCAGCGGTGCGTAGACGATGCACGAGTGCGCGTCACCCACGATGTACGGCAGGTCGTTGCTCCACGGGTACTGCGTGTTCCGGTGAAAGCTGAGCGCCCCGTGGCTCGGGAACGGGTACAGGGCCCGTAGGCGAGGTTCGGCGTAGGCCGCCGCTATCACCGCCGGCTCTCCGCGCCGCGCCCCGGGGTGCCCCTCCACGATTCCGCGCCAGGTCTTCTCGACAACCGTCTCTTCAGCCATCCCGTGATCATGGCGTCCGAGCTCGGCCACGCCAAACCCCACCCACCATCCCGGCGGTCGGACTTCCCCGCTGACGCCTCAGATTGCCGCCCCGCCACCCACTCACGCCTGGTGTAGTTGCTTTCCTAGGACCCCTAGTTTAAAACTAGAGGCCCAAGGATCTGGGAGGACGCATGGCGCGGGCAGGGCTGACAGCACAGCGGGTCACGATCGCGGGTGCCGAGCTGGCGGACGAGGTAGGGCTCGACCAGGTCACCATGTCGCAGATCGCGCGGCGGCTGGGCGTGAAGGACGCCAGCCTCTACACGCACGTCCGCAATCTGGAGGACCTGCGGGGACGGATCGCGCTGCTGGCCGCTGACGAGAAGACCATCCGGATCGCGGAGGCGACCGTGGGGCGGTCGGGCAGAGACGCTCTGGTCGCCTTCGCGAACGCGTGGCGGGAGTACGCACACGAGCACCCGGGCCGCTACGCCGCGACACAGACCCCGATCCAGATCGACCCAGAACTGGCGGCGACGGCGCCCGGACCACGCCGGGCGGTCGAGCTGACCTACGGCATGCTGCGCGGCTACGGCCTGGCCGAACCCGACCTGACCGACGCGGTCCGGCTGCTGCGCAGCACGTTCCACGGCTTCGTCGCGCTGGAAGCGGCGGGCGGCTTCGCCCATGAGCGTTCGCCGCAGCAATCCTGGGTCCGCGCGCTCGACGCGCTGCACACCCTCCTGGAGCACTGGCCCCCGTCCCGAGAAGGAGACCCGGCATGACCGTCCCGACCATCGGCAACCTGCGCGTCGAAGGCGCGACCCTGCACTACGAAGTGCGCGGCCACGGCCCGCTCCTGCTTCTGATCCCCGGCGGAGCCGGCGGCGCGGCCTCCTTCGACGGCATCGCCGACGCCTTGGCCGCCGACTACACCGTCGCGACCTACGACCCGCGCGGAATGTCCCGCAGCACGCTGGACTACCCCGAAGCCGACCAGCGAGTGTCCGAGCACGCCGACGACGCGCTGCGCATCCTGGAGCTGCTGTCACCCAGCCAGCCCGCCCGGATCTTCGGCGCCAGCTCGGGCGCGATCATCGCCCTGCACCTGCTCACCACCCGCCCCGAACGCGTCGCACGGCTCGTGGCACACGAGCCGCCGCTCGTGGAGGTCCTGCCCGACGCAGCCGACCACCGCGCGCTCATCGCACGCGTACAGGCCACGCTGCAGGAAG
Source organism: Streptomyces sp. NPDC037273 (assembly GCF_055603625.1). NCBI lineage: Bacteria > Bacillati > Actinomycetota > Actinomycetes > Kitasatosporales > Streptomycetaceae > Streptomyces > Streptomyces sp. NPDC037273. Next base: position 4,828 of record NZ_JBVJVO010000005.1, read on the forward strand.
AAGGGCTCATGCCGGCGATGGCCGTGTTCGCAGCCGGCCTGCAGAAGGACGGCGACAACACCCAGCCGGCTCCGGCACCCAAGCTTCCGCCCCAAGCCGCGGCCCGGGCCGAGCAGACCATGGCGAACCTGCCGTACTTCGTCGGACGCATCGTGCCGAGCTTCATGTCCTACACGCCTGACATCCAGCGGCTGGAGTCGCTGGCCGACCGACTCGTCCTCGCGTGCGGCACGGACTCACACGGCGAACTGCCCTACCGTCCAGCCGCCTTGCTGGCACCACGCCTTGGCGCGCGACTCCAGCACTTCCCCGGCGGACACACCGGACTGACCACCCACCCCACCGAGTTCGGACAGCTCCTCCGAGAGGCTCTGCAGGCTTGACCACACACCAGACTCGCCCGTCGCCCCTGCCCAGCCTCGATGGTGGGGGCTGGGTGCGGAGGAACCGTTCCGCACCCACAGCTTCTAGCCGCGCCTGAGGACGGGGGGCTCCACCGTGGGCGACGCCCTGGAGGACGGAGCCCGGACCGATGACACGTGACCTGGGACAACGCGTCCGCCGCAGATCCTGTGAAGATGACTGAGCCTACGCGAGTTGCTTCCGCATCAACGTGCACATCGTTTCGTAGCGGCGCAACGTTCCATCAGGGGCTTGCTGGTCCCACGAGTCCGGCTGACGGTCGTACGCGACATATCCCAGCCGTTCGTACAGTGCACGTGCCCGCGGGTTGCCCTCCTCCACACCCAGCTCGGCCTGCCGCAGACCTCGGTTCCTGATCCGCAGTTCTGCGGCTTCGACAAGGAACGTGCCGATCCCACACGACTGCAAAGCCGGGTGGACAGCCAGCTGCCACAAAGTGTCGACACCGTCCTTGACCTGGTAGTCGACGCCGCCTTTCGCCACCGGGATGTCGGTTGCGGGGCACACCACGAGGTAGTCGACCTCACCGATCCGGGCACGTTCCAACTGCTCGGCAACACCCGCCAGGTGATGGTCAGACCCTGCCCACCCGCATGCCGCCAGGTCGGCGTGCACCAAGTCACGGGCTGACAGCTTCAGCACGACGTCGATCATCTTCACTACCTCCGGCGAGCCAGCATCCATGCCGATCACACGAGGCGCAAAACTGTTTCCCCAGATCGGCTGACTGACTCACCGGCCCCCGCCCGCTGGCGCACGAATCTGCCCCTGCGGCAGCTTGCCCCAATGTTCGGCTCGTCGTCGCCGTCGGCAGGCCCGCGCCCGGCAACCGCAACGACGTTGAGGGACAGACCTCAATCTCGTGTCGAGTAGCGCCAGTTGGTCAGCCAGCAGCCCGAGGGGCAGTCCGCCCGTGAGGGTACGTTCCAAGCCCTCCAAGGCCCGACCGTCCCGTAGTTACGGGACCCACCGTTGGAACAGGTGATGGAGACCCGGTGCTCTCCACCGGTCCACGGGTCTTCGCACACGGCAGTGGCGTACCAGCCAAGGCCTTCCGGCAGAACGGTCACACGTATTCCGCCTCTGGCAGAGGCTCCACGGCCGCTGGCGTAAGAGAGGGTGCCACGTCGGTGACCTTGAGCCGGCGGCTTCGCAACGGACAACGTCATGGGAGGGGTCAGAAGCCTGCGCATTCATCTACGACGGCGCAGGCGAGGCGAATGCCGCCCAGGTAGCCGGAGATGTCGGCGTCGTCGTGCATGTGGGGCGCGTCCTTGACCCACTGATGCCACAGGCCGCCCTCTTGGAGGAAGTGGTCGGCCCGGTCGCTGTGCAGGGCTGCGGCGGTGTACGCCAGGGCGCCCATGGCGGTCGGCTGGTCGTAGGCGAGGTCGGGTCGACGCAGGTAGCGATCCAGGTAAGCGGCGAGGAGGTCGGCGTCCCGCGCGGTGCCGAAGCTCGCCAGCGCTACACAGTAGGCCCCACCCGCGCAGCAGACCTCGCTCTGCAGCAGCAGCCCTCCCAGGCGGTCACGGAAGTGGTCACGACGCGAGACCGCAATGAACCATGCTGCGGTTCGCCGCTCGCGCCAGCTGCCTTCGAGCAGGATGGTGAGCTCGGCGTCGGTGACCGACCTCGCGTCAGCGGCCAGGTGACGAGCGAACGGCTCGTACTCCTCGCGCGGCATGCGAAGTACTGATCCGCCGAGCTTCAGGTAGCGGCGCGCGGGCAGGCAGTAACGGCGGTACAGGGCCTGTATCTCGGTGTCGTAGCGGATCACCGTCCCATCCTCTCCGGAGGCCCAGTCGATCGGCCAGGCTCATTGACGGTATGCCGCTGTCGCGATCTCGATGAAGGATCGGATCAACGGGTTGGTGTCACCTTCGTTCCACACCGCCACCACAGGGCTCGGCTTCATGTCGACCAGCGGAACCACGGCGAACTCCGCCGGTAGGTCGTGCCCGAGCGGGGCCAGGCCGACCGTGCCGTTCCACAGCACGGCGTGGAGGCATTCCTGGACGGCGCGCACCACTGGGCCTTCGCGCGGCGTGCCGCCGTTCCAGTACGACTGCCAGGTCGGGTCGGTGCCTTGAGGGAACTGGAACCAGCGGCGTTCGCTGAGTTCGGCCAGGTGCAGTCGGTCACGGCGGGCCAGCGGGTCGTCGGCGCGCAGGACCACGCCGACGGGATCGGTTCGGAGTACGCGTACCGTCAGGGCGGTCTCGTCGAACGGCGCCCGGGTAAGGGCGACGTCGACCAGTCCGGTGCGCAGGCCGCAGGTGGGGTCGGTCAGGTCGGTGTCGCGGATGTGGATGTCGATGCCGGGGTGGGTTCGGCGGTAGGCGGCGGCCAGCCTGGTCACTCCCGGGTCGGTGCCGTCGCCCAGGATGCCGACGGTGATGGTCGCGGCGCCGGCCGCCGCGCTCACGCGTGCGCGGACGCGGTCGGCGTGATCGAGCAGGGCTCGCGCCTCGTCGAGCAGCACCGCGCCCGCCGGAGTGAGCGTGACGCCTGTGGGTGAGCGGGTGAACAGCTGGGCGCCGGTATCGGCCTCGAGTTTCTTGATCGCCCGGCTCAGCGGTGGCTGGCTCATGTGCAGTCGGGTGGCTGCCCGGCCGAAGTGGAGTTCCTCGGCGACAGCGACGAAATAGCGCAGGGTGCGTAGCTCCACACTGCAACGATACCCAAAAGGTATCGGGGGTGCGGGATGAGTCTTGGACACCGGCAGGCCTCCGGCGGTGCACTGGTGAGCATGACCGAGGAAGCACAGGCCGAGGCGCCGCAGGCCGACCCCGCCGCCGAGTCCGTCCTCGCGTCGCACACCAAAGTCCACGGTTCGCGTGAACCGGGAACCGGGAACCGGGAACCGATGAATGGGAATCATGAACGTCGCCTACTGGATCGTCGCGGGACCGCTCGCTCTCTTCTATGCCTACGCGGGCACGCTGAAGGTGATCCGCAGTCGCGATCAACTCCGGCCGATGATGGCCTGGGTCGACCGCGTGCCTCTGCCCGCCCTCAGAGCGCTGGGAACGGTCGAAGTCCTCGGCGCGGCCGGACTGGTCCTGCCGCCGCTGACGGGCATCGCTCCCCCGCTGGCGCTCGCCGCGGCTGGCGGCCTGGCACTCCTCCAGGCCGGGGCGATCGCCGTCCACTTGACCGGCAAGGACCGACAGATCGCACTCAACATCGGGCTCGCCACCACCGCGGTCGTGACCGTGTGGCTGGCGACCGGGCTGTGACAGGGCGCCCGGGTGGCGTGCCCGCGTCGCTGTGCGGAGGAGTGGCTGAGGGGCGATTCATTGCCGCACGTGGGGTGTCGTCTCACGGTTGGTCAGGACTTGGAGTGTGAGCGCGCCCAGGCACAGCAGCGCGCTGAGTGCCCAGATCGTCAGGTAGGCGGAGAGCGCTGGGATGTCTGTGTCTCCGGTGACCAGGGACCCGAGGACGACGGCTGAGCCCGCGCCCGCGAGGCTGCCGCCGAGGGTTTTGAGGTTGTTGTAGACGGCGGTCGCGCTCGCGGTGCGGTCCGGGGTGCTGCGTTCCGCGATCAGTGTGGGCAGGCCGCCCAGGGCCAGGCCCATGCCGAAGCCGGCGACGGCGGAGGCAAGGGCGAACAGGGGCAGTGTGGTGTGGCCGGCGATCAGCCCCACGTTGCCGGAGGCCATCAGGGTGAAGGCGAGCAGCAGGACGCGACGGTAGCCGGTGCGGGCCGCCACGCGGGCCACGAGGCTCGCGCCGGTGAAGGCGAGGAGGTGGGGGACGGCGCCCCAGGCGCTGATCGCCCAGGACGTGAGGCCGAAGCCGTATCCCTCGTCGGCTGTCGACGCGGCAAGGTACGAGATGCTGACGGCCTGACCGCCCAGCATCACGGCGCCGAAGACGAACCCGGAGGCGTAGTGCGGCGCGGACCGGGGGTGGGCCACTGCCCGGACGTCGACCAGGGCGTGCGGCCGGGTCCGTTCGAGCCGGATCCAGCAGGCGAGCAGCGACAGGGAGAGAACGAGGCCGCCGAGGGTGAGCGGTGAGGTCCAGCCCCATGTCTGGCCGCGTGCCGTCGTGCCGAGGAACAGCAGCAGGGCCAGGCTGAGCAGGAGTGCTCCTGCCCAGTCCATACGGCCGGGGGCGCGGGTCCGGGACTCGGGGATCGCGCTGTGCGAGAGGGCCATGCAGGCGCAGGCGATCGCGGCGAGGACGGAGAGCGTGGCCTGGATCCCGCCGGTGAGTTCGAGCAGGGGGCCGGCCAGGGCGTGGCCGAGGAGCGAGCCGAGGGTGAGCGCGCCGACGAGGAGTGCTACCGCCCGCCGCGCGCCCTCGAGGTCGAGCCGGTCCCGTACGAGACCGATCTCCAGCGGCAGCAGCGCCGCCAGGGGGCCCATGAGGGCACGGCCGACCAGCAGCACCGTCAGATTGGGTGCGAGGGCCACGAGGATGGTGCCCGCCGCGATGCAGAGCAGCGCGATCCGGAGCAGTCGGCGGTGGCCGTACAGATCGCCGAGGCGTCCGAGCACCGGTACGCCCACCGCGGCGGCCAGGAACTGGACCGCCATGTACCACTGCGCCTGCGACGCGCTGATGGACTGCCAGTCCTGCACGGCGGGCACCAGTGCCGGGCCCGATCCCTGGAGGAAGCCACTGACCAATTCGAAGACGACCAGCAGACCGACCACGGCGGTGACCGGGGGCGCCGCCGTCTTCACCGTCCCGCCCGGTGTTCTCATGCGGACGCTCCTGCGGCGAGTCGCCGCTCCGCGAGTTCGGCGAGCAGCGCCGCCTGGCGGTGGAGCACCCGGTCGTCGAACACGGCCCGCGGCGAATGGTTCTGCGGTGCCTTTTCCACGTCCGCGCCCTCGGGTGCGGCGCCGACCATCAGCATCGCGCCGGGCACCTTGTTCAGTACCAGGGAGAAGTCCTCCGAACCGTTGGCGGGCTGCGGGGCGTGCCACACCTCGCCCGCGCCGAAGAGGTCGCGTGCCGTCTCGAGGGCGAACTCCGTCGCGGCCGGCTCGTTGATCGTGACCGGGTAGAGCATCTGGTACTCCACGTCCGCCTCCAAACCGTGCGCGGCCGCGATCCCGCGCACGAGGCGCGGCAGCCCTTGGGCCAGCCGCTCGTGGTTGGCTTCCGAGTAACTGCGTACGGTCGCCTCGAACTCGGCCGTGTCCGGGATGACGTTCTGCTGTGTACCGGCATGCAACCGGCCCACGGTCACCACCACCGGGTCGAATACGTCGAAGGTGCGCGTCACCCAGTTCTGCAGCGCGGTGACCATCTCGCAGACCGCGGGCACCGGGTCCTTGGCATGGTGCGGAGCCGAACCGTGCCCTCCCTCGCCCCGCACCGTCACCCGCAGGACGTCGGACGCCGTCATGACGGTGCCGGGCCGCGACGTGATCCAGCCGCCCGGCAGTCGGTTGGCCGACACATGGAGTGCGAAGGCCGCATCGAGCGGCTTGCCCGCCGCGTCCAGGACCCCTTCGTCGATCATCGCGCCCGCGCCGTTGTGGCCCTCCTCGCCCGGCTGGAACATGAACACCACGTCGCCGTGGAGGCTTTCCCTGCGGTCCGCCAGCAGTGTCGCCGCGCCGACGAGTCCGGCGGTGTGCAGATCGTGCCCGCAGCCGTGCATCCGGCCGGCCACCTCGGAGGCGTACTCCACCCCGGTGAGTTCCTCCACCGGCAGTGCGTCCATGTCGCCCCGCAGCAGGACCGCCCCGCCGGGACGGCCGCCTCGCAGGACGGCTGTGACGGAGGTCAGCTCGCGGCCGAGCGTGATGTCGAGCGGGAGACCGTCGAGCGCGGCGAGGACTTTCTCCTGTGTACGCGGCAGCTGCAGACCGAGCTCCGGCTCGCGGTGGAGCGAGCGGCGGAGCCGCACGAGATCGGGCTGGAGTTCCCTGGCGCGTTCCAGTACGGACATGCTGCGTCAACCTCCTGGTTCGGTTCCGGCCTTCGGTGGGGCAAGATTGAAGTGCTCACCACCCCGCCGACCCTCAATCGCAGGAATCACGCAAGGGGCATCGATTGACGCAGTATTCCGCGCACGGGCATAGTGCGGTCAGGGCGCTCGACGACGTCGACCAGGCCCTGGTGCACGCGCTGCAGATCGCCCCACGGGCCGGGTGGAACGAGATCGGCGCCGTACTCGGCCTAGACGCCGTCACCGTGGCTCGACGCTGGCAGCGGCTCACCGAAGCCGGCGCCGCATGGATCAGCTGCTCCCCGTCCCCCGCCCTCGCCTCCGCAGGACAGGGACTCCTCGCCTTCGTCGAAGTGGACTGCGCCAACGGCAGTCTGCTGACCGTGGCCCAGGCCCTCGCCCAGCTGCCGCACGTCACCGCCGTCGAACACGTCAGCGGAGACCGCGACCTGCTGCTCACCGTCATGGCACCGGACCTGACGGCCCTCACCCACTGGATCACCCGCGGCATCGGCGCCATGCCCGGCGTCATCGCCAGCCGCACCCACCTCGCGAGCACCGTCTACGCAGAGGGCAGCCGCTGGCGGCTGCGCGCCCTCGACCGCACCCAGATCGCCCGCCTCGCCGCCACCGAGACCGCCCGCACCGGGACACCCGTCTTCCCGCTCACCGACCTGGACCACGCCCTCGTCGCCGCCCTTTCCATGAACGGCCGCGCCACCTACCGGGCGCTCGCCGACGCCTGCGGCGCGAGCCCCGACACGGTCCGCCGACGACTCGGCCGCCTCTTCGCCGCCGGCATGCTCCAGACCCGCTGCGAGGTCGCCCGCCCCCTCTCGGAGTGGCCGGTGACCGTGATCCAGTGGGGGCGCGCGACCGCGGGAGAGTTGGAACGTGTCTCGCGCGGAGTCACCGGGGCCCGGGAAGTACGCCTGTGCGCCGGCGTCACCGGCCGGAACAACATCCTCATCATCGCCTGGGTGAAGTCCCTCACCGACGTGCAGCGCTTCGAGGTACGGCTCGCCCAGCGCGTTCCCGGCCTGGAGATCACCGACCGGGCCGTGGCACTGTGGCCGCTCAAGCTCAGCGGCCACCTCCTCGACGAACACGGCTACCGCATCGGCGGCGTCCCTCTGGATGTCCGCACGGCCGGAGCGAACAGCCGGGGCTAGGCAAAGCTCCTGGGATCCGGGCGCTCCGCCTCTCCGGCTTCGGGGCCGGCACTGGGCATCGCGTGTCGACGGCCGCGCGAGCAGTGGGGTTCATCGCGGCTGCTGTTCGGCGATCACAGCCCAGTCGTCGGCCGCGCCGCCGTCGGTGATCGCCTGGTCGAATACGCCTCTGAGCAGTTCGCCGATCGGGAGGGGGACCCCTTGGCCGGCCGCCGCCTCAAGGGCGAGGTGGAGGTCCTTGCGGCCGAGTGCCGTGGAGAACCCGGCCGGCTGGTACGTCCGCTGCGCGATCATCGACCCGTATCCGGAGTAGACGGGGCCGGGAAAGAGCGTCGAGGCCAGGAGTTCGACGAACTGTGCCAGGTCGGCGCCGGCCGCGTCGGCGACGCTGACCGCCTCGCCGAGTGACTGGATCGCGCAGGCGATCAGGTAGTTGCCCAGGATCTTGGCGATGTTGGCCTGCTCGGGCAGTTCGCCGAGGCGCCAGGTGCGGGACCCGATCACGTCGAAGAACGGCTGGGCCCGCTCGATGAGTTCGGCCTCCCCCGCGGCGAGGACGTTCAGCGCTCCGGACTCCGCGACGCTCACCCGGCCGAACACCGGGGCCGCCACATAGCCGATCCCGTGCGCGGCGTGCGCGTCCGCGGCACGACGGGCCAGGTCGACGCTCACCGTGGCCATGTTGACGTGGACCGCTCCCTGCCGGGCCTCGCCAAGTACCCCCGAGTCGAGGAACGCCTCCGCGAAGGCCGTGTCGTCGGACAGGACCGAGAACACCACCGGGCACCGCAGGGCCTCCGAGACGGACGCGACGCGGAGGGCGCCCGCCTCCGCGAGCTCCTCCGCGGGCCCGGCCGAACGGTTCCAGACCACGGTCTCGTGGCCGGCCCGCACCAGATTGCGCGCGATCGCCCGCCCCATTCCGCCCAGCCCGATGACTGCGACCTCGCCCATCACGCAACCTCCACTCATGAACCGCCTAAGACGGTTCCATTGTGGCGTGGGTCGCCGCCCCTGTCGAACCGGCTAAGCTGGTTCAGGTAGTAGTGCTTGGTGGTACGGAAGGTGGTGACCGTGGAAGTGACCCCGGAGGCCCGTCAGCTGTTCCGGCTGGACAACGAGGTGCTGGCGTTCCGCTTCACTGCCACGGTGAGCGACCGGGACGGCGAAGCACCCCACGAGCGGCTCTCCGGCCACAGTCGGCTGAAGCTCTGGTTGCACGCCGCGGGCCTCGACGTCCCCGACGTCTCACCCGCCGAGCTCCGGGACGCGCTCACCCTGAGGGAAGCGATCTACCGTGCCGGGCTGGCAGTCGCTTCCGCCCAACGACCCGGTTCCTGTGACGCGGCGATCCTGAACAGGGCCGCCGCCGCAGGACAGTCCAGGCCGGCGCTCGACGCAGACGGGCTCGCGGTCTGGAACCTCAGCAAGGAGGCCCCGGTACCGGACGCGCTCGGCGTGCTTGCGGCCGACGCCATCCACGTACTCGGAGGCCCCGACCGCGACCGGATCAAGGCGTGCGAAGGCCCCGGCTGCGCCGGCCTGTTCCTCGATAGCAGCCGCGGGGCGAATCGCCGTTGGTGCTCGATGAACACCTGTGGCAACAGGGTGAAGAAGGCGCGGCTCGCCGGGAAGTAGCCGGAGCGGTGGCGGCCGGGGGGCCGGAGGCTCCGCCGGCAGGAGCCCACCGCCGCCTCGGAGCGCTGTTTCGGAGCACCGCCTCGAAGCGCCCTCACAGGCCGCCGTCTCAGACCGCCGTCTCAGGGCCGCGCTTCAGAGCGCCACCAGACAGCCGCCTCAGAGCACCGCGAGCTCGTCGGCGATCGGCCGGAGCCGGTCGGCGGGCACCGCGTGGCCGACGATGGCGGCGATGTCGAGCAGGGGGGTCGGGCCCAGGAACTGCAGGAGTTCGGAGTCCGCGATGCCGGGCAGGTGCCGCTCGACGACCTCCGCGGCTTTCGGGTCCTGGAGGAGCGCCGCGAGCGGCGTGTGCAGGGACAGCCGGCCCTTCGGGAAGTCTTCGGCGCGGGGCAGCGGGACGGCGGCCTTCTCCGCCTGCCCCCGCTGGGCCCGTACGAGCAGGTGCCTGTCGGCCACCGCCCCTTCGGCAGGCAGTCCGAGCCGTTCGTACTGGCTCGCCGGGGCCTCGTTGCGCCGCATCAGGTCCACCAGCAGGGTGGCGAGCCGCAGCTCAGCCGCGTCGTCGACGAGGGGGGCGAGCTGTTCGGGGTCGTCGTGCAGGTCAAACAGCAGGCTGCCGTGGTGGTACGGGTTGACGAAGGTGCGTCCCGGCATCCGCAAGGTGGGGACGCCCTTGGTGAAGCCGAACGGCTCGCGGAGCTGCACGCCGGTCAGTTCGGCGGGGGTGAAGCGGCCGCGCATGTGCGTCGGCATGAGGGTGTGCTCCTCCAAGGGGGTGTTGTCGGGGGCGACGGGCGCGCGCATGTAGACGTACCTGCCGTCGGTGACGTTGACGTGCCCGCCGTGGATGCCGAACAGGCCCGCCTCGCGGATGGCCTCGTCCGTGGCGACGGGGAGCGGGGTCCCTTGCATGTCGGCCGGGATGCCGACGCCGAAGTACTCCAGGAGTGTCGGTGCCAGGTCGATGGTCTGCACGAGGGCGTCGCTCCGCCGGCCCGCGCCGCCGGAGCGGGGGTCCCAGACGAACAGCGGCAGATGGACGAGCTCGTTGTACCAGGGCTGGACGGACTTGCCCCACCAGCCCTTCTCGCCGAGCAGCAGGCCGTGGTCGGTGTTGACGATCAGGAGCGTGTCGTCCCACAGGCCGTACTCGTCCATGGCGTCGAGCACCCGACCCAGAGACCGGTCGCACATGGAGAGCAGGGCGGCGTACTCGTACCCGGCGTGCGCGACCTGCTCGTCCGTCTCCACCACCCTCTTGTAGTCGGGCCAGTCGAAGTGGGGCCCCTCGTACGCATGCGGGTAGAGGTCCTTGTACCGCTGGTGGCTGAAGAACGGCTCGTGCGGGTCGAAGGTCTCGATCTGCACGAACCAGCGGTCCTCCGCGTGGTTGGTACGGATGAAGTCGAGCCCTGCGTCGAAGGTGAGCGTCTGGGGGTGTCGGTCCTCGGTCGCCATGTGCGGGCGGTTGACCCAGTCCTGGCGGTAGATGGCCGAGCGCATCCGCTTCAGGTCCTCGGGAATCTCCGGGTCCGCCACCTGACCCTTCCACGGGTCGCCCTCCTGGCCGCGGAAGAACTCCCAGGAGTTGTACCGGCCGTGGTAGGTGGCGCCTCCGTCTTCCCAGTAGTGCGGGTGGTCGCTGACGAGGTGCGTGTACACCCCGTTCCGCTTCAGCAGCTCCGGCATCGAGTCGTCGAACGGTTCGAGCGGTCCCCAGCTGCGGTGCAGGAAGTTGTAGCGGCCCGTGTGCAGTTCGCGGCGGGCCGGCATGCACGGCATCGACCCCGCGTAGGCGTTGTCGAAGGTCACCGAACGCTCGGCGAGCCGGGAGAAGTTCGGGGCGTGGGTCCAGTCGCCGCCGTACGGCGGCAGCATCCGCCGGTTGAGGCTGTCGAACATCACCATGATGGCCCGCATCGGAGGTAGTTCCCTTCGGTCTGACACGGCGGTCAGTGCCTCGCGTCCCGCCCCGGTCAGCTGGTCGACCTTCGCATCCGGCCGGCCCCCGCGCGGATCGACCTCGCAAAGTTTCCTTGGTGCGGTCATTCCTATGCGCGAGCCGAGGCAAGGTCAACGCATCGCCGAAGCCCGAAACGGACCGTTCACACGAGCCCGGTCCGCGGCCGGGTGCCGAGCTCCGAGGGTGACGTCGCCCCGGCGCTGTCCGCCCGGCGCCGCCGGCTGCGGAGTGCCGGCGTAACCCTGCGGCATTCAGGGGCAGTTCGTCATGATGTGGCGGTGAGCGGACTATGGAGTTACTTCGAAGAGTACGAGGAGATCTTCGCCGCCCTGGTCGCCGCCATCGCCATCGTCGGCGGCCTCCTCGGCAGCGTCATCGGCGCGAAGATCCAGGCGAACGGCGGCCGAGACCAGGCGGCGGCAGCGCGGGAGGCCGCGCAGATCGCGGCCGAGGCCCAGCGCGTGGCGGCGCTGTGGACCGTTCGGCATGCTGCAGGACGGGGCGAGTGGCGCTTCGGAAGCGAACCTCGCGGTCACCGCCTATCGCGACCGAATGATCGACCCTGCGAGTACCCGTAAGTCCAAGGAAGCGGCGCCGAGAGAGGCCAGGGAGAAGCTGCGGGCCATCATGCCGAGCCTCACCGGAGCCCGGCGGCGAGCGGCATAGGTGGTGCGGCGCTCACGTGGCCGATGGCTCCGGACGGCCGACCGTCTGTCCATTCTGTGGACAGGGTGTCCACACCGCGCTCGCGTAGTGCTAACGTCCCGCCCATGCAGCACACCGCCAGCCTCGCCATGATGCGAATGATGCCCCGAACCTCGGAGGCGCTTCGCTAGCGAAGCCGTGTGCGCACAGGATGCGACGGACCCTCCGGAAACGGAGGGTCCTTTTTTGTTTGCCGGGCCGTCCGAACTCCGAGCCCCTCGCCGCCGGACCCCCGAACCTCTCGACAGAAGGCAAGTACCGCCATGACCCGTCTACCGGTCGTCTCCCTCACCGACTGTGCCGACCCCAACGCGCTGGCCCGGCAGTCCACCCGGATCGCCACCCTCTTCGGCGCGACGCCGACCGTCCTGCCGCTGACGGGACCGGACCCGGAGGGCGCCGCCGCCCTCACCCTGCTCGACCTGCTCCGCTCCACGGACCTGATCGGCGGGCCCACCCAGCCGGTGGTGGTCCTCGTGAACATCGCGCCGAGGGACGGGCACTGGCCGAACGGCGTGCCGTTCTGCTGGTTCCGGCACGGGGACCACCTGGTCATCAGCACGCTGAACCACCGGGTGCTCGCTCCGCTGGCGGCCTACCTGGGACTGGAGGAGGTGCACGTCACCGACGTCCGCGAGGTGCTGGAGGCGGCCGCCGACGACTGGGCCGAGCTGGCGCCGGCCGAGGTCGAGGAGATGGTGCGGACCCAGTTCCGCAGCCTCTGGTACGTGCCGCTGCTCGCCCGCTGGCTGGCCGACGGGCACGCGGTTCCCTCGCAGGCCCTGGCGGTGGAGCAGCCGGTCTCGGGTGACGTGCGGATCGCCGTCGTGGACAACTTCGGCAACTGCAAGCTGGACCGGCCGGCCGTCGAGCTGCCCGGCTACGACGGCGCGAAGGGCCTGCTCGTGCACAACCGGCGCGAGGGCCGAGACGTCGAGGTGCGATGTTACGACCGGCTTCCCGACGTCCCGCTCGGCGAGCCCGGCATCACGGTCGGGAGTTCGGGTGTCGGCTTCGCCGAGCTGGTGGTCCGCGGCGGTTCCGCGGCCGACGTGTTCGGTCTGCGCCAGGGCGACCAGGTCTTCCAGCTCCAGCTCACCAGCTGACGTACGGCTGAACGCACCGCACGGCTCCCTCCTTGCGGCTCCCGTATTAGGCTCGCCCTTTCGGCTCGCCCTTTCGGCTCGCCCTTCGGCTCGCCCTTCGGCTCCCCTTTCCGCTTGTCCCGTCACCCTCTTTCGAAGGACCCCCTGATGTCCCGTACTCGAATAGCCCTCGCGGCCTCCGCCGCCTCCGCCGTCGTCCTCGTGGCGGCCGGCTGCGCGCCCCAGCCGCAGAGCACCCCCGGTGCCGCCGGTTCCGCCAAGGCCGCCGACTGCACGACCGGCAGCCCGAGTCTCCACAAGTCCGGCCAGCTGACCATCGCGACGGACTCCCCGGCCTACGAGCCGTGGTTCGACAGCAATACCCCGTCCAACGGCAAGGGCTTCGAGAGCGCGGTGGCCTACGCGGTGGCCGGCAAGCTGGGCTTCGCGAAGGACCAGGTGAAGTGGGTCGTCGAGCCCTTCGCGCATTCCTACGCACCCGGGGCGAAGGCGTACGACTTCGACATCAACCAGATCTCCATCACCCCGCAGCGTGCCAAGGCCGTTGACTTCTCCACCAGTTACTACACGGCCAACCAGGCCATCCTGACCCTGGACGATTCGAAGTTCGCGAAGGCCGGGTCCCTGAGCGCGTTCAAGGACGCGAAGATCGGTGTGCAGGTCGCGACGACCAGCTACCAGGCGGTGCTCGACCAGCTCAAGCCCTCGCAGAAGCCGAGCGTCTTCAACACCACCAAGGACGAGGTCACGGCTCTGACGAACGGTCAGATCGACGCGATCGTCACCGATCTGCCGACCGTGTTCTACCTGGCCGGCGCGGAGCTGGACAACGGGAAGATCGTCGGCCAGTTCGGCTACGCGGGCGGCACCCCTGAGGAGTTCGGCCTGCTCCTGCCGAAGAACAGCGGGTACACCTCCTGCGTGAACCAGGCCCTGAGCGCCCTCAAGGCCGACGGGACGATCGCCAAGCTCACCCAGCAGTGGCTGTCCGCCTCGGCGAACGTCCCCGAGCTGAAGCAGTAGCGGGCCGGCTGTGGAACTCACGAAAACCGACGTGTCGCCGCCGTCGGACGACACCTACCAGCCCAGCGAGCACGAGCGGGAGCGGCAACGTTTCCGTCGTACCCGCAAGCGCCGCCAGACCTGGATCGCCGCCCTGTGCACCGTCTTCGCCCTGGTGGCGCTGGGGGTGGCGGCGGTCGCCTCGCCGGGCTGGGAGCGCGTCCGCAGTCTGTTCCTCGACGGCGCCGAGCTGCGGGCCGCCTTCCCCGAGCTCCTCGAAGGCTTCTGGCTCAACATCCAGATGTTCGTCGTCGCCGAGGTCCTGATCCTCGTCCTGGGTCTCCTGATCGCCCTGGTACGGGTGACCCGCGCGCCCGGCCTTCAGCCGCTGAGGCTGGCCGCGACCGTCTACGTGGACGTCTTCCGCGGCGTACCGACCCTGCTGCTGGTCTTCCTCGTCGGATTCGGGCTGCCGGCCCTACAGCTGCAGGGCACCCCGTCCCAGCCCTGGGTGCTCGGCGTGATCGCCCTGGTCCTCTCGTACGCCGCCTACGTCGCCGAGGTCTTCCGGGCCGGACTCAACTCGGTGCACCCAGCGCAGCGCAACGCCGCGCGGGCCCTCGGCCTCAACGAACGGAAGACCCTGCGGTACGTGGTGCTGCCGCAGGCGGTGCGCAACGTGCTCCCGCCCCTGCTCAACGACTTCATCGCACTGCAGAAGGACACCGCGCTGGTCGCCGTCCTCGGTCCGCTGGAGGCGCTGCGGGCCGCGCAGATCAGGGCGGACTACGACTTCAACTACACCCCGTACCTGGGAGCGGCTCTGTTGTTCATCGCGGTGACCATTCCGTTGACCCGCTTCGCCGACCGGCTCCAGCGGCGGGCCGCGCAGCGCACCTGGGCGGGGGCCAGCCGATGACCCGGCCCCTGCTGCGCATCCGCGGCGTCCGCAAGCAATACGGCTCGCGCCTGGTCCTGCGCTCCATCGACCTGGACGTCGCCGAGCACCAGGTCGTCTGCCTCATCGGCGGCTCGGGCTCGGGCAAGTCCACGCTGCTCCGGTGCGTGGACCTCCTGGAGACCGTCGACGACGGCACCGTACACCTGGGCGACAGCGAGCTGACCGACCCCCGCCTGGACCCCGACGTCGCCCGCCGGCGGATCGGCATCGTCTTCCAGGCCTACAACCTGTTCCCGCACTTGAGCGTGCTGGACAACATCACCCTCGCCCCCCGCCAGGTCCACGGCGTGCCCCGCAAACAGGCCGAGGCCCACGCCCGCGAACTCCTGTCCCGGCTCGGTCTCGCCGACAAGGCACACGAACACCCCGACCGGCTCTCCGGCGGACAGCAGCAACGCGCCGCAATCGCCCGCGCCCTGGCCACCGAACCGGAGCTACTGCTCTTCGACGAGATCACCTCTGCCCTCGACCCCGAACTCGTGGGCGAGGTCCTGGACGTCGTCGCGGACCTCAAACAGCGCGGCCTGACCATCCTCATGGCCACCCACGAGATGGACTTCGCCCGGCACGTCGCCGACCAGGTCTGCTTCCTGGAGGACGGCGTGATCGTCGAGCAGGGCACCGCCGAACAGGTCCTCACCGCTCCCCGGGAACGGGCCACCCAGCGCTTCCTGGCACGCGCCCTCGACCGCTCCTCGTAGTACGTGATGTGGGGGTGGGGGTGGGGGGCTGGGTGATGTGGGTTGGTGTCGGCGGCTGAATGGGTGCGGGGGGGGGAGGGGAGTTCAGCCGCCGACGGTTCACGGCACATACGGGCCCGGCGTCCTGCGGGGGTCGTCCTCGGCACGCTGCTGTTCACGGTGGGCGTGGGTTGAGGATGAAGCCGTCGGAGTGGGAGACGGCCGTGAGGATGAAGCCGTCCGGGTGGGAGACGGCCGTGAGGCCTGCCTGCCGCAGGACAGCGGTGATGGCGGTGGCGACCGCGTCTCGGATGCGGGAGAGCTCGGCCAGGGCGGTCAGGTCGGCGTCGGCGGCGTGGGCGCGCAGGGTGGTCCGCACGAGGTGGCCGGCGGGCCAGGTGACGATGACTCCATAGGCGTGTTCTTGCAGGCGCAGACCGCTGTCGGGGCCGTACCCGGCGGCGTTAAGCACCATGTGGACGGTGTCGAGCAGGTCGTGGTCCATGACGTACCCCCACTCTGCCGCCCCCTACGCCGCCGCCGGACTGCGCGCCGGGCTGGGCATGGTGGCGACGACGGTCAACGGAATCCCGAGCCCCTCGCACAGCCGACGGACCCTGGCGAGCACGCTGAGCGATGCCGGTGAGGGGTCAGGCGCGGACAGTTGGATCCGTACACGGCGCGGGCGGTGGGTGAACAGAAGCGTCTCGACCTGCACCGCGGCCGCCGCCCGGCTGGGTACGCCCAGGTCGTGCGGGAGTGCCAGGTGCAGGACGTCCTCCTCGACCGCGTACCGCATCAGCATGATTCCTTCCTCCCGTACTTCTCTGACAGACGCTGCTCACTGCCGCGGGGCTCGGTGTCTGGCCGCGGCAGGGCGCGGGACGCTGTCACCTGCGGATGTCTGGCGGCCGGGACGGGGTGGGCATCTTCCGATCTCCTGGTGCCCGCGCGCCGGTGCCGGGCGCGGGATGAGCGTGGATGGTGAAGGCGCCGTGGGTGTGGGTCAGTTGCAGCAGGCGGGCGACCTGCGGGCTGAGGGCCGTCAGCGCGAGGGTTTTCCCCGCGTGTTGCGCGAGCAGGTTCAGCCGGAGCAGGACGTCCAGGCCCGAGCAGTCACAGAAGGTGACGCCGGACAGGTCGATGTCGAGCCCGGAGCCGCTGGAGTCCAGGGCCGCGATGAGGTCCTGGCACAGCCCGTCGGCGTCGTCCATGTCGATCTCGCCGCGAACGCGGGCCAGCACTCGCTGGGGTCCCGCCTCGAACTCCACGGCGATGAGGGAGGGGGTCAGGATCTCGCTGACACGTTCTGCGGCCGTCAGGGTCACAGGTGCGGGAAGTGTGGTCATGGCCTGTCCCTTCGCTACCCAAAGAGGAAGGACTGGCGATACGGGCGGGGGCGGTGCGTCGAGGCCGTCGCCCTGGGCGGGTCAGCCGTGTGTGTGGCGCTCATGGTGATCACCGTCCACGGTGGGGCGTGATTCCGCGTCGGCCGTGTGCTCGAGGTCGACCAGCAGCTGTAGCAGCTCCGCGATCTCGTGGTGCCCCTCGGCCGGGTGGCGAAAGAGAGTCCCGGGCGTGACCTCGTAGTGATTCCGGCGACCGTGGCGCTCCCGGGTGAGGTAACCAGCGGTCTCCAGATCCGTGACGATGGCCTGGGCCGCCCGCTCGGTGAGCCGGCAACCCTCGGCCAGCTCCCGCAGCCGGATCTCCGGATCGCGAAGGATCATGGCAAGGATCCGGGCGTGGTGCGTGACGAACGTCCAGCTGGTACGCGGCTCCACTGATTCCATGTCCGAAATTGTAGGTTTTGCGACTCGCGTTTCGCCAGACCGGAATCCGAGTTCTGGTAATCACCGTCCGTAACCGACGTGTGCGCGCCCATGCCGCCGGCCCACGGCGGGCTCGACCCGGCGTGTCACCGGCGCCGACTCGATCGGGCGATCCTGGAAGGCCAGCCAGGCGCATGCCGATGGATCGACATCCCTCGGCTGGGGTCGGGCCACCCAGCGGGGACGCACGCCGGGGCCTCGTCGGCCGATACCTCCAGGGCACCGGCAGAATCAACGGGCGCCGAGCATCGTATGGTGCGACTTCCCCATGCGAGAGGAACGAATTGATGTTCGGCTACTGGCTGGCGGTCGTCCGCCGACTGGCCTTGCCCGCGCTGGCGATCGGCACGGTGCTCGCGGCGGCCATGACTGCCGCCCTGGTCCTGGGCGACGGCACGCCCTGGAGTGAGACCGCCCCCCAAGCCCTGGCCGCAGGCGCTGCGGGCGCCCTCGCCTTCGCCACCGTGCTCTCGACCTCCACAGCGGTGAACGCCGCCCGCACCGCCCGACGGTACGGGGTCGCTCTCAGCCCTGAAGCCGTGGCCCTGCCCTGCGTCCGTGAGGTGCGGATACCCGCCATCGCAGGGAGGACCGCATTCCAGCTCACGGACAGCGTGCGCTACGAGGTCGAGAAGGACCCCGTCCTCCGAGTGAACGAGATCACCGCGTTCGGCCACGGCACCCTGGACCTGACCGTTCACGGCCCGTCGGACACGCTGGTCCTCGTGCAGGTCCGCGTCACTACCGGGCCTGAGGAGACCGCTGCCGTCGTGGAGGCGCGCCCGGAGGCCACGTACAAGCGGCTGGACGCGGCGGCCTGTTGGGCCGTCGCCCGCGTCGTCGAGGAGCGCATGGCGGATGCCCTGCGTGCCGAGGTCGCGGACAGCGGCACCGACCGCTGACGCGCCCGGCCTCCCAAACGCCGAGGCCAGCAGGAGTCAGCCCCAAGCCACCCACTCGATGCGGCCAGCACGCCCCGGTCCGGATCGTTCTTCCCGCTTTCGGCCCCCGGCGGCCATGCCAAGTCAGCGATGCTGGTGTCGGCGGGTGCACAGGAGGAAATTGTGGTGCTGGAACCGCGCGAGCCTCCCTACCCTCAGCCTCATGCGCCACGAACCCGCCCTCCTCAACGTCATTGATGTGGAAGCCACTTGCTGGGACGGGCAGCCGCCGCCCGGATCGGTGAACGAGATCATCGAGATTGGTCTCACCGTCGTGGACGTGACGGCCAGGCGCCGTGTGTCCCGGCACCGTGTCTTGGTCCGCCCTGTCCGGTCGACGGTCAGCGACTTCTGCACCGAGCTGACCGGACTGACGCAAGCCGAGGTGAACCGGGGCGTCTCCTTCGCCGAGGCCTGCCGGATCCTCGTCGAGGAGTACGAGGCTGGGCAGCGCCCCTGGGCGAGTTGGGGCGAGTACGACCGTCGGCAATTCGCTCGGCAGAGTCAGGCGGACGGCGTGGCCTACCCGTTCGGCTACCCGACCGAGCGCACCCACACCAACGCCAAGGCCGTCTTCACCACGGCCTACGGGCTTCGCCGGAAACCGGGCATGAACCACGCCCTTCAGATCGCCGGACTGCCGCTCGAGGGACGTCACCACCGCGGCGAGGACGATGCCTGGAACATCGCCGCACTCGTCCTCGATCTGTTGGGTCGCGGGGCTTGGCCGGCCACGGCGGAAGTCGTGCGTCAGGCAGGTGTCGAGCCGGCGTAGCGACCAGCCCACGTACAGCCGCAGCAGCTCAGCACCGCTTCCACCACTGAGTAGTCACTCCACTACAGGCAGGCACTCGGCGAGCAGGCCGACGACGTCATGCCAGGCTCGCTGCGCATGCCGTGGGTGGTGTCCGACGCCGGGGAGCACTGTGTGGTCGACCGTCGGGTGGTGGAAGGCGTGCAAGGCGCCGCCGTAGACGACGAGGCGCCAGTCGACGCCCGCTTCCTGCATCTCGGCGGTGAACGCTTCCCGTTGCGCGGGCGGCATGATCGGGTCTTCCGACCCCACGCCGGCCCACACCGGGCAGCGGATACGCGCCGCCTCGTCCGCCCGGCCGGTGATCAGCCCGTTGACGGTCGCGATCGCGCGCAAGTCGACGCCGTCGCGCCCGAGTTCCAGCGCGATGGCGCCGCCGGTGCCGTAGCCGACGGCGGCGATCCGGTCGGAGTCGGTTCGCGGTTCGGCGCGCAGCACATCGAGCGCCGCGTGGCCGATGCCCCGCATCCGGTCGGGGTCGGCGAGCAACGGCATGCAACGGGCCAGCATCTCCTCGGGGTCACCCAAGTAGCGTCCGCCGTGGATGTCGAAGGCGAACGCCACGTAGCCCAGTTCGGCGAGCGCGTCGGCCCGACGGCGTTCGACGTCGCTGAGCCCCGTGCCCTCCGGTCCCAGCAGCACTGCGGGCCGGCGCTCGCTACCGGCCGGGAGCGCGAGGTGCCCGACCATCGTCAGACCGTCGGCCAGGTACTCGACCGTGCGCGTGGTAATCGTCGTCATGAGACACGACGCTACTGATCGGCGGATACGGTCGGGCCCGGGTTCACCACTGGCGGAACTGCACGGACGCCCCTCTGACCGCAACAGAAACCACGGCCAGCCACCTCAAGGTCCGCAGATCAGCCCGGCCTGCTGCACACCTGCCACCCTGGGAGCCGGGCATACGGAGCCGAGGCAAGGCCCACCCGCACCCCGCGCACATCGAGATACTGACGGTCATGACGTACGCCCCGAAGCCCACCCCGTCTCCGCGATCTCCGCGATCTCCGCGTTCTCCGCGTTCTCCGCGATCAAGATCCGGACCGCAGGGCTTGTGTTCTGCGGCGACGACGTCGCTCTCATCCGCCGCGATCGAGCCGAGCCGACTCCGTCCACTACGCGACGCCCGGCGGCAACGTCGAGGACGGGAAGACCTCGACACCGCCCTTGCCCGGGAACTGGCCGAGGAACTCGGCCTCGACACCGCTCTGACGGAAGGCGGGGACCTGCTGTGGGTCATGGATCAGCGTGTCACCCGTCCCGGCCCTACCCCGCCTCCTCGCAAGATCCATCTGAACTACACCTGGATCTGACCACCGACGGTGTGAACCTGAACCACGATCGGCCCGCGCATGCGGGCCGGCTGTTGACGAGGTCGGCGAGGTCGACCTACCGGGACCACAGGCAGGCGGCCGGGTCACCGGCGGCGCCCCCACGTTCTCCCCAAGGCTTGAGTGCTTGAATGAGCGTCGTCTACGGCCGGAGAAGGAGAAGTACTGTGCCCCTGGTGTCCGTCGTGATGCCCGTATACAACTCGGCGGCTACGCTCGGCGCAGCCGTGCGGTCGGTTCTCTCGCAGACTCACAGCGACCTGGAGCTGCTGGTCACCGACGACAAGTCCTCAGATGCCTCCATGGACCTGCTCATGGAGTTCGCCCGCCAGGACGACCGCGTCAAGCCGCAGTCGGCCCCGGAACAGGGCGGCGCCGGCCGGGCACGTAACCTCGCCATCGAACGGGCCCGGGGAGACTACGTAGCCTTTCTCGACAGCGACGACCTGTGGCTTCCCGAGAAGACCCAACGGCAGGTCGAGTTCGCCGCCGCGGCCCGTGTGCCCCTCACGTTCACCTCGTACTACAAAATGGACGCCGACTACGGTGGCGAGGCCGCCGATTTCGTTCCGAACGGCCGGGTGGTCCGCGCGCGGGAGCACGTGGACTACCGCGCGATGCTGGTACGGGACTACATCGGCGCCCTCACCGCCATGTACGACCGCAACGCCCTCGGCACACGACTCATGCCCGACATGCGCAAGCGCCAGGACTACGCCCTCTGGCTGTCGATCATGCGAGACGGCGCCGACGCACGCGGCCTGCCCGAGCCGCTCGCCGTCTACCGGGCTCACCAAGCGGGATCCCTGTCTTCGAACAAGCTCTCGCTGGTGCCGTACAACTGGGAGCTGTACCGCGAGCACGAGGGACTATCCGTCCCCCGGGCCACGCGCGCACTGGCCGGCGCTGTGTGGCAGTCGCTGCGCAACTCGCGGATCTAGGGGCGATGCGCCGGGTGCACGCACTGGGCGTAAGGGCCGCACGAAGCCTGTTCATCCGGAAGATCCCGGAATGCGACCACAGCATCCGCTGTGACCTGGAGTGCCGGGACCCTCTTGGCTTAGCGTCACGCCGCGTGCGCACCGTCTCCGGCCGCTCGGCTATCGCCATCTCCATAGCGGCCACCCTCCGCTCACGCCGCTTCGGCGGGTGCAGGCCGGCCGGCGACAGGGACATCGGGGTGGGACTTCAGTGCGGTACGGGCGTCCACCACGTTCGGGCCGCGCTCGAGCATGGCCCAGTACGGATGGGTGGACACCTGACCCGACAGGTCCCGTACAAGCGCGCGCAGCCGGGCGTCCTCGGCCAGCTGCTCGGGCGTGTACCCGGGGGACGCTTCCCTGCCGCCGGTCAGCTCGCCGGTGTGGGGATGCTTCACGGGAGGCCAGCCTCGCATCGGCTCGACCGACCACGGCAGCGTCCGCGCCAGCGCCTGATGCTCAGCGCGGGCTCGGTGCAGGCGGGCCTGGAGGTCCCTCAGGTCGTCGGGGAAGCCGCTGGGGGACGGTGGTGTCGTTGTCGCGCACATCAAAACCGTACCTCTGTTCGATTAGTGGAGGCCACTCACACGCGCCGCCAGTAGTTGCTGCACCTAAGCACTCCATCCATCCGGAGATCATCCGATTTTCCCTGATTGCGGGATCTGCTCGTCCTACGGGTCCACTGAGACGGCCCGACCTGGGCGAGGAACCGAGGACTAGGCTGGCAGCCTCCCCTCTCCGCCCGAGGAGCAGCGTGCCGCCAGCCTTCGTACACCGGATCACCAAGTACGATCCCGCCGACCGGGACGGGCACGGCTACTACGTCGGCGCCGAGGACACGGTCAGTGACCACGGGCCCGTCGAGGCGGCGTACCTCGCGGCGATCGCCGCCTTCGCGGAGGCCTCCGGCATCGACCGGCTGGAGATCCGGGAGCCATCGGTCAGTGGCTCCGTCCACTTCGGCGGGGAGCCTTCGGTTGCCGGACATGGTCTCGGCGGGCTCTTCCCGCCCGACCTGACCGGCTACCACGACGGGGCGGAGGTCTCCCTTCGGCTGGCTCTGGAGCTGGTGCGCGCCATGCTCCGTGATCAAGGTGCCTGGTGCCGGCTGGAAGCGGGGGACAGATTCGCGGTGCATGTCGGATGGGACCAGTACGTGTACGTATGCAGCGACCAACCCTGCCCGGATGCCGTGGCCCGCACTCGAGGACTCGGGCTGTTCCCGGAAGCAGTGGCGGCCTCGCCCTACGCCATGGAGGTAGAGGAAGCGGACGTGACAGAGGTAGCCGATGAGGCGTTCTGGGCGCGCCTTCGTTCGATGCTGGCCGCACACCGCACGGCACTTCTGGAGGAGGGCTACGTTCGTAACGCCGCTCGCTGGCACCGCCTCACGGAGGAAAATGTCGACGCGGTACGTGCCCGTCTCAGGCCGCGCTCCCTGCTGACCGTATGGCCGGACCTGAACCCCGACGTCAGCGAGGTCCTCGCCTCGCTGCCCGAGGAAGGAGCGGTGGAGTTCGTCTGGGAGACAACGGACGGGACGATCACCCAGGCGATCGTCGACGACACCGAGTACCGGGAGCTCGCCGCCCACGTGGCGAACGCGAGAGCCGCCTGCGCCCTGCCCCTGTCACTCGACGAACGCCACCCACTGTTGCCCGCCGCCCTACCCGACGGCGACGGCGTACTGGGCGCCCGATGGTGAGCGGGCTCGCGCGGTACGGACAGTAGGCGCGCACGCTCGGTAAGGCTCCACTGGGGTCTGAGCGTTGGGGGATTGTCTATTCCATCCACGACAGACTCGGAGCGACGGCTACGGTCGCCACTTGACCGTCCCCAGTGCGCCCGATCCAGACGACCGTCACGCCTTCCTCCGCGGGGTAGGTGAGCAGGTCCGCTCGGCCGGCGTCAACGCTCACCTTCTCGAACTCGCCCGAGCGCAGGCTTTCGGTGTCACGTCCGAGAACAACGCCAGGATTCCGTTCGCACTCTTCCCAGATGCGCCGGAACGGCTCGGTCAAGGTCTGCCAGCTCGCAGCATCGGCGAATGAGCCCATCGCTGTGTCCGTATCAAACCCAACCTCGCCGCCCATGAGACTCCTGTCGGCTTCATCGTCCACGCCGAGGGCCATCTCCCAGACGAACACCGGCTCATCGCGTACCCGCAGGCGGACTGCCGCGCACTCCCGGCCGTCAAAGTACTCCCCCATGAACACGAAGGGAGCTTCGACCCAGGCCGCCTCCACCTCGTACGCTCCCGCGGGAATCCGCTCCGCCAGCTCGCGCGGCGCTCGATCCTCCGGCCAGGGCGTGTCCACCACGAGCCGACCGCTCGGCACTCGAACGGAGGCCACGACGGCCACCTCCACCACGGCTACGGGAACGAGTGGATCATCAGAACGCGCCCCCAGCCAATTCCCCACGGTGAAGACGTCCTCAAGGTACGCCGACCTCTCCGGCCCAGCCCCCGCCATGGCACCCCCATCCCACACGGATCATCCTGTCAACGAACATCGGCAACCCTCGACCCGCTGCCAGGCACCCAAGCGCGAGCGTCCGCGGACCGCTACGACTCTCCCGGGATCGGCAGGCCGGACAGCCGTCCCGAACGCCAACCGGCGCGAGCGTCCCGTCAGCCAGTCCATTCCTTCAACACCGCAGCCACCCGGCGGACGTCGACGGTGCCTGCGGCTATCCGCTCGACCAGGTCGATGGCCTCCTCCGCCGAGACGCTGACTGTCGAGCCGCAGGCGTGGAGGTAGGCGGCGGCCACGACGACGCCGTAGAGCTCGTTGGAGTGTTCCAGGGCGGGGACGCGGACGAGCTGTTCCAGGAGTGCGGCGGCGCGGTGGTGTGGATGTTCGTAGACGGGGGTGTCCATGACGCGGAAGGCATGGCGGGCGCGGGCGGCTTCCAGGGCGCCCCAGTCGGAGATCTCCGGGTCACCGGGAATCTCTTGCTGGGCGACGTCGAGCAACCAGGACAGGTCTATCTGAAGGAACATGGAAGCGGCCCGGTCAGGCGGCGTCGGCGCTGGAAGTAGCCGGGCGGCCGAAGTGCTTCGCGAAGGCCTGGCCGTGCTGCGCGACGAAGGAGCGGGCGCCCTCGACGAAACGTGTGCGGGTCAGGTCAGCGTCCAGGACGCGCCCCGCGTAGTCCTCGGCCGGGACGTGCCTCTCCGCCGCGACGCGCTCCAGTGCCTCGTACGCCTCGTCGCTGATCTCGATGCGGATTTCCCGTGCCATGGGTCCAAGGTAGCGGCTGGCCGTCTGGTGCGGCAGGGGACGGGGCCTCACAGACTCCACTTCGACGGAGAGGCGTCGCTGTGACTGTCGGCATCACAGCCGAAGCCTCCGCTGTTCCGGCGCAGGGCACCTCCCCGGCGCCCTTTCGACGACCGCCGGTCAGAGAGGTCCGTTCCCGAACGGCGAGGGGGCGGGGGGCCTCCCTGATTGCGCCGGGCATCCCGGCCTGGCTGGTATCGGGGCATTTCCACGCGTACGGGGGTACGGGGGCATCTTCGCGACCTGCGACGTTAGGGAAGACGGAGCCCAGTCGGCGCCGGCTTCGCCAAATCCGGCGAAACACACTTTCTTCCTCCGGGACCTCGCCTACCGCCGCCACAACCAATGTCACGTCTAACTGTCGCGGCCTCGTCCGGGCACCGCTCGATGAACGACGCAAGGGGACCTCGGAAGGTCGCCATCAGCGTTCGCCACGGCCCGACTCCAGCGAAGGCATGCGGGGAGGGCGGGAGGTTCGCACTGTACGAGACGGGAGCGGGCCATCGTGCCCCAACGCGCCACGCCCAGGCCCAAGCCACCGCCGTCGGCGTTTCGGCCAACCACCCTTTTCCATAGGCATGTTGTGGGAGACGGGTCGATGCACCCGCCACCCTCCGACACACGCGGAATCTCGGGGTTCCGACCGAGACCGAAATACACCAGTTCGATATCGGAGTGCGGTCGTTGAGCTTCACGACCACGCAGGACGACCGTCCAGGAGGACCCGCCGTTGACTCCGACCTCCACGAACGAGCAGCAGAAATCCACCCCTCCCTCGCCGCCTCCCCCGCCCGCGGAAATCAAGTACAACGGGCAGTACTCCATCAATCCGCTCGCCGAGGTCTCCTTCCGGAGGATGTGCGCGCAGATTCCGGCCGTGCTCGGCCGGATCGCACGGCTGTCCTGGCGGACCGACCCGTGGGCTGCGCAGTTGCTCGTCGGCTGCCAACTGGTCACGGGCGTCTCGGCGGCCGTGTTGTTGACAGCCACCGCCCGCGCCATGGAGCCCGTCCTCGGGACCGGCTCCGCCGGGGAGCGGCTGCGCGGTGCGCTGCCGGCGCTGCTGGTGGTGGCGCTGGCAGCCGCGCTGGCTCGTACGGCGGGGGCGGTGGCGGCGTATGCGGGGAGACGGATCACGCCTCGGTTGACGACCGAAATGGACTCGGCGCTGGTGGAGGCGGTGTGCCGGGTGGAGGCGGTGGCGTACGCGGAGGACGGGTTCTCGGATCGCCGGGAGGCGGCCGAGATGGGGGTGTCGCGGACTCATGTGATGGTGACGGACGCGCAACGGTTCGTGTCGGCGGTGATCCGGATGGTCAGTGCCGGGGGTGTGCTGTCGGTGCTGAATCCGTTGATGCTGCCGTTGCTCCTGCTGGCCGTCATGCCTGCCGGTGTGGGGGCCGTCCTGAGCGCGCGGGTCGATTACGAGATCCATTACGGCAACATCGCCGACCGCAACGTGCGGGGCATGATGCGCTGGTGGGCGACCGAGTCGAAGTACGGCGACGAGGTCCGCGCGAACTCGATGACCGACTACCTCGTCTACTGGTACCGGGCCCTGTCCGAGCGGTGCGACCGGCGCACCTTGGCCGCCGCGCCGCGGACCCTGTGGATCTCCCTGCTGTCCGCGCTGGCCGGTGGAGCCTTCTTGATGGCGACGTGGGGCGCGCTGGCATGGCTGGCGTTGTCGGGCCGGATCGACCTGGCCGTCGCCGCCACGGCCGTCATCGCCGTGCAGACGACGCTCGCCGCCCTGTCCCAGGTCGTCGTCAACGGTGCCGCCGTCTTCCACACCAGCCTGTACCTGGGCGACATGCAGACCTTCCTCGACGACGCCACGGACCGCGCACCCCGGCGTGGCCCGAACGGTCTCACCGCACCGGTCGACGAGATCCGCCTGGACGAGGTCGTCTACCAGTACCCGGGGAAGGAGAAGCCCGCCGTCGACCGTGTCTCCCTGACCCTGCGACGAGGCGAGATCCTCGCGATCGTCGGAGCCAACGGCTCCGGAAAATCCACCCTCACCCGCCTGCTGACCGGCATCTACCTGCCGGACAAGGGCACGGCAACCTGGAACGGCACCGACCTCGCCGTGATGGACCCCGCCGCCCTGTGGGCACACACCGGCCTGGTCCCGCAGATCTTCGCGCAGTGGCCGCTGCGCGTCCGCGAGAACGTGACGCTCGGCCAGCCCCGTACCCCCGACGACGACCTCGTGTGGGAAGCGATCGACGCCGTCGGCCTGCGCGGCACCATCGAAGACCTCCCCGCAGGCCTCGACACGCTCCTCGCCCGCGATTTGTGGGGCGGTACGGAGCTCTCCGGCGGCCAGTGGCAGCGAATCGCCTGCTCCCGGGCCTTGTACCGCCGGCCCGGGCTCTTGATCCTCGACGAGCCCACCTCCCAGATGGACCCTCGCGGCGAGCACCAGATCTTCGAGCAGATCAAAGCCATTGCCGCCGACCGCATCACGATCGTGGTCACCCACCGTCTGGAAAACACCCGCATCGCCGATCACATCATCGTGATGGAACACGGCCGGATCACCGAGCAGGGCGGGTACGACGACCTCGCCCACGGCGGCGGAACTTTCGCTGAGCTGCTCCGGCTGTCCCAGGATCGCTGACCACCCCGGACCACAAGATCACCCGGCCACCGGACCGCCGGCCTCGGGCCACGGAGCCACGGAGCCACCAGACCACCGGACGACCGGACGACCGGACGACCGGACGACCGAGCCTCCCGGTCGCTGCTTTCCCCCCCAGAGGGCACCGACAACATCGAACGGAGCGAAATGACGACGACATCCACCCCTGAGGACCTGCCCGGTACCTCGATGACCGACGAGGCATACGGTGCCCTGCGCGCCTCGGCCGCACTATGGGCCGGCACCTCCGTGCTGATCACCGACCGCCGAGGCCGGGTGCTGATCCAGCACGTCGACTACCTCTCCACGTGCCTCCTACCCGGCGGAGCCGTCGACGCCGGTGAAGCCCCTTCCCGTGCTGCCACCCGTGAGCTGAAGGAGGAGCTCGGCGTCGACGCGGTCGTCGACCGGGGCTTGGCCGTCGACTGGGTCTCCCGTAACGGCTCCAATGCGCCGGCCGCCATGCGGTTTCCCGGCGAGATCCTCTACGTGTTCGACGGCGGCACCTGGGATGACGAACAGATCGCGGCCATCCGGCTGCCGGAACGCGAGATCGAGAGCGTCGAGTTCGTCGAGCCGGCCCGCCTGGCGGACCTGATGGCTCCGAGTGACGCCCGTCGTGCTCTGTCGGCGCTCCGCGCACGCATCGACTCCGCAGGCGTCGTGCTCCTGGAGAACGGCGCCCCGCTCGCCCCCACGGTTCTCGATCAGGCAGGAGCCCTGCGCACCGCCAGGGCGGAGCACCACCTCCCGTTCCACCCCGCCCCTATCCCACAGGGCCTCGACGTCTGCCAGTCCTGGGGTTGGCTGTTCGCGCCGGACGGTCGCGTCCTCGTCCTCCTCGACGCTGAGACCGGTGCCGCGTGCCTACCGGGCGGGACCCCCGAACCCCATGACCAGGACGACCTCGTCACCACCCTGCGCCGCGAAGCCCACGAGGAGGCTCAAGCCGAACTCGCCACCCCCCTCTTCCTCGGTTACCTCTCCGACCCCATCAAGCCCTACGTCCGCGCCCGCTACGCCGCGGCCCTCACCGGTATCGGCCAGACGCAGCCCGACCCGGCCACAGGCAACACGTACACCCGGATCCTGGCCACGCCGGAACAGGCCCTGGAGCTCTTCGACTGGGGTCCGCCGGCTGCCGAACAGCTAGCCGTCGCGCATCAGGCCCGAGAGCACCTCGGCATCCCTGAGGCAGTACGCCGGCCGGTCACCGAACTCACCGCACCGACCACCTGGTAGGGCCCGGCCCCTACGCTGGCGAGGCGTCCTGCTCCTGCTGCCTTCTGGCTTCGCACGCACCTGAATCGGGAGGTTCCAGATGATCTCCCCGGCGGGGCCGCCGGTCTGGTGGCCGGGAGTCCGTCGCACCGGCGCGGCCCCGTGCCGGCGCGGGTCGCGGGCGTGTGCATGAGGGGCGCCCGACAAGGACCAGGCCGTCCAGGACCCTGACGGCCATCGGGACGCGGAGACTCGCTGCGAAATCGTCTCGCGAGCTGTCGCTCAGCACCATGAGCTCCGCACCAGGTGACGGAGGCTCAGCGTCGGCTGGGCCTCCGGTCAGTCGATGCCTTCGATGATGCGGAAGTCGCGCTCAAAGCCCTCGGGGAGGGCCACCAGAGCCTTCTGGTATGCCTCGCTCTGGTATGCCGCGACGGCCCGGTCAAAACTGTCGAACTCGATCAGAACGACGCGTTGAGGGATTCCGGCCTCGTGGGCAACGACTCGACCGCCACGGGACATCAGGCGCCCGCCCCCAGCCTGGACAGCCGGACCGGCCAGGTTGTTGTAGGAAGTCAGCATCTCAGGGTCGGAAATGGCGGGGTAGACACTGACCCAGTAGCCCTTAGCCATGGATACCTCCTGTGTTCGGCCGGACACGACCGACTGCTCATTGACGCTCAAGTAGATCGCTCTCGGATACGGGCCCTACGGGCAATTAGACTGTCCTACGCGGAGGTTAGAGCTCGAAGTGCGATCGAGGGAAAGACCGGTTCGACATAGACTCAGAACGGATCGTTATCAATCGGCGGGGGGAAGGGGCACATGGCTCCAGATACGGTGAGCCTTCGGTACTTCCTGGTGCTCGCGGAGGAGTTGAACTTCACCCGCGCAGCCGCACGGATCGGCATCGCGCAGCCCGCACTCAGCGCCCGGATGCGCCGACTGGAGTCGGAACTCGGTACGGCTCTGCTGGTGCGCAACACGCGCAGCGTCGTACTGACCACGGCCGGTACGGCCCTGGCGGAGTCCGCGCCTCCCGCGCTGGCGGCGCTGGACCGGGCATGGGACACCGCCAGGAGCGCGGCCGCCGGTGAACTGGGCACGCTACGCATCGGATACAGCCTCAGCACCGGGGCCGAGACGACACCGGCCCTGGTGGACCGGCTGGTTCGCGGCATCAGCGGACTCGAGGTCAGCGCGGTCCCGATGGCGACACCGGAGATCTCCCCCGCGGTCGCCGATGGCCGCATCGACGCCGGGATCACCCGCGGTGAACAACCGGGCCGCGACGTGCGCCGGTTCCTGCTACGGCGTCAACGCGTCGGCGTGCAACTGGCGCAGCACCATCCACTGGCCGAACACCCGGAAATCGAGATCGCAGACGCGGCCGCCTACCCGCTGCGACTCCCGGAACGTGCGACCAACCCCGTCGTCCACGATCAGCTGTCCGCCCTGTTCCGAGACACCCGACCCCACCCCCGATTCCACACGCCCGCGGTCTCCTTCGACCTGTCTCAACGCGACCTGCTCGACGGATCCACCCTCGCCCCGGCCGGAGAAGCCGCGGCCACGGCACAACCGGCCGGCCTCACCTGGCGACCGCTACGGGGCGCGCCGCGCATGTCGATCCACCTGGTCCTCCCACGGGACCAGTCGCCGCTGCATCGCCGCATCCGCGCCGTCGCCGAAGCCCTGGCGGACGAGCTGCACTGGCTGACCGACTGACGCGCAAGGGGTCGAGCGAGACGGACGCCTGCGGCCCGTCGCAGGTGTCAGACGACCGCAGGGGCCGAACCGCGTCTTGCCTCCCTCTGTCCGCCAGCCAGCCAGCGCTATCGGCTCCCCCGTAGAACGTGGGCGATCGCCTCGGGCTTGAGGTCAATGCCGTCTGGGCGGCCTCCCGGGGCTCGTCACCAGATTCGACGCCCCCACTGTGCAGGACCCCGTACTTGGCAGTGCCGGGCCTAGTGTGGCGGATGACCTGCATCATGTCGTCGGCGGTGCGATGTGACGCGAGTGCCCTGTCCCCTGCCCTCGAACCCTACGAGAGGTTCAACCTCCGAGCGTTGCGTTCGAA
The DNA here is from genome assembly GCF_055603625.1 of Streptomyces sp. NPDC037273. Classification (NCBI taxonomy): domain Bacteria; kingdom Bacillati; phylum Actinomycetota; class Actinomycetes; order Kitasatosporales; family Streptomycetaceae; genus Streptomyces; species Streptomyces sp. NPDC037273. Next base: position 35,531 of record NZ_JBVJVO010000005.1, read on the forward strand.
CAGCAGCGATTTATGAGGGAATGGCCGCACGCGTCAGGGCCACAGCAATCTCGTTGCGCAGATTCTGGTCGATCCCACCGGCAGGCATGGGTGGGGTGCGGCTGGCGCGGAAGGCGTTGACGGCGGTGGCGGTCTGGGGGCCTGGAACGCCGGTGATGTTGCCGGCGTCGAATCCCAGGGATCCGAGGGCTTGTTGGATGCCCGCAGTGGTGTTGACGTCGATGCGAACGTCTGGCGGGATGGGGCCGGCCGAACCTGAGGGTATGCGGGCTGCCAGGTCGAAGTGCATGACGTCGCCGCTTTCGGCGGGGCCGAAGTCGCAGACGCCCCAGCGCATGGTCGGCAGGGGCGGGTCGCTCGCCAGGGCGACAACCACCTCGTGGCGGAGGTCGAGAAAACCATTCGCCGGGTTCCGTGTGCTGGCCGGTGCCAGCGCCACGGGACCGAACTGCAGGGGGATCCGGGCGACCTCGTAGTCCCGGAGTATCTGGGTGAACCAGAAGTCGACGTCGGTACTCCAACCAGGGTGGTTCGCCGCGAAGGCCGGGTCGGTGAGGACTGCGGAGATGTTCGACACGGCCACGGTGTCCGGCCACCGTTCCGCGGCGGGAATGCCAGCGAGGAGGGTCGCCTTGGAGGCGCTGAACGCATTGGCAACCGGGATGCGGATAAGGCGCGGCGGCGGAACGAACGTGGCCGGTACGGTGGGCTTGAAGACGAGTTGTAGGTAGCGGCTCAACGCGTTGGACGCGACACCGAAACGCTGGAAGACACTCAAGGTCGTCTCACCAGGGGCTCTGGCGCCGATACTCGCCACAGAGGACGAGCTGGTGAGAAACGCCACGGCCCGGTCGAACACCACAGTGGCGTGCAGGCGCATCATCCGCAGGGCGTTCGCGGGCGGGGCTGGTGGCGTTGGCGCCTCGCCACCATAGACAACCCCGCCCACCGAGGTGGGTGTGCGGACGACGATGTACGGGTTGGACTCGTAGTTGACGTCTAGTGCGTCCCCATTGGTGTGTTGGCCACCTGGGTGCGCCGCGCCGTGGCTCTGACGAAGCCCCGCCCACTCGCTGATCGTGCCGGTGAATCCGGAAAGGCTGTAGATGGCAGTCAAGCCTACTTCGGCGGCTGTAAGCCTGAGTTGCATCGCCGAACTGACACCACCATCGCAGGTCCTTCCCAGAAAGACGTGGGCCGTTGGCGTCACGATTCCTCCCTGATTCCGTGACGGTCGACACGAAACTCCCCGGGCCCGAATGCCGTTCCAAAAGTGGCGGAACAGCGACCGGACTCGCTTCTTCGACAGCCACCGTTAGGGCACGAACGCATTCATTGCTGCTTCTGTCATCGTTGCGACTGGTTCGAACAGTTGCCTCCGTGTCTGCCCGTCTTGAATCACATTCTGCCAAACGACAACGAATTCCAGGTGGCGCACCGTGTCACGGACGATAAGGGATTCCGAGAAGACAGTCTTGTTGGATTTGAGTGGCCCTATTCCTACCTTGCCGTGGCTGGCGATGAACCGCCCGTTCGTGGGCCAGATCGGCGGGGTGGTCTGGTGGAAAAAGTTACCTGCCCGTGCCATCAGGCCCTTCATGTCGCGACTGCTCAGAGGTCCGACAAGCCTGTCGTCCGCCAGAAGGGTCATCAGCTTCGCCATATCCCATACGGTGGTGCCCTGAGCGGTGTCCAAGTCGTTGACGCACGGAATGCGTGCGGCACGCCATATCTTGGCGTAGTCGCCGGCCAGCCACACCCCTTTGGATGATCCGTCGAAGAATCCGTCGTCGGCTATTTTGCCATTGAGGTACGGGTAGCCCAGACCGTGGATCGTCGTGGTGGCGCCAGGATTGTCTTGCACCACCATCATGTTTTCGAACGCGTTCTTCTGCGCCTGGGTGAAGTCAACGACGAAGTCCGGACCCGTGCCGAGTTGGAGAACAGCGGAGTAGTCTGGCTTCCTGGTCTTATCCTCGGGCTTCAACACCGTGGAGCCGCTGATCAGCAACGGCGTGTGAGTGGAAATCTCCGGATTGAACTGAGCTTTAAGAGCTGCCTCGATCTGGGGCCACGTGGTCAATCCGCCGTCGGAGGCCAGCTGGTCGGCACTCGCCCGCAGGTCGAATGCCGCGTACATCGCAGCGGTCTTCAGCATGCTGCCCGAGTAATGCTCTTCTTGTTCTCGGAACGCCGCCCACGGATGGTCAAGTGTGCCCTCGTACCCTGTGAGCACAACAACGATCATGGCCATATTGTTGACATTCGGAGCCCCTGCGAGTGACAACGTCTGCCGACTCGCATTCAAGACCGATCGCATCGTCGGTTCGGCGGACGATGCAAGGGGGTTCGCGTAAGCGCCGGTGAACAGAGGCATGTGAGTCCTCCCGCCTCCGGAGACGACGGGGCGCAAGGGTAGGCCACGCGGACAATGAAGGCGCTATCACTCCACTGCCATTGAGTAGGCCGGAAGAGCCTCGCGGCGGCGGAGTGTAGCTCATTTACGATGGAATCATCGCAATCTCCTATTCCCATGCTCCCACACGCGAAGACGATTCGCCTCTCGCCCCTGGACTAACGCAGCGTCAACCGGACGTGATGATGATGGCGGGTTCAGCCTGGCCGACCAGCACGGCAACGAACCCGCCGGCGATTCCTACCGCGCGGACGCTGTGCCATGGTTGAGCGTCACCCTCACGCCGGCTCTGACGGGGATCGACGACAGTAGTGCGTGGGAGCCGGCGAGCGGCTGGCGCCGTTGGCCAGTGCGCGTTTCCCTCCTCGTACCGCAGCCCGGCGCCCCTGGCACTCGATGAACACCCCGTCGACGAGTTCCGGAATCGACATCGGCCAAGGAGGTCCGTGACCAGTCCGCCCCAGCCCGCCGAGTTCCTCGATCCCATCGGCCTCACGCTTGTCGAGCACGCTCCGCCGGTGCTCTCTCCGTGGGAACGAAGCGAGGTGGACCGCCTCTGGGAGGAGACGCGGGCCCACAACCCGGCCACGTTCGACGGCCCCCTCGTCGCAAGCCTCAAGGTCGATCAGCCCGCATCGGGCGGCCTGGTGGTCCGATGGGCACCGATGACGTACCGCTCCCGGGCCCTGCGCCGGCTTCGGCCGCCCGAGCAGGTTCCCGGGTCCGTCTTCGTCACTGCCCTCCTCCTCACCGACGAAGGACTCGTGATCGGACGTGGATCAGCCACGACGGCAGCCCCCGGCCGATGGACTCTCCCCGGCGGCGCAGCCGAACCGCCACCCTCCGGAACGCCCCTGGACACGGAGGTGCTACGCCGGCACGCCGCGCGTGAACTCGCCGAGGAGACCGGCATCCTCGTTGCCGACAGGGAACTGACGCTGTGGGGGCTCACTCGCGGACACCGGTTCGGCAGCCTCGGCTTCCATTTCCTCTGCCCGTCCATGTCCGCCGCAGAAGTGCGGCGGACATGGACGGACCTTCCCGCCGCGCAGGCCAGCCACGGCGACGCGCCAGAACTCGACGCGCTCGCCTTCGTACGCGCCCGTGCCTCTGCCGACGGACTCGGTCCGATCGCGGACTACTTGCCTCAGGTGCTCGATCGGTTCTTCGGGTCCTGATGTCAGAGGCCAGGTGCTGCGGTCGAACTCAACGCCTCTGACCGGCTTTCCGTAACCGGGGCCGGAACCGGCACGGAGGTCCGCGGGGCGGCAAAGGTCCGTAGCCGTGGTCCTCTCACCACTCCCGTCCGTCGTGGCAGCTCCAGCAGGACGCAGACGATCTGCCCCGCACGGAACTCTCCCGTCGCTTCCGCCCCCGCTGGGCCACGGGTGCACGCCCCCCATGCAACGAGATACACCGGCAAACGAAGGCCGTCAGGCGCCATTTGGCGAGCCACTTCGGATCGGGCTCTGACCCGTTCCCGAGACCATCGCCGCGCTAGGCGCGATGCGAACGCCGGCCGGACCTGCGGATCGGAGCGCCCAGGATGTCATCGATTTCCGCCGCTACCACTTCCAGGAGCCCCTGCCCGAACAGGCACAGCGACTCTTCCCAGGGGTGCCCGAAGCTCCCGGTCAGGAAGTCCTCCGACAGGTAGATGTAGTAGTCGCCATCGGGGTACGGGCTCAGCGGCCACCGTTCCTGTTCGGAGCTACGCAGGAGATGTGGCGAAAAGCGGAACGATGCGTGTTGCCAGTCCAGTGCGAACAGCGTGCCTTGCCCGGGCACACAAGCGGTAAGACCTCGCTGGACCACCTCGACGAGCCGGTCGAGTCGCTCGTAGTCGGGGTCGTCGTCCAACGCGGCCAAGCTCCAGGTCACGGAGTCGACGGGCTCCTTGATCGCTGGCCACTTGGACGGGTTCATGCCGGGGCGAAAGGCGAACGCCGCATCGAAACGGTCCCAGACTTCGCGGTACTCCGCTTCCGAGAGTTGGACTGCAGACTCGTATATCACCTGCAGATCCTATCGATCAGCTCTCCGTGGCCGGCTCTCGAGCAGCCATTCGCGCAGGTTGGAGGCGCCTCAGGCTCTCTGCGTCTGCTACGGGCTGACGTATCTCCTGTATGTGATCGGGGGCAATAGGGTTGTGCTCGGGCGGCATGTTCCGCCGCCGTCGGGCACACTGCGCGGTCGCTGTGCGCCCGACGGCGTCCGCCGTGCGGCCGGCATCGTGCTTCGCGCTTCGTCCGCGTGGGTTGCAGCTTGGTCAGCGGGCTGTGACGCGCTCCGCGGGCCCGGATTCCGGTGCTGCTGCCTCGGTGTCGGGCCGGAGGGGTGTGGTGTTCCGTGGTCCGCGCAGGGCTACGTAGAGGAGAAGGGCGGCCATGATGGCGGTGCCGACCCACATGGCCTGCTGCCAGCCGGCGACGAAGGACTGCTGGGCGGCGTGGACGAGGTCCTGGGCGCGGTTGCCGGTGGTGGGGGCGGCCTCGATGGCGTTCGCGATGCCTTCGCGTGCGGTGTTCGCGGCCGGGCTGGGGATGCCGTCGAGCTTGTTGTCGATGGCGTCGCGGAAGCCGTTGGCCAGGAGTGCGCCGAGGATGGCGACGCCCAGGGCGGTGCCCAGTTCGCGGGTGACGTCGTTGAGGGCTGAGGCAACGCCTTGTTTGGCGCGGGGCAGTGAGTTGGTGATGGCCTCGGTGGAGGGTGTCATCGACAGTCCCATGCCGATGCCCATGGCGAGCATCCCGGCCAGGATGGACGGGTAGCCGCCTTCGACGGACACGAGCAGGGCCATCAGCGCGAGGCCGAGGGTGGAGAGGGCGATGCCCACAGTCACGGTGGAGCGGGCGCCGATCTTGGCTACCAGCTTCGGGGCCAGGCCCGAGGTCGTCATCATCATGACGGCCATGGGCATCATCGCCACCGTGGACAGCAGGCCCGACCAGCCGAGGACTGCCTGGAAGAACGGGAAAAGGACGACGGCGATCCCGGCCTGGACGCCGAAGACGACGAGCAGGGTGATGGAGCCACTGGCCAGGCCGCGCTCACGGAAGAGGCGGACGTTGAGCAGAGATGCGTCGCGGCGGTGGAGCTCCCAGACCACGAAGGCGGTGGTGGTGACGAGTCCGACGGCCAGGCTGAGCAGGGTTGCTGAATCGGTCCAGCCGCGCTCGGGGCCTTCCTGGAGGACGAAGATGAGACCGATCACGGCAACGGTGGAGAGCAGTGCGCCGATGACGTCGAAGGAATGAGCTGAGCGCTCGCGGGAGTTGGGCACCGACTTCAGAGTCAACGCCAGCGCGACGACGACCAGGACCACGGGCAGGACGAACATCCAGCGCCAGTCGGCGACGTCGACCAGCAGGGCGGACAGGAACATACCCAGGACGCCGCCGCCTCCGGCTACGCCGGTCCACACGCCGATCGCCTTGCCGCGCTCCTCCTCGGGGAAGGTGGAGGTGATGACGGCCAGGGTGATCGGCATGATCATCGCGGCGCCGACGCCGGCGGCCACGCGCGCGGCGACCATCACGGCGGCCGACGGGGCAACGCCGGCAAGCACACTGGCTGCGCCGAAGACGACCAGTCCGGTGATCAGCATGGGCTTGCGGCCCAGTCGGTCACCGATCGCGCCAAGCGGCAGGAGCAGAGCCGCCAAGGTGAGGGTGTAGATGTTGATGATCCACAGGACGGTGTTCTGTGAGGCTCCGAACTCGACGGCCATGTGGGTCTGGGCGACGTTCAGCCCGGATACGGAGGCGATGACAGCCATCACCGCGATCGAGACGGCGATCAGGATCGTACGGAGCTGACGCGCGTCCGGCGCCCCTTCGCCGCCGTTGGCCGATGGGGCCGCTGCCTGGGGAGGCTGACTGGTACTCATGGTTTCCTTCCACAGGGCATGCAGGATCAGCGCCGGGGCGGGGCCGGTCGCCAGGTCGGGGAGATGAGGGTTCTGATCACCGCAGGTGGCCGGGGCGGGGCCGGTCGCCAGGTCGGCGAAGTGGGGGTTCAGCTCCAGCTCACCGCGTGGACTGCGGGGGCGTGACAGGCGGACTGCTGGGGGCGCCGCGCGGTTCTTCAGCTGGAAGGCTTACGCCTCAGCCGGTGGCCTTCTGCTTGGTGTCAGCTGGTACTCGCGTGTGCGGCGGCGAGCGCGGCATCGGTGTCCGCGGTCGTCAGTAGGGCGTTGGGATGGGAGCTGGCCGGGGCTCCGGCCGCGGCAGCGGCGCCGAGCTGGGTAGTGAGGTCGGTGGCATGCCGGCCACCGACACGCCAGCGGCCTCGGTGGTACCGGCCGTGGCGGAGGCGAAACGGCGGCCCATGCTCTCGTACGGCTGGGTGCCGTCCAGGACGATGAAGCCGTTCATGGCTGCCGCGGGGGCGTTGCCCGGGGTGCCGCTGTCGATCACTGCGTCCGAGCGGCGCGGGCGGGCGGGCGGGCGGGCCAGTATCAGCCCGCCGTTCAGGCCGGCACCACCGCCGCCGATCACCACGACGTCTGCGGTCTCGATGGGCAGTTCGTCGCTCTCGTGCTGGGAAGTCTGCGCAGACATGTCGCGCCCTTTCGTCGTACGTGGTCCCCGCACTTGACCAGCCGCATTCGACGCTAAGCCCTCCTTGCATAAGAGGCATATACTCTTGCCCATGACGCAAGAAGATGGGCAGCTGGACAGCCTCGTACGCAAACGGATCCGCGCGCTGCGCGTCGCGCAGGGCTGGTCCCTGGAGGAACTGGCCACTCGCGCCAACCTCAGCCAGTCCTCGCTGAGCCGCATCGAAAACGGTCAGCGCCGCCTCGCCCTGGACCAGCTCGTCACCCTCGCACGCGCCCTGGACACCACCTTGGACCAGCTCGTGGAGAACGCCACCGACAAGGTGGTCGTCAGCCCGATGATCGACGGCAAGCACGGCCTGATGCGCTGGCCGATCAAGAGCGACCCCGGCATGACCGTCATGCGCCAGCGGCTGACCGCGCCTCCGCCCGACAACCCCGCCCGTATGCGCGCCCACCCCGGCCGCGAATGGCTCGTCGTGCTGTCCGGCACGGCCATCCTCATGCTCGGCAACCGGCGGTTTCGTATCGAGACCAACCAGGCCGCAGAGTTCCCCACGATGACGCCGCACGCCATCGGCGCCGAGGGCGGACCGTGCGAAATCATGGGCATCTTCGACCGCGACGCCCGTCGCGGCCACCAGAAGGCCGCCGGCACGGACGGCTCGGAGGCTGACTGAGGCGGCACCCCCGTCCTCACCCAACGACCAGCGACCAGCGACCAGCGAGGTACGGTCGCGCCGGAGACCCCATGGGCAAGGTGAGCGATGTTGCGTGGCAGGCAGCACCCCAGACCATCTTCTTGCGCATGCAGCAAGAGATCGTGCCGTATGCGCATGACAGTCGTACGGTGCCGACATGACCCAAACGCATCAGCACCTCCCCCACCATGGCGAAAGCAGTCGCCACCCCCACGGCGAGCATGCCCACCGCGACGAGCACAGCGATGGTAGTCAGGCGCAGATCCTCGACCTGGACGCCGAGGTGCTCGCCGAGCACATAGCGTCCATCACCGCCTGGCTGCCGGTGATGAGCGAGCCCCGGCAGATCGTGGATCTGGGCTGCGGCACCGGCGCGGGCACCTTCGCACTCCTCGAACGCTTCCCCGAGGCGCATGTCACCGCCGTCGACACCTCGGCCGGACACCTCCGGTTCCTGCGCGAGAAGGCATGCGCCCGTGGTGTCGAGGAGCGCATCCGGACCGTTCAGGCCGACCTCGACGCCAGCCACTGGCCCGACCTCGGCACACCGGATCTGGTGTGGGCCTCGGCCTCGATGCACCACATGGCCGACCCCGACCATGCCCTGGCCAGCGTCCGCGACCTCCTCGCCCCCAGCGGCCTGTTCGCCATCGTCGAGCTCGCGGGCTATCCCCGCTTCCTGCCCACTCATGCTCCCGAGAGCCGGCCCGGTCTCGAAGAACGCGCCCACGCCGCGACCGAAAGCTTCCACTCCGAGCACGTTCCGCACCGCGGGGCCGACTGGGGACCGATGCTGACCACCGCCGGCTTCACCATCGAGGCCGAGCGGACCATCACCGCCCACATCGAAGGCGCGCGCAACGCAGCGATCAGCCGCTACGCCTACGGCAGCCTGCAGCGCATCCGAGGCGTAGCCGCCTCCGCCCTCAGCCCCGAGGACCTCGCCGCCCTCGACGAGCCCCTCGACACCAGCAGCCCGAACAGTCTCCTGCACCGCGAAGATCTCGCCGTACGCACTGAGCGCAGCGTCTGGGCCGCCCGCCGCGCCTGAGAACCGGCCAGCCGCCCCGGCTTGCCTGCCGGGCAGCCGCTGCGCCTCCGGGAAGTTCAAGTCACCGGTCGGCCCAGTCGTCGGTGGGGGTTTCGCCGGTGTGGCCGCCGCGTCCATGAGGCGGTGCCCCGCCGGAAGAGTCGTCTTCTCGACACAGCCGCCGACGCTGGTCGGCTGAGCGCCGACCTCACACCCACCTCGCACCTCGCGATTCCCCCATTGCGTGTAGCGCCTTCATCCTCCGAGAAATGTGAGCGCTGTAAACAGTGCGGACGGGCCATGGCCTCAGGTAGCGGCCTACGCCGAACGGGCAGAGGGCGGGCGAAAGGCAGCAGAGTCATGACCCAGAGCCGACCCACGACGACTACCGACTCCGGGGCCCGGTGGAGAGCGATGAGCATTCGCTCACTGTGGGCCTGGCGGTCCGATCCTCCTCCAGGATGCTTTCCTGATCGAGCAGATGACGCAGTTCAACCGGGAGCGGATCCCGGAACGTCAGCCGCATGCCAAGGGCAGCGGAGCCTTCGGCCACTTCGAGGTCACCCAGGACGTCAGCCGCTGCACCAAGGCCGCGCTGTTCCAGCCGGGAGCCCGTACCGATCTGGTCCTCCGCTTCTCCACGGTGGCCGGGGAGCGCGGGAGCCCGGACACGTGGCGGGATCCGCGGGGCTTCGCGCTGAAGTTCTCTACGTCCGAGGGCAACTACGACATGGTCGGCAACAACACGCCGGTCTTCTTCGTCAAGGATCCGATGAAGTTCCAGCACTTCATCCGGTCCCAGAAGCGGCGTGCGGACAGCAATCTGCGCGACCATGACAGGCAGTTCGATTTCTGGACGCTGTCGCCGGAGTCCGCGCACCAGGTCACCTGGCTGATGAGCGACCGCGGCATCCCGCGGTCCTGGCGTCACATGAACGGCTACACCTCCCACACGTACATGTGGATCAACGCGTCCGGCGAGCGTTTCTGGGTGAAGTACCACTTCAAGACCGACCAGGGCGTCGCGTTCCCCACCCAGGACGAGGCGGACCGGCTGGCCGGCACCGACTCGGACTTCCACATGCGGGACCTGTTCGAGCACATCCGGGACGAGGACTTCCCGTCGTGGACGCTGCACGTCCAGGTGATGCCGTACGAGTACGCGGCCGGCTACCGGTTCAACCCGTTCGACCTCACCAAGGTCTGGCCCCACACCGACAACCCCCTCATCCCCGTCGGCCGCATGACACTCGACCGCAACCCGACCGACAACCACGCCGAGATCGAACAGGCCGCCTTCCAACCGAACAACTTCGTCCCCGGCATCGGCCCCAGCCCCGACCGCATGCCGCTGGCCCGCCGCTTCTCGTACGCGGACGCGCACCGGGCCCGCATCGGCGCCAACTACCAGCAGCTTCCGGTCACGGCCCCGTCGTCGACGTCCACACGTACTCGAAGGACGGCGCGATGGCGTACCGCAAGACCTCCGACCCCGTCTACGCACCCAACTCCAAGGGCGGTCCGGCCGCCGACACCGACCGCTACGACACTCCGCCCGGCTGGACGGCCGACGGAGAGATCACCCGGACGGCCTACGTCACGGCCCGGAAGACGAGGACTGGGGCCAGCCCGGCACCCTCGTACGCGAGGTACTGGACGACGCCGCCCGCGCCCGGCTCGTGAGCAACGTCGTCGGCCACCTCCTCGACGGCGTGACCGAGCCCGTCCTGGAACGCGCCTTCACGTACTGGACCAACATCGACGCGACCCTCGGCAAACGCATTACCGAAGGCGTCCGCGCCAAGCAGGCCTCATAGAGGCCGCCATGATGCCGAGATCTGACCGTCCCCGCCTCGGATCGGAGGGCCGCCCAGCGCTCCTACGGAGACGTCGTCTCACTTACTGAGGTGCCGTCGGATGAACGGTGCCGTTCCCAGGACGAGTGCGGCAAAGACGGTCAGACGCTGAAGGCCAGGCTGAGCGGCGAGGTTGCTGTGCTGGATGCCGTAGACCGCGTACCAGTTGGCGGCTAGGTCGGTCGTCATGATGGCGCAGGCGAGGTCGGTTCCTCGGCGCCTCCCTCTGATCAGCAGCGCGGCGGCGAGCGCGTCCAACAGCGCCAGCGACGACCAGTAGAGGTTGAGCCAGCCCGGTGCCCAGTCATATGGGTGCAGACCGTGTCTGAGAAGGTCGGTGACGTGCGCGGATGCGCCGACGAAGAGTAGGACGGCTGCGATGACGCAGGCCGATATGACCGCCCAGCGCGGGGTGTCGTGCGTCCATCCCATCACGCTGTGGATCCTCCCACCTGAGCCCAGCCGCGAGGAGGCTTAGAAGTGCAGCAGACCTGCTCAGTAGGCGAGTTGGGACGTCGACTGGCAGTTCGCACCTTTGCCCCGTCCGGGTGGGATCGAACCAGACCTGTCAGCCTGATCGCGCCAGTACGTCTTCCCGGATGGTGACTGTGTCGCGGAGAATCCTGCGAGCAGGGAGAGCGGTTCGAACACGGTGGGGGGCTTTGATGTCCGGGCGGGCGCGTGTACGGGTCGGAGTAGGGAAGGCCGGGTACGGCCTGGCGGCTCTCGTCATGGGCGTGTGGCTGATGATCGACGCCGGCCGGGATATCGGACTGCCCGGCGTGGCGATCTTCATGATCTTCGGCGTGGCGTTCTGGGCAGCGAGCAAATGGTGGCAGACCGCTGAGAATCATCCGCCACTGCGAGACCTCACCTACTGGGCGGGATTTCTCGGGTCCATGATCGGGATTGCCGGTGTGTTCTGGGCGGGACCCGTCGTCGTACTGCTGTCGACGGTCGTGCTGATCTGCGCGGGAGGCTGGGCGCTGATCGACGGGGCGACCGACGTCCTGGTCTATCGACGGCAATAGACGTGTGGGGAGCAGGGGCTTGTAGGGGGTGCCACGAACTCCTGGGGAGGACCAAGCGACGCTCAGCAGGTGTTCCTGAAGGGCCAGGACACCCTCCTTCTAACGCTTGTCCCGTAACCGATCTCTGAGGCGGTGCGGATGTGCGTGGGCCGTGGGCCGTGGGCGGGAAGCTAAAAAGGGGCTCGACACGTTCTTCTGCACCACAGGAGGCTCGCGTGAGTTCACCCAGGTGTGACTAATCGGATACTCCTACGACGAGACCTTCGACGTCGGCTGGGGCTGATCATCTTGAGCGAGTACGACATCTACGCCGGCTTCCGGCAGCCGCAGACCCCTGGGGCCACACTCGCGGACGCCGTGCGGACCGACCTCCAAGCGGCCTTCGGTATCGAGTTCTACTGTGACACCGACGGGCAATCCCCCTCCTTCACCTGGGGGGACAACGAGCACTGGCTGAGCTGCTGGGTCGCCGTGCCGCCAGACCTGGACGAGCCGCACCATTCCCATCCGGCCCGGGTCACCGCCAATCAGTCGGACTCGGACGCATGGGCCCACCGGGTCTTCGACGCCTTGGACGCAACGGGCCGGTACTCGCTGTTCATGATCGAGGACGACGAGGACCTGGTCCGGACGAACACGGAGCTCGCCCGCACCGAGTGGGAGGAGCGCTGATCCCGGGAAGAGCGCTGATCCCCTGACCCGCAGCCAAGGGTCCATGCCTGGCTAGGAAGTGATCAGCGCGTCAACACCGGCGGGAACAGTGTGAGGATCTCGCCGTGACTGGAGTGATCACGGCGCCGCAGCAGCGCTGGATAGCCCGTTCACCAGGCTGAGCGCGCGGCAGTGCGACAAGCTGATCACCGCGCCGCAGCGCCAGGGCGCTGATCCGGTCCGCAAAGGCCGACCCTGGAGCCTGCCCTTGGAGGACCCCAGGCCTTGCTGGTCCCCGCGTACTGACGCACCAACCTCACCCTGCGCCAGTTCGGCCCGCTGTTCGGGGTGTCGTAGTCGGCCGCCGAGCGCATCATCAACCAAGTCTCGGGCCGTTGCTCGCGCCGCAGCAGCGCCGGCGGTTCCGCAAGGACACCGTCCTGATCGTGGACGGCGTCTACCGGGGCACCGGCCTGGTCATCCCTCACCACCGCGAACCCGGCCAGGTCGAGTTCCTGGCCTGGAAAGAGGAACACAACGCCTCCCACCGCAAGGTTCGAGCCCGCGTCGAGCACACCTTCGCCCGCACCGTATGCAGACCTGAAAGGCCGTGTAGGTAGCCCGAGAGGTAATCGGACTCTCCGCGACTGCCGCCTCAAAGGCCACGGCGTCCACCACGCCATTGTCGGCATCGCCCGCCTGCGCAACCTCGCCCGCGCGGACGGCGCCCGCAGCCCTCGCCGGGTGGCGGAGGAAGGCCCAGGCCATCCAGCACGCCGTAGATCATTTGCCGGACAACGCTTAGCGACGCGCTCCGCCCGTATTCCTGGGCTGCTTGAATGGGTGAATGATCGAACTGACGATTGCTGTGGCCGCTGCGGCCCTCGTTGGGTGGCTGATGCGCCGAAAGCGGCAGCAGAGGTCCACCGCGATAGACACCGGGAAGCCCGCCGGGGTGCCTTGCATGCTCAAGTGGTCGGCCCAAGGGGCTCGCTGGAAGGCGGGACGTCTGCAGGTCGGTGCCGGTCCCCTCACCTGGACGCCTACCTTTGGCAAGCAGGAAGTCGTTCTGCCGGCTGATCTGTGTCAGGCCGGGGTGCGTTCGCCGTCAGTGCGTGAGGCGATGGCGGTTAATCCGGGGTCCCGGATCGTCGAGTGCGATTCGTCTCAGGGGTCTGTACTGATCGCGGTTATGCCGGACGAGCTGGACCACGTAATCCGGGCTCTGGAGAACGCGTGATTGGCGATGACCCGGTAATGGCCTGGTGATGACCTGGTGACTGGTGATGACCTGGTGATCGCTCTCTCGGCCGAGGAGTGGTCAGCTGGCAGGCGCCATAACGGGATCTTGCCCAGGTCTGCTCGTCATGAGTGTAATCGGGCCTTCAGGCCTGGGACTCGGGACAAGGGGCCTGTCACCGGCTCCAGTTCGTCGCAGATGACCCGGCGCATGGTCCACACCCAGCCTATTGAGGGGACGGACAGGTCGAACGGTATGAAGCGGGGGTGCCAGTTCTCGTCGAAGACGACAGTTCCTCTCTGCGGGAAGTTCCACTGCCGTCCTGTGCTCGGGTTCGAGAGTACGTAGTCGGGAAGGTCCGGCAGTTCCGGATAGTCGCCATTCCCCTGTCTGTGCTCGTTCCCGTTCGCCGGGTGGTCGCTTTCCTCGACGGCGACTGCGCGACGGAAGGTGTCGTAATCCGCAGGTGTTCAGTAGACGCGAAGCAGAAGCCGGCGGGGATCGGCTTTGCGGCGTACCTCGGTGAACTCCCAGACCGTGCCCGGTCCCGGTGCGGCGTTCAGCAGGACCACTTGGGCACCCTCGATGAGCTCGCTCACCGTCTCTTTCCAGCCGTCCAGGGGGAGATAGGCCCGCTGCGCACCGAGCAAAGGCAGCTCTTCACCCGGCCGCCCGACCGCCACGACCCGGCCGAAGCAGGTGAACTGCTGGACGAGGAACTCCTCCTGCGTCAGCCCCGGAAGCTCCAGCGGCGAGCGCAGAGCCAGCCCGGGGCCTGCCCTCAACCGCAGATCGCGAGGCGGCCGGTCGCCGGGGTTCGACGAAGACGACTACAAGCAGCGGCACACGGTCGCGTACGGGACAACCAACTCAGTGGCCTCCGTGCCATCGCTACCAGGTACGACAAACCCGCCGTGCGACACGAAGCGACAGTACGGGTCGAAGCCTTCAACGAGTGGCTCTGACCAGACCTTTCACGCTGGACGCTGGCGACGGCTCTTTCGAACGTCGCGTCGCAGCTGCTCGTAGACAGCGCGCAGGTTGAGGTAGTCGACGGCGAGCGTAACGCCGCGAGCAGCCCACTTCAGTACCGTCACCAGGACCTCGTCCACGGGCAGCCTTCTTTCGACGATCCTATTTCCCTCTCAGACTCTGCTATGGCCCGGAGGGTTGCGCGCTTACGGCAGGGCGAGCCGATTCGTTCGGGTCTTGCGAGGCCGGTGATACTTGCCGAGTGGAGATGCAGGCCGAGGAGGCAGCGCGGCGTTGGCTGGCTGATCAGGGCGTCAGGCAGGTGCGCGACGGGTGGGTGAGGGACAGGAAGCCGGACGTGGTGCTCACGGCCAACCAGGTGGCGCACTCCTGGGCCGGTGATGTGTTCGCCGAAGACATGGATGCGGCCGATCAGGTGCGGTTGGCTTTCGGGTTGCTGGACCTTCTCGACGAGTACTGGGTCACGTGCGAGATCCGGTTCGCGAACGAGAGCGCGGAGGGTCCCCTGCCGGCCGATGTGCTGTGGGACGGCTACCGTCAGCGGTTGGAGGCGGACCGGGACGCCGAGGCCATCACCTACTCGCTGTGGGTGGACTGGTTTGAGGACCACGCCACGTCCGAGACGGCCTTCGCGGAGGTTCTCGGTAACGACATCGACCGGGTGGTGGCCGAGCGATCGGACGGCCTGCTCCGCCGAGCGCGTCGGGTTCTGGAGTGTTCGGGACCGGTGCGTTGGACGGTGAAGGAGCCTACGTACCGCACCGCCATGCGGCTTCCTGCCCTTCACTCGGCCGTCTTTCGCGGCCTACTGGCGAGCTTCCACGACGTCTACGGCGATCTGGAGCCGGCTGCCGCGTTGACCTTCCTCAGTCGGCTCGATCTCCCCGCGAACACCCAGCACGTTGCCGAACTGCGCCACGTCCTTGCTACGGGTCACAAGAACAACTACCGCAGCCCTGGCGCCTGGGACGATGCGGTTCGCTCCTGCTCCTGAGTCGTCGGCCTGGCGGGCCAAGACGGAGAGGCTGGCGACGTAGAGTCCGAAGGGCGAGGTGGATGGTTGCGGCGGTCTGCTCGTAGCGGCTGGCGATGCCCCCGCTGCTGTTGCAAGCGGTTGATTGGCGATCGATCGACAGTGTTGCGCTGCTTGTACGCCTCGCGGTCGAAGGCGGGCGCGTCAGCGGCCGCCCGGCGCGGCGTCCGATCAGGGAACAACGGCTCGAATCACGCCCATTGGGCGACAGTCAACGGCACGTTCAGACGAACGATTAGATGATCCAGACGAGATGGCCTAGGCGTCCATGCCACGCCCTACCCCTTTGCCAGGACCTCTCAGTCGTGTGACGGCCGACTGGACGTCCAGAACCATGGTGTCGGAGTCGCCGGTGCGCCCGACCCGGGCGAAGCCAAGGGTGGTGTAGAGGTGCACTGCGGGGTTGCCGTCCTCGACGCTGAGGCTGAGTCGGGCCGGCGGGGTCGGGCGGCTGCTGGCGGCGGCCAGGATCAGTGCCTCCATCAGGGTGCGGCCGTGGCCGTGGCCGCGGTGTTCGGGCAGGACGCCGAGGGTTAGCTCGGGGACGTTCGCGGCGACGAAGCCGTATCCGGGCTCGGTCTGCGAGAAGTGCCGTGCCCAGGCCGCGCCGATCGGTTCGCCGGCGCTGGTTTCTGCGATGACGCCGAAGTCGTTCTGGCGAGGCCAGTCGGCGAGGTAGCGCGCGGCGCTTGGATTGGCCTCCAAATCCTGCGCTGTGAAGCGATGTTCGCCATTCCAGTTGTAGGCCTCGAGGAGGATGCGCCAGAGGAAGGCGGCGTCATGGGCTACTGCGGGACGAAGAGACATCAACAGCCTTCGACTCAGGACCGGTGCGAGCGATGCCATCCGATGCGATGCGATGCGATGCGATGCGATGCGGGCCGACGATAGGTCGCCGCCTGCGACCCGGCAAGGTGATATGCCGCGAAGGTTGTACCGCCCTCCGGACCCCTGAGACCACTGCCCCTCGAAGACCGCCGCACCCCTGCAGGCAGGCGCGGCCGGCGAGGGTCCTTCACGGTGAGCGCGATGGGAAGCCTGCCCACGGCACGACGAGGGAGTCGGGACCGGGTAGCCCGTGCTCGCGGTGGGGTGCGTGCCGGGGTTCGGGCCGGCGCCGGGTGTCGGGGCAGGGGGCCTCCGGGCGCACGGGGGTGGGCGCGCGGATCGTCAAGGAAGGGTGCGCGGGGGGCAAAGGGTGGGGGGCTGGGGGTGCGTAGGTTTTCTGGCGGGGGCCTTGTGGGGCCGGTCGGGTGGTGAGGATCGGTCTGGGTGGCTTCGTGTGTCCGACCTTTTGCAAAGGATGTCCGTATGTCTGTGTCTGCACGAGTCGCTCGGGGTGTGGCGGTCGGTGCGCTGGCCATCGGTAGCGTGTTCGGCTTCTCTGGGGCTGCGTTCGCCGGGACCAACGGCCAGCAGATCCGGTTCTACGACCAGCGTGGCGACGTCTACTCCATCTACGTGTACGGGACCAATCAGAACGGGCAGCTCGTCGCGGGCTGCTACAACACTCCCAAGACCGACAACTACCTGTACGGCTGGTGGTGGAAGGGCGAGGTTCGTATCACGTGGTACCCGGAGAGCGGGTGCGGCGGTACGGCCATCGAGCCCAGCCCGGAGACGTTCGACATCCCCGTGTCCCAGGGGTCCGACTGGTACACGATCTACGACCTGTGATCGGGCCTTCGCCCTCGCCCTCGCCCTCGCCCTCGGGACTTCGCCTTCGGGATTCGTCCTCGCGACTTCGCCTTCGGGGCTTCGCGTCGTCGACTGAGGAACACGTATGAACTTCCGCAGGAAGACGGGGGCCGCCGTCGGCATGCTTGCCGCGGTCGCGTCCCTCGTGCTGGTCGGCTCGGGGTCCGCGCTCGCGGGGAGCAGTGGCCAGCAGCTCGCGTTCCATGACCGGGTCGGCAACACCTACTCGGTGTGGGTGGACGGCCACAATCAGGGTGGTCAGGGCGTGGCGCGGTGCTTCGACAGCCCGAGCCGGGACAACTACTGGAGTGGCTGGTGGTGGACCAGCAACGTCGAGGTCACCGGTTACAGCGGTGGCTGTGGCGGCGATGGCAGGCCCACCGGCAACGTCACTTTCTCCAGCTCCGTCTGGGTTCCTCTCAGCCAGTCCAGCGACTGGACCATTTTCAGCAACTGAACGGGAGAGTCTTTTCATGAGCATCACTTCACGCCTCGCCAAGGCCGGTGCGGTCACCCTGTTCGGCGCCGCCGCCGTCGGTCTCGGCTCCGGCTCGGCCTTCGCCGGCAGCAACGGCCAGCAGATCAACTTCCACGACCGGCTCGGCACTGTGTACTCCGTGTCGATCGCCGGCTCCAACCAGAACGGCCAGTACGTCGAGGGCTGCTTCTCCACTCCCGGCGTCGACAACTACCTGTCCGGCTGGTGGTGGAAGGGTTATGTCGCCGTGGGCGGGTACACGGACAGCAACTGCGGCAAGAGCGGTGGGCGTCTCATCCTGACCAACCCGGCTGCCGGTCCGGTCCCCGAGTACCAGTCCAACTCCGACTGGTACACCATCAGCGACTGACGGCTGGCGAATCACCCCTCCAGGGGGATCGTTTCTCCATCGAGGCCCCGGGACCGGCACCCGTCCCGGTCCCGGTACCAGTACCCAGCCCGGTCCCGGTACGCCGCCGAGGTCCGGGATCGTCCTTGTGACGTGACACAGTTCCGCGCTCGTGGCCCCGCATCGTCCTTGTGGCGCTGCGGGGCCACGGGGGTGTCGACATTCCCGTACTCGCTGCCGTGCTGCGGGCCAGGGCGGCGGGGGCGGGAGCGCGGGCGGGCGCCGAGTGAACGTCCGGGTGATCGCTACGCCCCCTGACCGGCGGAAACTCCTAGGATCTGGGGCATGGCAACAAGACTCGTGCAGATCAACATGAAGGCCCTGGACGACTCCGCGCTCGGCCGGTTCTGGGCGGAGGCACTCGGCTGGGGTATCGACAGCGAGGGGCCGGGTGTGACCAACCTCGAACCCCTGGGCTTCTCCTACCCCGCCCCCGAGGCCATCTGCATCGACATCATCGCGAGCCCGGAACCCAAGACGGTGAAGAACCGGGTGCACCTTGACCTGGCCACCACCTCGCCCGACCACCAGGCCGAGTTGGTCGCCCGCCTGAAGGATCTCGGGGCGACGCTCGCCGACGTGGGGCAGGGCGACGTCCCCTGGACGGTCATGGCCGACCCGGAGGGCAACGAGTTCTGCGTTCTGGAGCCCCGGCCGATCTACCAGGACACCGGGCCGGTCGCCGCCGTGGTCGTCGACTGCGCCGACCCCCGAGAAATGGCCCGGTTCTGGGGCGAGGCGATGGACTGGACCGTGCACGAGGTCGCCGACGACCACGCGCGCATGCGCTCCGCCGCCGGCGTCGGCCCTTACCTGGAATTCGTCCGCACCCCCGACACCAAGACCGTGTGGAACCGCGTCCACCTGGACGTGCGCCCCTACGCCGGTGGCGAGATCGCCACCGAGGCAGCCCGACTGCGCGCCCTGGGCGCCACCGATCCCGGTATCGACCAGTCCTCGATCGCCTGGACGATCCTGGTCGATCCGGAGGGCAACGAATTCTGCGTCCTCAGCCCTCGCTGAGCTGGAGTCACGTCTCCCAGCGGAGGTGGGTCGGCGACTACCGCTGTGTGGCGTCGGCGCGGGCCACGGGAGGTAGGGAGGACTCGTGACAGCTCATCCGGCGCGCGTCATCGGCCGCCTGGAGGATGACAGGCGGGCTGTCGTGGGTTCCGGTCCTCGTACGGGCACCGGACCCACGGCGGCGGCGCCGACCATCGACCACACTGGACGGTTCGTCCCACCCTTGGCACGTCAGCGCTACCTCGACGCGCTCACCGCGGTCGCCGAGTCCGTGTACGCCCCCGGTTGGCACGTGCGTGGTCAGCCGGAGTGGGCAGTCCGTCGCCGCCAAGTCCCCTAGAACGGCAGTCCCAGCACCCTGATCAGCCACATCACCGCTGGGACGACGCACACAACACCCCACATGCCCGTCGCCAGGAATGCGGCCAGTACGATCCCCAGCCCGGCGACGCGGGTCGGGGCGATCACGCGCGAGGAATCCCGTGGGTCGTAACGGATCTCGTCCCGGCGGCCTCGTACCTGCCCGTGCGTCGTGACCTCGCGGCCTTCCAGGGCGTGGAAGTGCACGATGTAGGCGCTGGTGGCCTCGCTGTCCGGGTCGGGCTCGAACCAGGCTCGTACCGTGATGCCTCGTCGCCGCATCCCCCATCGCAGGTCCAGCTCGGCCATCACCGCCCACAGCCGTAGCAAGGCGATGCCCAACGGCAGCAGCAACCAGGCCACAGGGCCGAGATATCGGGGATTCGCTGGCAGCCAGACGGCCAGAGGGAGCCCAAGGAGGACGTACCAGAGGGCACGTCGCCACCAGGGGCTGCCGCCGCCGCTCCGCGTACGGTCGCGCAGGCCCGCCAGGAGCCGCGGGTCGCGTTCCACCCACACACGAGTGCAGCCGTCGACCAGAACAACTCCTGCTGTCGCGTTGCTCGGCGCCCCCACGGCAGCGCATCCTAGGCGCGTCGGAGAAACGAAGAGGGTGTCGTGAGGGTTGAGAGAGTTGCCAGGATGCGGCAATGCGTCACTTCTAGCGTGATTCTGTGACGTCTAGGACGTCTAGGACGTCTAGGACGCCTGTGACGGGCCGGGATCGGCGATTCGTCAGGCCGCCCGATCGGGGCGAGGGTCGTAGGGCCTCCGTGTCGCTGGACCGCGAGAGGTGCTCATGAACGGGCGAGACATCATCCTCAACGAGCTGGCCCAGGGCCTGCGCCCAATGGCACAGGGCGTTGAGTGGTTCGACTCCTTCGGTCAGGAGGAGCAGGCTGACGTGCTGCGCTACCTGGTCCATCACTGCGTGCAGGCCCGCGTCGTCGCGGAGGACGGGCGGGAGAGCATCCGGCGGGCCGGGCTGCGGCCGACGCACACGCCTGCGGTTCTGATCACTCGCGGCCCGATCGACCAGCAGCTGGGGAAGATCGCCGGCCTTCTCCCGGTCGATGAGCGCCGCAAGGCGTTTCGGCTGTTGGTCGCGGTGCTGGGTGTCGCGGACGAGCGTCGTCGCGAGCGCTTCTGTTCTGGTGGATGCGGTCATTGGTGGCACAACTTGGCTGTCGTCGGAGGGTGATGGGAATCCTCTGACCTCTCCTCTGCCAACGGCCGTGTTCATACGCGCGTGTCGTCTGCGTCGGATCCGGTCGCCGCGCTCAGGGACCGCAGGGCGTCATCGTATGAGTGTCGGTCGAATCGGAACGGGCCGAAGGCCGTGTAGTCGCGGTTCTTGCGGTGCGGTTGTTCGAAGGCGTCCCAGGTTACGGAGTCCGGCGTCGCGGTGATGCGGGCCATGAGGGGCCAGCAGCCCCACTCGCCGCATTCACAGCCGAGGACAGGTGTCTTAGGGCCTGGTGCGCCGGCGGATCGGCCCAGGAAGTGGTCTCGCATCGGGCCGAAGCGGAAGAATTCCGGGATCAGGCCGCCGTAGGCGTCGCCGGCGGGCTTCATTTCGGCCGCGATCTCGAACCTGTCGATCAGGTCGGTGAGCGGTACTCCGTCGATGTACGGGACGACTACGAGGGGACCGTCATCGCCGCGGCGCCGGCAGTCGAAGCGGATCTTGTTGTTGGGCATCCTGTGATTGTCCCAGTGCGCGGCGAGGACGCTCGTTCGAAGCGGCGCCGGAGCACAACGTCTGTGCATCCGTGGTGGAGAGCTCTCTGTGACGTGCCAGATAAGGATTGGTCCGCGGATAACGGTGTCTCTACCCTGAGTCGCAGCGGGAGTGCGCGCATTCCCGCAGGTTGCGGTGCCGTGGCAGAGCGGCCCATTGCGATCGACGCGGGAGAGGTCCCTCTCGCGGCGACTGACGGAGACGGGGCGGACCTGCTCTTATCTGTCCGCGGGTTCGAATCCCGTCGGCACCGCAGCCGAACTGCGGTCGGGGCCCAGGTGGCCGCGGGCTAGGACCTGTCCGGTGGATCTTGGCCATCGGCTGAGTGCGGCACGATCAAGCCGCACAGGTCATGGGGTTGACGGGGGAGGTAATGGGGTGGGGCGGCAGGAGAGGTATCGCAAGGTGCTCAGACCGCTGCTACGAGCCGGGCTCGAGGTGATACCGGACGCAGTTCCGGCCTCAGCGATACCGCATGTCCTCGGGTACGAACGAGAGCGAGTTTTCGGCTTCTTCCTCGTCGAGTACGGGGACCCGCGACTCGTGGAGCGGCTCAACGAGGGCTGGTACGACCTCGCCATGTCCGCCGGCCTGCTCGATGAGAATCGCGAATTCCTTGTGATGTTGCCCAGGGGCACCTGGACCGCCGCGGTAGACCGCCGATTGCGGCACAGGGTGCGTGTCTGGCACCGGGTCCGTCTGCTGGACCGGTGGGACATCATGGGGGCCGGCGCGGCTTCGTTCCTCGGCATTCGCGCCGGCCACCCTGGCTTCGCCATGCTGGCCCTGGACAACAGCGTCTGGCTCCTGGCCGACACGTATGAATCGGGTGTAGGCGTGTACGCGGTACGCGAACCCGCCCATTCCCCAGGGGTCCTACGCGACTTGGAGTGGCTCGCCAGGGAGGACGTCTACAAAGACCGGGAGTTCCGACGTGACGTCACCGCCTGGTTAGAGCGCAGGCAGCAGGGCTGAACAACGAGTTCGGACGTGGTCGGGCGAAGAAGCCCGCGCTGCGGTCTGAGTGAACTCGGGGAACGACGCTGAGGTCCTCCACAGGAACGAAGGCCCGGCGCCGTATGGGTAAGAGTGGAGAAGGGGCGGCACTGCGTCGGTCTCACGCTCCCGTTGAAGCGGCTGGTCGCGCGACGCCGTCATACCTGAGAGCCAGACGGAAAGACGGCTCTGCAGGGTGAGGCGTACCGGCAGGTTCGACGCATATCTTCATGGCCGGGTGAACGCTGATTCGTCTTCCTCCGGCGGGCGCGGGGATGGCTTCCCAGCTGGGTTTTCTCCATGACAGGCAGGGAGCCGGCCGGTGGACAATATGGGTGATACTGAGCGGATGGACAGGGTCGGCGGAGGGGTAGTGCGCGGAGCGCTGGGCACCGTACGGAAGGTGCTGGGCGCTGTGCGGATGGATCTGTTCACGCTGGAGCCGCAGCCCGTGCCGGCGATGACGGGGCCGAGGCCGTTGCGGTGGCTGCCGTGGGTCGGGGTCGTCGCGGTGGCGGGGTTCGCGGCGGTCTGGGGCACCGAGGACATCTCGATGAGGGCTGTCGGGATGGTGCATGCGGCGCTGCTCGTGCCGGCGTTGCGGTGGCCGGTGCCGGTGTGGTGGCTGTCGCTGGTGATGCTGCCGGTGTTCTCGCTGGGCTCGGCCTTCGGCGCGTATCTGGGGTGGGCGTGGTCCGTGCACGCCGGGATCGTGCTGCTGGTGGCTCTGCGGAACCGGACGCGGGTGATGGTCGAGGCCTTGTTGTTGAGTGCCGCGGTGTTGTTCGGGTTGCAGGCGTGGGGCGGCGGGATCGGCCCCTGGCGGTTCATCGTGATCGTGCTGGTGGAGTTCGCGGCCGTTGCGGCGGTCGCGGTCGGGGTGCGTGGGGTCAGGGAGGTACGTACGCGGCTCGCGGAGCAGGAGGCGGCTCTTGCGCGGGAGCGTGCGCATCGGACCGTATTGCAGGAACGTGCGCGTATCGCGCGTGAGTTGCATGATGTGGTCGCGCACCACATGTCGGTGATCTCCATACAGGCCGATGCCGCGCCGTATCGCGTCGCGAATCCGCCGGAGGAGTTGGTCGTGGCGCTGGCCGACATTCGCGCGGGTGCCAAGGAGGGGCTGGCGGAGCTGCGGCGTCTCCTTGGGGTGCTGCGGTCCGAGGAGCATCCCGAGGGGAACGTTCCCGAGGCTCCGCAACCGACGCTGGAACAGCTCGACGACCTGCTCGCCGGGGTGCGCAGGGCCGGGCTGGAGGTGACGGCGGTGTCCAGCGGGGCTCGCCGGTCGCTGCCGGAGGGCGTGGAGCTGTCGGCCTATCGGATCGTGCAGGAGGCGCTCAGTAACGTGCTGCGTCACGCGCCTGGTGCTTCGGCTCGCGTCGAGCTCACCTACTCCCCTGCCGCTGTTCATCTGCGGGTCGTCAACGGCCCTGGTCGCCGGGTCGACCAGTCCTCACCGGGAGCCGGACACGGCGTCCTGGGCATGCGCGAACGGGCCGCGATGCTCGGCGGGGAGCTCTCCGCCGCGCCCGCGCCCGATGGTGGATTCGAGGTGGCGGCGCTGCTGCCGGTGCCTGCCGACCCAGCCGGCCCCGTCACCTCGGCCGGCGCGACCAGCCCGACCACCTCAGCCGGCGCGACCAGTTCAAGCACTTCAAGCAACCCCAACAACCCCAGCAGCCGTACGACCCCCAGCAGCCCACCCTCCTCCACAGCACGGCCAGACAAGGAACGCAGCGCATGACGATCCGAGTGATGATCGCCGACGACCAGGCGATGGTCCGTGAGGCTTTCTCGGTACTGCTCAATGCCCAGCCCGACATCGAAGTGATGGCGACCGCTGTGAACGGGCTGGACGCCGTAGCCAAGGCTCAAGAGCTACGTCCTGACGTGATCGTCATGGACATCCGGATGCCCGGGATGAACGGGATCGACGCCACCCGCGAGATCACGCGGCAGACGGACCTGCCGAGCAAGATCCTGGTGCTGACCACGTTCAACCTCGACGAGTACGTGTACGAGGCGTTGCGTGCCGGTGCCAGTGGGTTTCTTCTCAAGGACGCCTCCGGGGTCGAGCTGGCCGAAGCGGTGCGGATCGTGGCCGCGGGCGAGGCGCTGCTGTCCCCGGAGATCACCAAGCGGCTGATCACCGAGTTCTCGCGGCTGAGTACGTCGGCGAGGCCGCCTGCCCAGGTGCGGATCGAGGAACTCACGAACCGTGAGACGGAGGTGCTGACGCTCGTCGCGCAGGGGCTGTCCAACGCGGAGATCGCCGGCGAGCTCGTGGTCGCGGAGCAGACCGTCAAGACGCACATGGGCAGCATCCTTCAGAAGCTCCGGCTGCGGGACCGTACCCAGGCGGCCGTCTTCGCCTACGAGACGGGGCTGGTGACGCCCGGCCACACCCATCTGTGAGTGAGCGCGTGGGGTGCGCGGTCTCCCTTGGGATGTCCGATGGGATCTCCGACGGGCCCCCTACCTGAGAGCCATGCCGAGAGTTGGTTCCGCGGTGTGAGGCTGATGTGGGTGGCCGGTTTCTACCTTGGGAGGCCCGTGGGCGGAACCCCGCCCCATGTGCCCGCACAGGAGCTCAACCATGACCACCCGCGCACGCCCGGCCCCAGTGTCCAGTCTGCTGGTCCGGATGCTGGGGGGCGTTTCCGCCGTCCTGGCCTCGTTCCTGGCGTTCCTGGTCCTGGCCATCGTCCTGGGCGCGTATTTTCCGGCCATCCCGAAGGTGGGGGTGATCGGGCCGGTCCTCGGTGGCCAGTATCCGTTCCACATAGCCGTGGTGGGTGTCGGGGCGGCTGTCCTCGCCGCGCTGGCCTGGCGTGCCGGGCTGGTGCGGTGGGGGCGCGTGGTCACCGTCGTCACGACGGTGTGCGCTCTGGGAGCGCTGGTGATCGGTGCGATCCAGTTCCGGGCCGCGCGGGAGGCCGGAGTGGACGTTTCCTTCGGTCAGGTGGTCACCGAGCTCGGTTATCCGGCGGTGAGGCCGGACGTGACGAGGACGTATGCGAGCCCCGGAGGCGAGCCGCTGCGGGTGGATGTGTACCTGCCGGAGCGGGAGGGTGGCGAGAGGACGCCGGCGGTGGTGCTGGCCCACGCGGGGGGTTTCCACACCTTCGACAAGAGCGACCTGCGTGGCACCGGCCGCTGGCTGGCGGACCACGGTGTGGCCGTGTTCGCGGTCGACTACCGGTTGGCAGGACCGGACCGCCCCACCTGGAACAAGGCTCCTCAGGACCTCGTGTCCGCCTTGGGCTGGGTGCAGAGGAACGCCGGGGAGTACGGCGTCGACCGCTCGCGGATCTCGCTGGGTGGCATGTCGGCGGGTGGCACCCTGGCGATGAACGCCGCCTACCGCCTCCAGAACGGCACCATCAAGGCTTCCGACGGCACCGCGCCGGAGCCTCCGGCCGCCGTGGTCGGCTTCTACCCCGGCACCGACGTGACGCGGATGTGGAAGGAGGACGTGGCCGGAACCCGCGAGGCGGCGGAGATGTTCACCGGCGGGACGCCCGAGGAGTTCCCGGACCGCTACCGCGAGGTGTCCCCCACCTCCGATGTCCGGCCCGGTCTGCCGCGGACCCTGCTGGTGGTCGGCGACCGTGACCGCAGTGCCCGCCCCGAGACCGTCACCGATCTCGGCGACGCGCTCAGGAAGCAGGGTGTCGACACCGAGGTCGAGCGGCTGCCCTTCGCGGAGCACGCCTTCGACGACGCCTACGGAAGCCTCACGTCGCAGACCAGCCGGCAGATCCTGTTGGACTTCCTCACCAGGGACGCCCATCGGGGTTGATTGTGACGCGCGCTTTGCAATCGCATGTCAGGGGCCTGGGAATGGTTCCTGTCAGGGGATTCGTGATCACAGAATGATGTGTCGCCAGGCCTTGTCGCCCTCCGGATCGGAGGGGCGGGGGTCTGGCACTTCATTGTGAGCACGGCGGTGCCTGGACGGGCCGTGTGCGTTCCCCCCTCAGAAAGTCGCGTCACGTCATGCTCAGAACCGGCACACCCCCGCCGGCCCGCCGTGCGGCCTACACCGCCGAGGTTGTTCTCGCCCCCGTCGGAC
The DNA here is from genome assembly GCF_055603625.1 of Streptomyces sp. NPDC037273. NCBI lineage: Bacteria > Bacillati > Actinomycetota > Actinomycetes > Kitasatosporales > Streptomycetaceae > Streptomyces > Streptomyces sp. NPDC037273. Next base: position 61,826 of record NZ_JBVJVO010000005.1, read on the forward strand.
CGACGGTCGGGGAGGTGGGGTCGTGATCCGTCATGTGGTGCGGAAGGCGGTCGGGTGGCTGGCCATGATCGTGGTCGCCACCAATGTCACGTACGTGCTGGCCGCGTGGTTCCTCGATCCGAGGGCGAACTACACGGGCACGCGGCCGGTGCGGAGTGAGGCGGAGATCGATCAGGCGTTGGCGCCGTACAACTTGGATCCGCGGGTGCCGCTGGTGGAGCGGTGGTGGAACTGGTTCGGCGATGTGGTGCTGCACTTCGACTGGGGGAAGTCCCCGGTGGGGGCCTCGGTGAACGGGGAGATCGGGTTCCGGGTGCTGGTCAGCGGGCAGTTGGTGACCGCGGCCACGTTGCTGTCGGTGCTCATCGGTGTGGCGCTGAGTGTGTCCACGGCGTCGCGCCAGTACGGCTGGTGGGACCGGGCGTGGCAGTTGGTGTCGGTGTTCCTGTTCAACGTACCGACCGCTGTCGCCGCGTTGGGCGTGGTGCTGGTAGGGATCTGGCTGAACCAGGGCTTGGGGTGGCGTTTCCTGTACGTCGCGGGCGAGAAGTCCCCGACCGTGGAGGGGCTGTTGCCGACGGTGGCGGACCGGGTGCAGCACCTGGTGTTGCCGACGCTGAGCCTGACGTTGCTGGGGTATGTGGGGTATCACCTGACCCAGCGGACGCTGCTTCTGGACGCCATCGGGTCGGATTATGTGCGGACCGCGCGTGCGACGGGGTTGACGCGTGCGCAGGCGATCCGCCGGCATGCGTTGCGGGCCTCGTTGATCCCGACGGCGACCTCGGTCGCGTTCGGTATCCCTGCCATTTTCACGGGGGCGGTGATCACGGAGACCGTGTTCGGGTGGAACGGGATGGGTCAGTACTTCATCCAGACCATCGGCAAGAACGACGTGCACGGTGCCGTGGCGGTGGCGGCGTTCGGCGCGGCGATGACCGCGATCGGCGCGATCCTCGCCGACATCGCCGTGGTGGTCCTCGATCCCCGGGTGCGGGTGAGTTGAGGTGACGATCGAGGTGACGTCTCCGGGCGAGGCGGCTGTTCGTGGTGGTGGTGATGGGTCCGCGGCTCGGCGACGGCGCGGTTGGCGGCTGTACGGGCGGCGGTTCGCGCGTAATCGGGGTGCGCTGTTCGGGGTGGCGTTGTTCGTCCTGTTGGTGCTGTTCAGCGTGTTCGGGGGGATGTTCTCGCCGTTCGTTCACACGTACGCGGACTTCACGGCGCTGACGCAGCCGCCGAGTTCGGTGCACTACCTCGGCACGAACCAGGGTGGCAACGACGTGTACGCCTCGGTCGTGCACGGTCTGCAGCGGTCGCTGGTGATCGCGGTGAGCGTGTCGGTGCTGACGATCGTGCTGGCGGCGGTGATCGGGGCCGGGGCCGCGTACTTCGGTGGCAGGGTGGAGAAGCTGACGCTCGCGGTGATCCATTTCCTGCTGGTGGTGCCGTCGTTCCTGATCCTCGCCCTGGTGTCGCACCGGCTCGCCGGTGACTGGCGGGTGTTGATCCTGGTGCTGACCGTGTTCGGCTGGATGACGACCGCCCGGGTGGTCTGGTCGCTGTCGACATCGCTGAGGGAGCGCGACTACGTACTGGCCGCGGAGTTCATGGGTGTGCGGCCGTGGCGGATCGTCGTGCGGCACATCATTCCGAACCTGGGGTCCTTGCTGGTGGTGAACCTGACGCTCGGGGTGGTCGCGACCGTGCTCAGTGAGACGGCGCTGTCGTTCCTCGGGTTCGGGGTCCGGACCCCCGACGTGTCGCTGGGCACGCTGCTCGCCGACGGCTCCGGCAACATCACGAGCGCTCCGTGGCTGTTCGCGTTCCCCGCGGGCCTGCTCGTGCTGCTGACCGTGTCGATGACGCTCATCGGTGACGGGCTGCGTGACGCCCTCGACCCCACCTCTGTATCGGCGGCCTCGGGAGGGGCACGATGACGTTCACTCTCATACCGGCCCCTTCGTCGCCGTCGCACGACGCCGTACGGGCCCCAGTCCTGTCGGTGCGGAACCTGCGGATCTCGTTCCCTTCCGAGGCCGGGACGGTCGAGGCGGTGCGCGGTGTCAGCTTCGACGTGATGCCGGGGCGGACCCTTGGCATCGTCGGCGAGTCCGGTTCGGGCAAGTCCGCGACCGCGATGGGTGTCATGGGCTTGCTTCCGCCGACGGCCCGGGTGTCGGGCGAGGTGCTGGTGGGCGGCCGTGACCTGGTCGGTCTGGACGACCGTCGGCTGTCGCGGGTGCGGGGCAAGGAGATCGGCATGGTCTTCCAGGACCCGTTGTCCGCGCTGACTCCGATCTTCTCGGTCGGCCGTCTTCTGTCCGACGCGCTGCGCGTGCATCAGAGCCTGACGAAGCAGGCGGCGTGGCGGCGTGCGGTCGAGCTCCTTGATCTGGTCGGCATTCCCGAACCGCAGCGCAGGGCGCGGTCGTTCCCGCACGAGTTCTCCGGCGGGATGCGTCAGCGCGTCGTCATCGCCCTGGCCATGGCGAACGCGCCGTCGGTGATCGTGGCCGACGAGCCCACCACCGCCCTGGACGTGACCGTGCAGGCGCAGATCCTGGACGTGCTGCGGGCCGCGCAGGCCGAGACCGGCGCGGGGGTCGTGCTGATCACGCACGACCTCGGTGTGGTCGCCGGATACGCCGACGAGGTCGCCGTGATGTACGCGGGCAGGATCGTGGAACGGGCGGGCGCCGAAGAGCTGTTCCGGCGGCCCACCATGCCTTACACGATCGGGCTGCTCGGCGCGGTGCCCCGCCTCGACACCGCGAAGGGCCGCCCGCTGGTGCCGATCGGCGGGGAGCCTCCGTCGATGGTGGCGCTTCCGGCGGGATGTGCCTTCGCCGCGCGGTGCCCCGCCGTGCTCGACGCCTGCCGTACGGAGGAGCCCGCGGCGACGCACGTCGCCGGGCACGGGCACGTCGCCTGCGTACGCGCCGAGGAGATCGCGGACGGCCGGTTGTCGGCCGACGGGCTGTTCCCGGGTCCGGTGGTCCCCGAGGTCTCGGTGGAGTCCGTAGACGCCAGCGGCGGCGTGGGGCGGGACGGTTCGGCGGGCGAGGTGGTGTTGAGGGTGTCCGGCCTGACCAAGACGTTCCCCGTCACCAAGGGCGCGTTCCTCAAGCGCCGGGTCGGGACGCTCCACGCAGTCAGCGACGTGGGTTTCGAGGTGCGGGCCGGTGAGACTCTCGGGCTTGTCGGCGAGTCCGGGAGCGGCAAGACCACCACGCTCCTCGAGATCCTCCGGCTGAAGGCGCCGGAGGGCGGCCGGATCGAGGTGGCCGGCACGGACGTCTCCGAGCCCGTGTCCGCCGACCGGCTGCGCGAGCTCCGCGGCGCGGTGCAGATCGTCATGCAGGACCCCATGGGGTCCCTCGACCCTCGCCTCCCGGTCGACCAGCTGATCGCCGAACCCCTGCGGGCCGTCAATGTCGAGGCGGCGGCGGTACGGGACCGGGTGGCCGAACTCCTGGGCATGGTCGGCCTCGACTCCTCGGTGGCGGACCGCTTCCCCGGGGCCCTGTCCGGTGGGCAGCGCCAGCGTGTCGGCATCGCCCGTGCCCTGGCGACCCGGCCCCGGATCGTGGTCCTGGACGAGCCGGTATCGGCGCTGGACGTGTCCGTTCAGGCGGGCGTCGTCAACCTCCTCGCCCGGCTCAAGCGGGAGCTCGGGCTCGCGTACCTGGTCGTCGCGCACGACCTGGCCGTGATGCGGCACTTCGCCGACCGCGTCGCGGTCATGTACCTCGGGCACATCGTCGAGACCGGCACCACCGAGGAGCTGTTCGAGAACCCCCGGCACCCGTACACCGAGGCCCTGCTCTCGGCGGTCCCGGTGCCCGACCCCCGGCACGAGCGCTCCCGCGAGCGGATCGTCCTCCAAGGCGAGCAGCCGAGCGCTTCCCGCCTCCCCCAGGGCTGTGTGTTCGTCGACCGCTGCCCGTTGTTCCGGCTGGCCGATGACGGGCTGCGGGAGCGGTGCCGTACGCGTCGCCCCGTCCTGGGACCGGCGGAGTCCGGCTCCGGCCACCAGCACGCCTGTCACGCCCGCTGACGTCGGACTCACCTCACCGGCACGCGACCCCGCGGTGCCGGTACATCCCCTCACCGGCACGTCACCCACGGTGCCGGCGAACCCCATGAAGGAATGAGGATCCACCCCGCCATGCGATCAAGAATCGCCGTCCCCGCCGCCGCGCTCACCGCGGCCCTCGCCCTCGCCGTCTCGGCCTGCAGCGGAGGGAATTCCGGTACGTCGGGTACCGGAAACGCCCCCGGGAAGGGCGCGAAGCCCGCCGCCGCCTCGGCGAAGCTCGACTACAACCCCCAGTCCTACGACGGCCTGAAGGACGGCGGGACGTACACCACCGCGGGCACCATCGACGACCAGGGCAACCCGTTCAACGCCAACGCCACGCTCACGGCCAAGCGCGTCTGGTTCTGGTACAACCCGGACGTCATCACGTACTCCCCCACCGGCGAGGTGCAGTACAACCCTGACTACCTCAGCGACGTGAAGGTCGACGTCACCGGCGGGAACCAGCGGGTGGTCCTCACGATCAACCCGAAGGCCACCTACAACGACGGCACGCCGATCGACTGGACGGCCGTCAAGGCGACCTGGCAGGCCAACAACGGCAAGGACAAGAAGTACAACGCATCCGACACCGAGGGCTACAGCCAGATCACCTCGGTCACCCGCGGCAAGGACGACAAGCAGGCGGTCATCGCCTTCAAGGGCGCGGCTCCCTGGTGGTCGAGCCTGTTCACCACGTTCCTGCACCCGAAGGCCGCCACCGTCGCCGGGTACAACGAGGCGTACGTGAAGAAGGTCCACCCCGAGTGGGGGGCGGGGCCGTACACCGTCGGGAAGTTCGACGCGCAGGGCGGCGACCTGACCTTCGTACGCAATCCCAAGTGGTGGGGCAAGAAGGGCAAGCTCGACCAGCGCGTCTACGTGAACCTGGAGTCGGACGCCGCGGCCAACGCGTTCAAGAACGGCCAGATCGACTACACCTCCGCCGGCGACGCCGAGGGCTTGAAGCGCCTCTCCGGCGTCCAGGGCACTGAGATACGCCAGGGCGGCAGCCCCTTCGCGTACTCCTTCTACGTCAACGCGAAGTCGCCCAACCTCACGGATGTCCAGGTGCGCAAGGCGCTCCTGGAGAGCATCGACCGGGACCAGATCGCCAAGATCCAGTTCCAGGGCCTGGGCGACTACAGCGAGCCGCTGCCCGGCTCCCTGCTGCTCTTCAGCTTCCAGAAGGGCTACTCGGACAACGTCGGCGCCGTCGTCAAGCACGACCCGGAGGCCGCGAAGAAGACCCTCGACGCCGCGGGCTGGAAGCCGGGCGGGGACGGGATCCGCGAGAAGGACGGCAAGAAGCTCACCGTCATGTACACGCTGCGCGGCGACGACCCGCTGGAGAAGGCCACCGCCGGTGCCCTCGTGCAGATGCTGAAGCAGGTGGGCATCCAGGTCGGTCTGAAGAACTCCACGGAGGCGGACTTCGCCCGCATCCTCTCCGAGCGCAGCTTCGACATCTTCCTCGTCGGCAACCGCGCCCCGGACCCGTTCGGTGCCCGCTACCTGTGCGAGTTCTACTGCACCGACAGCGGCTCCAACCTCGTCGGCATCGGCAGCCCTGAACTGGACAAGGAGATCCACGCCGTCTCGGCGATCTCCGACCCCGCCCGCCAGACCGCCGAGGCGAACGCCGTCGAACGCAAGGCGCTGGCCCAGTACGGCTACCTGCCCCTGTTCAGCGGCCCGTCCATCTACGGCGTGAAGAACGGCCTCGCGAACGTCGGCGCCACCATCTTCGGCACTCCCCTGCCGGAGACCGTGGGCTGGCAGAAGTAGCACCGGGACCCACCGGTCCCTCTCCCCCCAGATACGCAGGGCCGCACCGGATTCACACCGGTGCGGCCCTGTGGCTTACAGCCAGGGGAACCGGTCGGCGCCGTAGCGGTAGGCGCGGAAGACCGAGTTCTGGGCGCCGGCGGAGGATTCCAGGCCCACGCCGTCGCCGAAGGAGCGGAACTGCGGGACGACGAACTCCCACACCACATCGCCGCTGGGAGTCACCTCGAAGAGGCGGCCGAAGGAGCCTTCGGCGATGAAGGTGTTGCCGTTCGGGAGGCGCTGGGCGCTGGACATGTAGGGGCTGTAGAAGTTCTGCGGCGGGTTGTCCTGGTAGGACCAGACCTCCTTGCCCGTACGGGGGTCGAGTTCCAGGACACGGGAGTACGGGACCGAGGTGGTGTCGCGGTAGGTGCCGTTGTCGAAGACGAGGATGTTGCCGTCGGGGAGCTCGTGGGGGTGGTGCTGCTGGGCCAGGGTGTCGGGCCCGATGTGCCACAGTACGGAGCCGTCGGCACGGTCGATCGCGATCGCGGACGAGGCGCTGCGGAAGCCGACGACGATCGAGCCGTCCGCACGTTCGTTGACCGTGTTCGCCATCGGCCAGTGCTCCCGTGCGAAGTGCGGGTTGAGGGGGTAGTCGGCCGGGTCGAGGTGGTCGATGGCCGCCCACCGCCAGACCTCGCGCCCGTCCCAGGTCAGTTCGTAGACGACGTCCCCGTAGATCACGCCGCCCTCGGCCTCGGAGCCGGGGATGCCGCCCTGGATACGGGCCGCGTCGACCGGGTCGAGCGGCTCGACGACGGTGATGAGGAGGTTGCCGTTGCGCAGGATCGACGCGTCGTGGTGGTGGAAGGGGTGCCGGGCCTCACGGACGACCGTGGAGTCTGGTGCCAGTTCCTGGAAGATTCCGCCGTGGTAGACGTCCCAGATGGGGAAGAGCGTCGGGCCGCTGGTGTCCTTCGCGGCGTAGAAGAGGTTCCCGTTGGGCAGGAGCTGCGCCTGGCGGCCCGGCGGGTGCGGCGAGGTCCACGTGTGGACGGGACGGCCTTCGATGTCGACGAGATGGATCTCGCCGGCACTGGTGATGGGCGTGTAGAGGGTGTAGCCGCCGTAGCTGCGGGCGGGGTCGTGGGCGATCAGGCCGACGCCACGGCGGCGCAGGGTGTTCTGGTCGACGGTCATGGGGATCTCCTGGGGTGGGATGGGGCGGGCTTCAGCGGAGGGTGACGGCGGCCGGGTCGACGGCCGTCAGAGGCGCCGGGTCCAGGTGCTTCCGGAGCGTGGTCCGGTCGGCCGGACCCGGCAGGTTCTGGGCGGCCTTCGCCCAGCCGGCTTCCCTCGTCAGGTCGTCCAGCAGGTCGGCCGAGAGGGACGCGCCGTAGCGGTAGCGGGGCTGGAAGGCGTCCACGTACTCGGCCTGGAGCGCCCCCTTGGACTGCGCCAGTACGGCCCTGCGGGCAGCCGGCGCGTCCGCGGCGATCGCGTCCTGGGCCTTGCGCAGGGCGCGGAGGACCGCGGTGGTGCTCGCCTCGTCGGCGCCCGGGCCGGCCACGAGGAGCGTCCGGGCCGTGTAGCCGGTGAAGGGGAGTTCGGCGTAGCGGTCGCCGAGGGTGGTGCGGGTGGGTCCGTAGAAGCTGGGGAAGGTGACGCCGGCGTCGATGTCGCCGCGAGCCAGGGCCGAGGTGATCTGGTTCGGGGCGAGGTTGACCACGGTCACGTCGGCTGCCGTCAGGCGTGCCGACGCGAGCATCCGCGAGAGGGCGTACTCGACGTTCGTGCCCTGCGGGACTCCGACCTTACGGCCCTTCAGGGCGCCGAAGCCGGTGATCCCGCGATCGGTCCGGGTCAGGAGCCGCCAGTCGGAGAACCGGGACAGGTCGGCGACGATCCGGAGCTCTCGGCCTCCGAGGGCGGCCGAGACCGCGGGCAGGTCTCCCACGACGCCGAGCTGGGCCTGGCCGCCGAGGACGGCGTTCAGGGCGTCCCTGCCGGTGGGCTGGGTCGTCACCGTGGCGTCGACGCCCTCGGCGGACCACAGCCGTCGTTCCTGGGCCACATAGACGGGTGCGCCGCCGAGGTAGTCGCTCGCGGCGAGTGAGACGGCGGGGCGGCCGCCGGCCCCGGATCCGGCGCCGGCGCCCGCATCGGTGGCGGAGCCGGTTCCGCAGGCCGCGGTGAGCGCGGCGAGCAGGGCGGCGAGCAGGAGGGTGGCCAGCGGGCGGGGTCTGGGGTTGGGAGTGGGCGTGGGACTGGGCATGGGGTGTCCTCTCAGGGACGGGAAGGCGGGGAGGGGAGGAAGGGTGCGCAGGGGTGGGCGCGTGGGGCCGCGTGGGCAGGCCAGGCGGTGGCCCGGGGGCGTCCTGGGTCGGAGGTGGGTCTCAGTCCGAGCCGAGGTGGCGGGCTATCAGGGCCCGTAGGTCCTGGTCGGGTGGACCGGGGGGTACGGGGTGGTCGGCGAGGATGCGGCCGGGGGTGCCGCCGAGGACGATGACGCGTTCGGCGAGGGCGAGGGCTTCGTCGATGTCGTGGGTGACGAAGAGGACGGTGGTTCCGCGGCGTTGCCAGAGTTCCCGGAGCAGGGCCTGCATACGGGTGCGGGTGAGGGCGTCCAGTGCGCCGAAGGGTTCGTCCATCAGGAGTACTTCGGGTTCGGCGGCGAGGGCGGGGGCCAGGGCCACGCGTTGCTGCATGCCGCCGGAGAGTTGTGCGGGGTACTTCTCGGCGCCGTCCGCGAGTCCAACTTCGGCGAGTGCCGCGAGGGCGCGGCGGCGGCATTCCGCCCGGGGCAGGCCGAGTCGTTTGAGGGCGAATTCGACGTTGCCGCGGGCGGTGCGCCAGGGGAAGAGGGCGTAGTGCTGGAAGACGACGCCTCGGTCGGCGCCGGGGCCGCGCACGGGGGTCGATCCTGCCGTGACGGTGCCTTCGGAGGCGCGTACGAAGCCGGCGACGAGGTTGAGGATGGTGGACTTGCCGCAGCCGCTGGGGCCGAGCAGTGCGGTGAAGGAGCCGGCGGGGAGGTCGAGGTCGGTGCGTTGCAGGATGCGGGTGTCGCCGTAGTGGGCCGAGAGGCCTTCGAGGCGGACGTCGAGGCTCATGAGGTGCTCCAGTGGACGATCCGGCGGCCGGCGGCGGCGAGGAGGAGGTCGACGGCGACGCCGAGGAGGCCGAGGACGAGCAGGCCCGCGAACATGCGGTCGACGCGGAGGAACTGGCCGTCCACCTGGAGGCGGTACGCGAGCCCGCTGTCCGCGCCGCCCAGTTCGGCGGCCACGAGGGCGAGGAGCGCCACGGACGCGCCGTACCGCAGGGCGGCGAGGAGTGCGGGGGCGGCGGCGGGCAGCAGGACTTCGGTGAAGCGGCGGTGCAGGGGCGCGCCGAGTGACCGGGCGGCTCTGAGGTGGGTGCCGGGTACGCGGCTGACTCCGTCGTGGACGTAGAGCCAGACGGCGAGGAGGACGGCGTAGGCGATGAGGAGGCGTTTGGCGGTCTCGCCGATGCCGAACCAGGCGGTCGCTAGGGGTACGAGCGCGATGGCCGGGATGGGGCGGAGGAAGGAGACGAGCGGGGTGACGGCGGCTGAGAGTCGCGGCAGGTAGCCGGTGGCGAAGCCGAGTGCCGCGCCGACGAGGGCGCCGAGGGCGAAGCCTTGTCCGGCGCGGGTGAGGCTTGCGGCGAGGTCGTCGGCGAGGACTCCGCTGCGGGCGCTGTCGGCGAGTGCGGCCGCGGTCTGGCCGGGCGTGGGCAGCAGGCCCGGTGCGACCGCGCCGGATCGGGCGAGCAGGTACCAGAACGTGAGCAGGGCGGCTGCCGTACCCAGGGCCGGGGCGAGCCTGCCGGGGGCCCGGCGGGGTGGTGAGGGGGTGGTGCTCACGGGGCAGCTCCTCGCTGGACGCACGATTTTCATAAGCGAGGTCAATAATTGACGACGCTTATGAAGGCTGTGTTGCGGCGGCATGAAACGTCACCGGCGCTCCCGGGCCCTGACGGGCGATGCGGTACGTTCACCTGCGTGTCTCGACCCGAACCCACGCCCGAAGCCATCGAGGTCGGACGGGTGGTCCGCACCTTCCGCAAGCAGCGCGGCGTCTCCATGGCCGTGCTCGCCACCCGCTCGGGCCTCTCCCAGCCGTTCCTCAGCCAGCTGGAACGCGGACTCACCACGCCCAGCCTCAGCTCGATCTACCGCATCGCGGAAGCCCTGGACGTCACCCCCGGCACCTTCCTCCGGCCTCCGACCCGCCCGGGCACGGTCAGCCACGAGAGCGACCCCCAGGTGATCCGCGTGGACGAGGCCGCGGGCCAGACCGCCCGGGTCCTCATCCCCGGCGGGCGCAGCTCCGTGATGGAGGCGTACGAGCACCACTTCGCCCCCGGCCTGGGCGAGCGCGGCTGGTTCGAGCACCCCGGCGAGGACTTCCTCTACGTCCTGGAGGGCGAGATCGTCCTCGAGGTCCAGGGCGAGGAACCCCTGACCCTGCGCGCCGGCCAGAGCGCCCACCACCGGGGCGAGGTCCCGCACCGCTGCCGCCTGGCGGGACCGGCGGCCGCCCGGACCCTGCTGGTCATCTCCAACACCTGAGCCCGACGAGGCGGATGCTCTCCGTCACCCGCGTCACCCTTTTCATCTGCCGTACATGGAAACGGAGTTGGCACTCCCCTACTGTCGTGACCATGGCAGCAGGAATCCTCACTGCGCGCCGCCACGTCGACCAGGGGCGTGTGGCGAGCGCCCTCTGTTCGGTCGTCTCGGCGCGCTGATCGCGCCTTCTCCCCCCACGGGATCCCCACCTGGCGCTTCCGCCTGATTCCCGTCTCTTCCCCTCTTTCCGCGACGCGGCCGACGGACCGTCACACGGTCCGTCGGTTCGCGGTGCCCCCTGTGCAGACGCACCCAGGAGGAATGGACATCATGAGTGTGAACCGACGTCCCGCAGTGAGTCGACGAGGCTTTCTCGGCGGGGCGGCCGCCGTGGCCGCCGCGACCGCCGTACCCGCGCTCGCGCAGGTCGCGGCTGCCGGTCCGGCCGCTGCCGCCGGCCGCCCGAACATCCTGCTGATCGTCACCGACGACCAGCCCAAGCACACCGAGTGGGCGCTGCCCAAGACCGTGGCGTGGCTGGCCGACCAGGGGGTGAAGTTCAGCAACGGGCACGTCACCACCCCGCTGTGCTCGCCGTCGCGCTCCAGCGTGTTCTCGGGCCGGTACGCCCACAACCACGGCGTCCGCAACAACGGCGCGTCTCACGCCCTTGACCAGAGCACCACGTTGCAGAAGTACCTGAAGCAGGCGGGCTACCGCACCGGCCTGTTCGGCAAGTACCTGAACTCGTGGACCCTGGCGGACAACCCGCCGCACTTCGAGGAGTTCGCGCTCCTGCAGCCCGGGTACGTCGACGCCCAGTGGAACGTCAACGGCACCGTGCAGACGATCAACGGCTACACCACGACCATCGTCAAGAACCGCACGCTGAACTTCCTCGACAAGGCGGCCACCGACACCCGGCCGTGGTTCGCGTACGTCACGCCGTACGCGTCGCACGGTCCGCGCACACCCGAGGCGAAGTACGCCGACGCGGTCGTCCCGGACTGGAACGGCCGCCCCTCCGTCCCGGAGAGCGACCGCAGCGACAAGCCGGGCTACATCAAGAACGCCACCGGTACGCTCGCCGACGGCCGCACCATCCGCGCCGAGCAGCTGCGCACGCTGCTCTCCGTCGACGACGCGGTACAGGCCTTCAAGGACAAGCTCCAGGCGCTGGGGCAGCTCGACAACACGCTGGTCATCTACATCGGCGACAACGGCTTCAGCTGGGCGGATCACGGATGGACCGCCAAGTCGGTGCCCTACCGGCCGGCGCACGAGGTGCCGTTCTACCTCTCCTGGCCGGCCGGCGGGCTGGGTGCGGGCACCGTGGACAACCGGGTCGTCGCGAACATCGACATCGCGCCGACCGTCCTCGACGCGGCGGGCATCACGCCGAGCGCGCCGCAGGACGGCACGTCCCTGCTCTCCTCGTACAGCCGTGACCACCTGCTGGTGGAGTGGTGGAAGCAGGGCGCCGGCACGGGTGGGGCGCCCACCTGGTCCTCGTACGTGGCCAAGGACAAGCAGTACACGGAGTACTACGACCTGACCACGGACGCGAATGGCACCGTGACCGGCACCGGCCAGGTGAAGTTCCGCGAGTACTACGACCTGACGAACGACCCGTACCAGCTGACCAACAAGCTCTACCAGGCCACTCCGGCCCAGGAGCAGGCCCTCGGCGTTCCCGCCCTGGCCGCTCAGCTCGCCGCCGACCGCGTCGTCTGACCCGTATCGGTGCTGCCGACCGGTATCCGTGTCGCGAGGCACGGGTGCCGGTCGCCCCGCACCGCTCTCCCTGTCAGTGTCTGCGGCCGCCGTTCAATTCCAGGTGCTCGGCTTCGAAGTGCGCGCGGAAGTCGCGGTCGTGCGAGACCGCGACCACCGCCCCTGGATACGCGGCGAGCGCCGCTTGCAGGTCCTCGACCAGGTCGAGGGCGATGTGATTGGTCGGCTCGTCGAGGACGAGGAGGTCGGCGGGGCGGGTGACCAGGGTCGCGAGCTGCAGCCGACGCCTTTGTCCCACGGACAGGTCGGCGACCGGGACGTGCAGATCCTGTTCGCGGAACAAGCCCAAGGACAGGAGCTGTTCGGCGTACTCGTCAGGCAGCCCGGGCCGCCCGGCGGCGAAGGCGGCGAGCAGCGGAAGTCGCGTGGGGCGCACGGGCAGTTCCTGGGCGAGGTAGCCGGTCCGGGCGGGGCGGCGCACGGTGCCGGAGTCCGGCCGCAGATCGCCCGCCAGGACGCGGAGCAGCGTCGACTTGCCCGCGCCGTTCGCGCCCGTGACGAGGAGACGCGCTCCAGGCTCGATCGCCAGGAGCCCGTCCAGGCAGAGCCGTTGCCCGACCCGTACGTCGTCTAGCTCGGCGAGGTTGCCCTCGGTCGGGCCGTCGCCCGTCGGGGCCGGCGCCGTCGTGAAACGGAGTGGTACGGGCGGCTTCGCCACCGGGTCGCGCCGCAGCCGTTCCAGGCGCTCCCGCACCGAGCGCACCTGCCCGCCGAGCTTCGCCTCGCTGGAGCGGCGGTGCTTGCCGAAGCCCTGCTTCGGATCGCCGCCGGTGACGGCCAGCCGCCGGCCGGCGGCCTCCAGCAGTTCCTCCGCGCGGGCCACCTCCTCGACCCACTCCGCGTACCGCTGCTCCGCCCCCCGTCGGGCCGCGGCCTTCGCGGCCCGGTATCCGGCCCACCCGTCGCCGTACCGGCGCACCGTGCGCTCGTCCCGGTCGACCTCGAGGATCGTGGTCGCGATGCGCTCGAGGAAGCCGCGGTCGTGCGTCACCGCGATGACCGTGCCGCGGTGGGTACGCAGGTGGTCCTCCAGCCAGCGCACGGCGCTCGCGTCGAGGTGGTTCGTGGGTTCGTCCAGGAGCAGCAGCTCGGGCGCGGCCGCGAGGACGCAGGCGAGCGCGAGGCGCGCCTGCTCGCCGCCGGACAGTGAGCCGAGCCGGCGCTCCCTGCCGATCCGGGCAAGACCGAGCCCGTGCATGGCGGCGTCCACCCGGGCGTCCGCCTCGTATCCGCCGCGTTCCTGGTAGGCGATCAGCAGTTCCCCGTACGCGGCGAGCTCGTCGTCCGACGCGTCGGCGAGGGACTCCTCCGCCGCGCGGAGCCTTCGCTCCATGTCGCGCAGTTCGCTCAGGGCAAGGTCGACGGCGTCCCGCACGGTGCGGTCGGCGTCGAGGTCGAGGGTCTGGGCAAGGTGTCCGACACCGCCGGGGAAGCGGACGGTGACCTCCCCGGCGTCCGGCTTCTCGGCCGTGGCCAGCAGCCGCAGCAAGGTGGACTTGCCGGAGCCGTTCTCACCGATGACGGCCGCTCTCTCCCCTGGCCGGACGGTGAAGGACACCTGGTCGAGGATGGTCCGTGTGCCATACGACTTGGTGACGGACCTGAGAGTCAGCTGAGCCACATCGGGGCCGGTGTTGGTGGGCAGGGTGGTACGAGCACGATCGCGCATGGAGCTTTCCCTGGGTGTCCGAAGGGTCTACGGGCAGCAGAAACGGCGGCAGGGGCCGTGCCCGGACTCAGACGAAGAAGTAGGAAGCCATGCCCGCACCGTAACAAGACGAGTCGTCTCGCCTCAATGGAATTACGGCGCGCGCGGTGCCCAACGACCGGCTTGACGTCGCCCGCCGCCCACCAGCGCCAGGCCGGTTCGAGCCGGCCGCCGAGGTGCTCCGGGTGCGCCGCGAGGGTTCCCGTGGCGGGACGGACGGGGTCAGTTCACTCGGCGGCGGATCCACCAGGCGCAGAAGCCGGCCAGGGCCAGGGCGAGGGCGAGGTAGAGGCCGGTTTCGGCCCACTGGAGGGGCCAGAAGTTCCCGGCGGGCTGGTAGGTGAGCTGCTGCTGGTAGCCGACAGAGCCGAGGTCGGCGACGCAGCGGTCGACCCGCTCGAGGCTGGGGAGACCGGATTCGGTGCGGAGGCAGTCGGCGAACGAGGACGGGACGGAGACCGGTTGGCCGGCGGCGTTCACGGTCTGCTGGGAGGTGACCCAGGCTCCGGGTACGTCTTCGAGGTGGGCGACGATCTGCCTGGCACCGTCCTGGACGCTGATGGGGGCGCCGTCGGGCGCGATCGGCAGGGTGGTCCGTTCCGCGGCGGCGAGGTGCGCGCGGATCCACATCGGCACGGTGATCTGGACGGCGGCGTAGACGGCGAAGGTGGTGGCCATCGCGGGCAGGGTGCGGCGGATGACCAGGCCGAGCGCGACGCCCAGGACGAACGCGAAGGCGGCGTGGGCCATGGGGGCGACACCGCGGGCGGCGAAGGCCATCGGATCGAGTCGCGGGAAGTACGTGTCCGTCGCGCCGCCGCCGTTGACGGCCCGGTCGATGGGGCTGCTCCACCAGCTCACCGCGAGGCTGGTGAGTCCGGCGGCGGTCATGGAGGCCACCGCGCCGATGCCCAGCTTGGTCGCGAGCCAGCGGGTGCGGGTGACGCCCTGGTTCCACGCGAGGTAGTGGGTGCCGGTCTCCAGTTCGCGGGAGATCAGCGGGGCGCCCCAGAACATCCCGATGATCGCCGGCACGGCCAGTACGACCAGCAGACCGGTGTAGTAGAGCGTCTGGTCCGCACTCGACACCTGGTCCACCAGGCCGCTGCCGGCCGTGCGGTAGAGGTCGGCCAGTTGCGGGCCGGTGACCACGAGGGTGGCCGCGAGTACGAGGACGGCGGCGAGCATCACGGCGGCCTGGGTACGGAACTGGCGCCAGGTGAGCCAGATCATCGGATGACCTCCAGTGCGGGTCGGGTGTCGCGTTCCGCATCGGCGGGCCGGGTCATGTAGGCCAGGGCGATGTCCTCAAGACCGAGGGGGCTCACCGTCCAGGACGGGTCATGGATCGGGGTGTCGGTGCGCACCAGGAGGGTGGTCTGGCGTTCGGTGTGGCTGGCGGTGATCACGTGCTGCGCCGCCGGGAGCGTGCTCGGGTCCCGGCGCGGCCCGGTGAGCCGGTGGTGGCCGGCGACCAGGTCGTCGATGTCGCCGGCCACCTGCACCCGGGAGTCGACCAGGACGATGACGTAGTCGCAGGTCCGCTCCACGTCGGAGACCAGGTGCGAGGAGAGCACGACACTCAGCTCGTGCTCGGCGACGGCCTCCATCAGGTCCTGCATGAACTCCCGCCGGGCCAGCGGGTCCAGTGCCGCCACCGGCTCGTCCAGGATCAGCAGTTCCGGTCGCTTGGCGATGCCCAGGGTAAGGGCGAGCTGCGCGCGCTGGCCGCCGGACAGCTTGCCGGCCCGCTGCTTCGGATCCAGGCCGAGGCGACGGATCCGGTCACGCGCCACCGCGTCGTCCCAGTTCGGGTTGAGGCGCCTGCCGAGATCCAGGTGGTCGGCCACGCTCAGCCCGGCGTAGACCGGGGTGTCCTGCGCGACGAAACCGACCTTGGCCAGCTGCTCCACGCCCTCCGCGGGGCGGCCACCGCACACCTCGATGGTGCCGGCCGTCGGGGTCAGCATGCCGGAGGCCAGCTTCAGCAGCGTCGACTTGCCGGCGCCGTTGGGGCCGACCAGGCCCACCACCCGCCCGGCCGGAACGTCCAGGTCGCAGTTCCGCAGCGCCCAGCGCTGCTTGTACCTCTTGCCCAGCCCCTGGGCACGCAAGACAGCGCTCACGCTACGTCCTCCCCCGCGGCATCACGAAACGTGCTCACGAACAGCGCCTCGATGCTCTCGTCGTCGAGCCCGGCCAGCCGGGCCTTCGTCAGCCACCGCTGCAGGTCCTTCCGCAGCGGCCCCTGCGCGGCGAGCGTGCCGTCAGCCAACGTCCGCGTCACGAACGTCCCCACGCCGGGACGCGCCGCCACCAGACCGTCGTGCTCCAGCTCCCTGTACGCCTTGAGCACCGTGTTCGGGTTGACCGCCATCTGCTTCGCCACCTCCTTCACCGTCGGCAGCCGGTCCCCCTCCCCCAGCAACCCCAGCCGCAGCGCATGCCGAACCTGCTGAACGAGCTGCTGGTACGGGGACAGACCGGACCGGCTGTTCAGGTGGAACTCAATCACCAGTTCCTCCATTTATCTAGTTGCCTAGCACTATAGACCTCTGGGTCGGCGGCTCGGCAAGGGTCTGGAGTACGTACGGTCACCGAGTCCCGCGTGCCGTGGCCCGAGGACCCCCGAGGGCGCTCGCGACGACGGGTGGCGAGGTGAGGCCCAGGGCCGGGTTGTCCTTGCCGGCAAGCAGGTGGTCGAGCCAGCGCTCGTACCAGCCGAGGAAATCCGGGGCCGAGGAGACGTTCGGGTGCCAGAAGCCGTCGGCGTTGCCGGTGAGCATGCGGCCGGTCAGGGGGCCGGTCACGGCGATCAGGCACAGGTCGGTGCAGCCCATCTCGACGACGTGGAGGAACCGGTCTCCTGGCTGCGCGTCCGGATGGTTCACGTGGTGGAAGCCGCGTGGCGTGCCGTCCGGGGGCCGGCGGTCCATGGTGAACAGCCCGCACTCCTCCAACGGCAGCAAACCGTAGAAGGGGCCGGCGCCGCTGCCGCCGAGTTCGACGAGGAACTCTCGGTAGGCGGGCGGCAGCACGATGCGGTGCTCACGCTCGAACTCGTCCGCCCGCGCGGCGCTCGTTCGCGGACCGACGCGGAACTGGTGGCGCTCGGCCCCGTGTGAGTAGCTGCGCCGCGCCTCGTACGGTGCCCTTGCCAGCTTGGAGCGGATGCGCGATATGCGGGAGTCCATCGGAGGATCTCTTCTGTTGCGTGCCGCCAATCTATCGGCCGGGTCAGGTGACGAGGTCCGAGTCGCTCGCCGGGTGAGAGCACGGAAGGTTGTACGACCTGGGGCCCCCGGGGGCGGGTGGCCTCGCGCCCCGTTCAGGTGCCGGGGAGGATGCGGCGCGTTTCGTAGGCCCACATCGCGATCTCGACGCGGTTGCGGGCGCCGAGTTTGGCCATCAGGCTGGCCAGATGGGTCTTGACCGTGCTGAGGCTGATGTGCAGGGCGTCGGCGATCTCGGTGTTGGTGAGTCCACGGGCGACGGCGAGGAGTACCTGTTCCTCGCGGGCGGTGACCGGGGAGACGGGCTGGGCGACGGGGCGGCCGGCGGGGAGGTCCGCGAAGGCCTGGAGCAGACGGACGGTGACGCTGGGCGCGATGAGCGCCTCGCCGTCGGAGGCTGATCGGACGGCCTGGGCGAGGAGGTCCGGTCCCGTGTCCTTGAGGAGGAATCCGCGGGCGCCGGCACGAAGTGAGCCGTAGACGTACTCGTCGAGGTCGAAGGTGGTGATGACGACCACGGCCAGGGGGTCGGCGACGCCCGGGCCGGCGATCAGCCGGGTGGCTTCGAGCCCGTCGAGTACGGGCATGCGGATGTCGAACAGGCAGACGTCAGGGCGCAGTTCGCGGGCCAGACGGACCGCTTCGTGTCCGTCGGCGGCCTCGCCGACCACCTCGATGCCGGGCTGGGCGTTCAGCATGATCCGCAACCCGGTGCGGATGATCGTCTGGTCGTCAGCGACGAGGACGCGAATGGACACCGCTCTGGCTCCTCGCTCTCGGCAGTTCGGCGTCGACGTGCCAGCCCCGGTCGGTACCCGGGCCGGCTTGTAGTGTGCCGCCGAGCAGGGTCGCGCGCTCGCGCAGTCCGGTAAGTCCGTATCCGTCGCGGCCCTTGCCGGTGCGCCGGCCGTTGTCGCGCACGCTCACCCGTACCGTGTGCCGTTCCGCGGCGACCCGGACGACGAGCTCGGTCGCGTCGACCGCGTGGCGCAGCGCGTTGGTCACCGATTCCTGCACGATCCGGTAGACGGCCGCGTCCACGGCCGGGGGCAGCGCGTCCAGTTCGCCGTCGAGCCCGAGGTCGACCTTGAGGCGGCCGCCCGGAGTGCGCACCAGGCGCTCCAGATCCGCGACTCCGGCGGGGGGCGCCAGTTCGGCGCCGACCCCGCGGTCGCGCAGCGCGGCGACCATGGCGCGCATCTCCTCCAGCGTGCGCGCCCCTTCCTCCTCGACGCCCTCCAGCGCCGTGACGGCGGCGGACGGGTCGGCGTCCGCGAGCACCCGGCCTGCCTGGGCGATGATCACCATGGCCGATACGTGGTGGGCGACCGTGTCGTGCAGTTCCCGGGCGAGCTGCTCGCGCTCGCGGGAGCGCACCTGCTCCAACTGCCGGTCGCGAGCGGTCCCCCGGAACCGGACGGCGGCGCCGATCACGCCGGGCAGCAGCAGGAAGGCGAGGCCCACGACGTTCTCGAGGAACGGGGTCTCGTCCGCGACGGAACACAGCACGCCGGCCGTGAGGATCACCGCGCCGCCCAGCACGATCTCGCGTCCCGAGCCCCACCGGGGCAGCGCGTACACCAGCACGAGCACGACCCCGCTGGTGTACAGGCCGACGGGCTCGCTCGGTGCGGCGACGAGCGAGGCCACCGGGAGCAGGACCACCGAGCCGAACGCCAGCGTCACCATCGTCAGCGGGCGGGTCCGGCGCCACAGGAGCAGCAGCCACGGCCATACGGCGAACACCACCGCCACCGGCCGCCATACGACGTGCTCGCGCAGGGTGGCCTCCAGCGCCACACCGGCGAGGCCGGCGGCGAGCAGCGCCCAGTCCCGCCACACCCGGGCGGGCGCGTCGGGCGGCCGGGGTTCGGTCCACAGGGTTCGCAGGTCGTCTCGGAGCACGGTTCCCAGCCTAGACACCGTGGCGTGCCGCGCATCGGCCGAAAGGACGGGTCGTCACTCCGCCCCGGGGACGAAGGATCCGCGGCCCGCGGGCCGATGTCGCGGAGCGCGGTGGCGACGAGCCTCGGTATCGGCGGCCGTACAAGGACGGCCGACGAGGTGGTTGGAGGACCCGATGCTCTCGAAAGCCCTGTTGCGCCTGGGCGCAGGCGCCGCCCGTCATCCCTGGCGGGTGATCGCGGCATGGCTGATCGCCACCACGCTCGCCGTCCTCGCCGCCGTCGCCTTCGGCGGGCGGACCGCGGACTCGATGACCGCTCCGGGACTGGACTCCCAGCGGGCCGCGGAGCTGATCGAACGGGCGGGAACCGGCCAGGAGGGGATGACCGCCCAAGTGGTCGTCACCCCCCTCGACCGTGGTGCGACGTTCTTCGACGACGGCGCGCGGACCGCTCTCACACGGCTGCAGGCCGAGGTGAAGCGGCTGCCGCACGTGCTCGGCACGAGCGACCCGGCGGGGGCGCTCGACGCGGGCGGGGACACCGCCGTGCGCGGCGGCCTCGTCTCGGCCGACGGGCGGATCGCCATCGTCCGGGTGCAGTACCCCGACCAGAGCCGCCTGTCGGCCGACGACCTCGACGCCCTCGTCAGTCTCGGCGACCGGCTGCGCGCCGAACTGCCCCTGCGCATCGAGATGGGCGGGAGCCTCTTCTACGCCTTCTCCGACCCCGACGGCGGCGTCAGCGAGCTGATCGGCCTCCTCGCCGCGGCCGCGATCCTGTTCCTGGCGTTCGGTTCGCTCGTCGCCGCCGCGCTGCCGATCGGCATGGCGGTCTTCGGACTGACCGTCGGGGTCGCGACGATGACGGTACTGGCGGGGGTCACGGACGTCCCCACCTTCGCACCGGTCCTGGGCAGCATGGTCGGCCTCGGAGTGGGCATCGACTACGCGCTGTTCGTGCTCGCCAGACACCGGGAGTACCTCGCGCGCGGGCTCGATCCCCGCGAGGCGGCGGGGCGAGCGGTCGCCACGGCGGGGCGGCCCGTGGTCTTCGCCGGCGGCACCGTCGTCGTATCGATCCTCGGCCTGGCGGTCGCGAACGTGCCCTTCATGACGGTGGGCGGGTTCGCCGTCTCGCTCGTCGTCCTGATCATGGTGCTCGCGTCGGTCACCCTGCTGCCGGCCTTCCTCGGCGCCGCCGGCCCACGCCTGGCCCGGACCGGCCGGATCGGCCGGGCCCTGCGGACCAGGAAGCCGGGCCGACTCGCATCACAGCCGGACACAGCGGCGGACGCCGCTCCCGCCGGTTGGCGGCGCTGGATCGGCCACGTCAGCCGTCACCCCGTGCCGTACGCGATCGGCGCGGCGGGGCTCCTGCTGACCGCCACGCTGCCCGTGCTCGGCCTCCGCGTCGGCCTGCCCGACGACGGCTCACAGCCCACCAGCCGCACCGAGCGCCGCGCCTACGACCTCGTCGCCGAGGGGTTCGGCCCGGGCACCAACGGTCCCCTCGTCATCGCCGCGGACCCCGCCGGTGATCCGGGCGTGCTGGACCGGCTCGCCGCAAGGGTCTCGGCGGATCCCGGCATCGCATCCGTCGCGCCCGCACAGATCGATCGGGCCACCGGCATCGCCACCCTCGTGGTGTTCCCGACCACCAGCCCTCAGGACAAGGCCACCACCGACACCATCGCCCGGCTCCGCACCGACGTCCTGCCCACGGCGATCGGGCCCGGCCCGGCCCGCGCCCACGTCGGCGGCGCCGCCGCGAGCCTGTCCGATGTCGGCCGACGCACCACCGAACGCCTCCCCCTGTTGGTCGCCACCGTCCTGGCGATGTCCTTCCTGCTCCTGCTGCTCGTCTTCCGCTCGGTCCTCGTACCGCTCAAAGCGGTCCTCCTGAACCTGCTGAGCATCGGCGCGGCCTACGGCATCATGGTCGCGGTCTTCCAGTGGGGCTGGGCAAGCGCACTCATCGGCCTGGAAGCGACGGTTCCAATCGTCTCCTTCATCCCGATGTTCCTCTTCGCCATCCTCTTCGGCCTGTCCATGGACTACGAGGTCTTCCTCCTCTCCCGCGTCCGCGAGGAATACCTGCGCACCGGCGACAACGCCACCGCCATCATCGACGGCGTCTCCCGCACCGCCCGGATCATCACCTCGGCCGCCCTCATCATGGTCGCCGTCTTCCTCTCCTTCGCCGTCGCCAACGACCCCTCCACCAAAATGTTCGGCCTCGGCCTCGCCACCGCGATCTTCATCGACGCCACCATCGTCCGCATGGTCCTCGTACCCGCGACCATGACCCTCCTCGGCCGCACCAACTGGTGGCTTCCGAAGTGGCTGGACCGGATCCTTCCCAGCGGCCCCGACAACGCCGCCGACGCCGACGCCGACGACAGCGACGCGGACGCCATGGGCGGGGCCCCGCGACGGCTGGCCGACCTGTAACTGCCTCTTCCGGCCGCCGCCGATAATCGCTTGCGCGGATTCGTCGAACAGGCGAACGTCGCCTGGCACCCGAAGAAGGCAGATGAAGATGACCACGCAGAACCACCCCGTCGACCACGAGCTGATCCAGGCGGCGGAGGAAGTCGCTCGGACGCGTTGTCGCGGCGACAACCACACCATGGCGGCGGCGGCCCGCGCGCAGGATGGTCGGATCGTGACCGGCGTGAACGCGTATCACTTCACGGGGGGACCGTGCGCTGAGCTGGTGGTGATCGGGGCGGCGGCGGGTCAGGGGGCGTACGAGCTGGAGACCATGGTGGCGGTGGGTGACCGGGGACGCGGGGTTGTGCCGCCGTGTGGGCGGTGTCGTCAGGTGCTGCTCGACTACTTTCCCGGGCTCAGGGTGATCGTCGGGGCGGACGACCGGCTGCGATCCGTGCCTATTATCGACTTGCTGCCTGAGACGTATGTCTGGGCCGACCACCAGCTCGACGCCGAGTAGTCAGGACACTCGGTGGGGGCTGGGACCGTCTACTGGGAGAACGCGTGACCGACAGTAAGAACATCAACAATCCCGTGGGCCAGGGCGGCGGACAGCGGAAGAGGCTGTCGCGGGCCGAGCGGCAGAACAACGGGCCGCATCGGAACTTCGATCGGGGCGTCGCGGCTGATCAGAAGGCGGAGCTGGTGCGGAAGATGCGGGAGAAGGCACGCGCGGCCGAGGCGGCCGAGCAGGCGAGCGGCGACGACGCCTGACGGAGGTGACGGTTGCCGCCTGTGGCGGCGCCGTGGGGCAGGGCCCGGACCGGAGTGATCGGTCCGGGCCCTGCTGCCGTGGAGCGGCTGTGGGGGTGTGGCGGGGGCTTCCCTGGATCATTCCGCGAAGGGCTCGGAGAGGTCCAGGATGCGGATGTCGTCGTGGTGGACGATGCGGGTCGGGACGTCTCCGTTGGCCAGGGAGTGGCCGGGGCGGTAGAGGCCCCACTTCAGGTAGCCGAAGTCGGCTGGGTTGACGGGGTGGAAGGTCTTCACGTTGTCGTAGGTCTGGCGCGGGGTGAATTGTGATTCGCCGGGGAGGCGGGTGGAGACCTTGTAGTAGCCGGTGGCGTCGTCGGTCCAGCGGACGTCCACGCGGAAGTGCATCCAGGCGTTGATGTGGGGGCGGAAGTCGGTGACGACGATGGCCTGGAGGTTCAGGAGGGGCGACCGGAAGGCGATGCTGTTGCGTTTGGTCATGAGGTAGAAGGAGGGTTGGTTTCCGCCGGCGTGTTTGCCCTGGAAGATGATGTCGCCGTTCTCGGAGTCCCCGGGGGTGAAGGGCTGCCAGTCCTTGAGGAGCAGGCTGAACTCGTAGCGCTGTTCGTCGCCGACGATGAACTTTCCTTCGTGGACGTCGTTGGTGGCGCTTTCGCTGCGTGGGGCTCCGTCGGAGACGTAGGCGGGGTCGCCGAGGGTGACTTTGTGGGCGATGGCGTGGTCCGGGCCGGACGGGACGATGTACGAGGCGTCGGCGGCCGTGGCGTGGGTGGTGGTCAGGTTCGGGATGCCGGAGTTCAGCGTGCCGGTCCGGTAGTCGATGGTCAGCAGGGGTGACGGGCCGTCGACGGCGGGGCAGGAGGGGTCGGGGGCGGCCGGGATGTCGCCGTTCTCGCCGGCCCGGGCGGTGGCCAGGCCGGTCGTGGCGAGGGTCCCGGTGAGGGCGGCGGTCATGAGGGAGCGCCTGGTCGGGGTTCTCATCGTCAGTGCACCGGCCTGTCTTCGACGCGGACGAGGTTGCGGCCGCGCATGGTGTAGAGGCGGCCGTGGTGGTCGGCGTTGACGTGGGGGCCGCTGTACCAGGCGCCGTTGATTCCGGCGACGACGGTGGTGACGGCGAAGGTCTTGGGGTCGAAGCGGAAGAAGGTGGTGTCGGAGACGGCGTAGACGAGGCCGCGGCTGGTGACCATGGCCGCGAAGCCGGGACAGAGGGCGCGGTGGTCGGCGGTGTGGACGACCCGGCGGTGGGGGAGGTCGATGACGAGGAATCCGCCCTTGCGGGTGAGTGCGTACAGGTGGCGGCCGCGGACGGCCAGGGCTGCGGTGCCCGTGGTGAGGGGGGCGGGGAGGTCCATGCGCCACAGTTCGCGGCCGGCGGCCGGGTCGAAGGCGACGAGGGTGCCGGGCGGTCCCTGGGTGGTGGGGTTGTCGCCGCCGAGGTAGGCGACGCCGTCCCGGGTGGTGACGGCTCGCACGAGTTGGGTCGGGTCGACCGGGTTGATGTACGCGGCCTTCTTGCCCGTCTTCGGCGAGTAGGTCCACAGGGAGCCGCCGCCCTCGGTGTCGGACTGGGCGCCGACCAGGAGGAGTTCGTTGACGGGGTCGTAGCAGACGTCGAGTGGGCGGTTCTGTTCGCTGGGGAAGGCCGCGAGCTGGCGGGGCTGGCCGCCCTTGACGGGGTCGTACGTCCACATGCCCTGCGAGCTGTACTGGCCGGTGTAGAGCACTCCGTCGAGCACTTCGGCGTCCTTCGCCTCGCCGGGGGCGCGGAGGTTGATCACCTTGCCGGTGCGCAGATCGTGGCGGGCGATGCCGTTGTTGCCGCCGACGTAGACGAACCGGTGGTCGGCGGCTATGCCCATGGTGGTCTGCGGGGTGACGGGGGCGCCGGCCTGGCCGAGGTCGGTGACGACGGAGCGGCCGGTGGCCAGGTCGATCTCGCCGACGAAGCCGTATCCCGAGACGACCGTGAGGGTGCCGCCGACGTGGTCGAGGCCCCATATCTCGCCGAGGTCGCCGTCGAAGCCGACGGCGCTGATGGCCTTGGTCCGTGTCGCGTAGCGGAACAGGCCGGTGTCGGTGGCGAAGTGGACGGTGTCACCGTTCGCGGTCAGGTTCTTGACGACCTTGCCGGAGGTGGGGGTCACGCTGTACGAGGAGAGGTCGGCGAGGTCCAGCACGGCGAGCTTGGCGAGCTCGGTCGAGCCCGAGGTGCTGACGACGAGGTGGTCGCCGGAGACGACGAGGTCGCGCAGGCTGGGGTCCCTCTCCAGTTCCGGCGGCGTCACGTTCCGGAAGGTGCGCGCGGCTCGGTCGTACGCGTACAGGGAGGCCTTGCTCGCGCCGTCGCCGCCGGCCAGCGTGCTGCCGGCGCCGAAGAAGACGGTCGTGTCGGTGGCGGCGACGGCCCTCGCCAGGGTGGCCTTGGGGTCGGGTACGCCGAGCTTGGTCACCTTGCCGGTGGCCGGGTCGTACATCCACAGCGCGGGGGCCTTGCCGGGGATGCCGCCGACCGCGTACACGGTGCCGTCGGGGGCGACGGCGAGGTCGCGGATGTCGCGGTCCTCGGTGCGGCCGACGCCCACGGCGGGCTTGTCCGGGGTGGTGAGGTCCCAGCGGAAGAGGTTCGGCTTGCCCTCGTCGGCCTTGGTGAGGATGCCCGCGTACAGGTACCTGCCGGTGGAGTCGGCGGCGAGCGCCTGGATCGAGTGGCCCGTGCCGAGGACGGTCTGCGCCACCACCGTGCGGGTGGGCAGGTGGAAGGCGATCACTTGGGTCGGTTCGAGGTTGCGGGAGCCGATGTAGACGGTGTCGCCGACCTGGAGCGCGCTCATGAGGGCGAACTGTTCGATGCCGGGGCCGAGGTCGGTGATGGTGACGGTGGCGCAGGATGCCTGGGCGGGGGCGGCGGAGGTGGTGGCCTGGGCGGGTGCCGTGAGCAGTGGGGTCGCGGCGGCGGTGAGCCCGAAGGCGCCTCCCGCCATGAGCAGCTGACGCCGGCTCACCGATGGGGAGTGAGGCATGGGGGAACTCCTTGGTTCGTCGTGCGGGGACGCGGAGCGCGGAGGAGCCGTCGTCGTGCGGGGTGCACGGCGGAGACCGGCCGGTCCCGGTTCGGGATGACCGGAATCATTCGCCGGTAAACGCAGCCTCGTCAATGCTTTCGCTTCACTCGAAAGCAAACGAAAGCAGCGAGTGCGATGTGCTGTCGACTTCTCCGTCGCGCTCTACGCGCGTTCACCCCTCCGCGAGCGTCCCGCTGGACTTCCGTACGCGCAGTTCCGGGCGGAGCAGCAGCTCGGCGAGGGGTGCGGTCGGCTCGGCGAGGCGCCGGCGCAGCAGGTCGACCGCCCACTCCCCCACGGCCCGCTTGGGCGGCGCCACCGCCGTGAGCGGGACATCGCTCAGCTCCGCGACCTCGTCGTCATAGGTCACGATGGCCAGGTCATCGGGTACGCGCAGGCCGCGCGCCTGGAGGAGGCCGACCATGGCGACGGCGTCGAGATCGTTGTGGACCAGGGCGGCCCGGACCTCGCCCGACTCGACCGCCCGCGCGAGCTCGTCGAGCCATGGGGCCGACACCGTTCCGTCGGTCGGCTCGATGGCGAACTCGGGGCCCGCCGCGAGACCCAGGGCCTGGCAGGTCTCCGCGTAACCTTCCCGGATCAGCGGGGTGTTGGGGCTCTCGGCCCGTGCGACCAGCGCGATCCGCCGGTGCCCAAGCGAGGCGAGGTGCCGGACCGCCAGGCCCGCGCCGTGGGCGTGGTCCGACGCGACCTGCTCGACCCGGCCGCCCCACTCACCGGACCTGCGGTCCACGAGAACGACGGGTACGTCGACCTCGTCCAGCCATCCCTCGGCCGGGCCCGCGGGTTCGAGGCCCGCGCGCGGCATCAGCAGGAGGCCGTCGGCGCCTCCCGCGACCAGCCGCCTCACCTGCTCCTGGTTGTCCGCCAGCGTCTCGCCGGAGACCGCGAGGACGATGCGTACCCCGTTCCTGCGTGCCGCGTCCTGCACGCCACGGATGATCTCGGGGTAGTAGTACGCGCCCGGCGGAACGACCAGCCCGAAGGAATCCCCCTGCCGCGCCGGGGTCGTCGGGGCGGCGGGGCCGGTCGCGTCGGTCGCCTGCGCGGCGGTGGAGGACATGGCGCCTCCGTGCACCCGGAGCACCAGCCCGCGGGCCGCCAGCTCCCGGACGTCCTGGCGGACGGTGACCGCGGAGACACCGATCTCCTCCGCTACGTCCTTGACCTTGATCGACCCCCGGCGCTCGATCAGGCGCAGGAGCATCTCGCGCCGCTCTTCCGTCAGCACCGACGTCCCCCTCTCGTCGTGAGCGAAGCCATGTGCTTTCACTCGACAAGTGAAAGGTAGCAACAGCTGCGTGGGGTGCGGGCGGCGTCGAGGGGGTGTGGCCCTGCGCGGCGGCTCCGACCCAGGGGTTGATCGGAGCCACCGCGGAGCGTTCGCGACGAACGCGGCTCGGGCCGACGGAACATCTGGGACGTCCGAGGAGGAGGGGGCGACCTTCGATGTTCGGTTCGGGCCCTTGGGGCCTCTCTAGTAAATATATATACCGTCAAGTAAGCAAGGGCATGAAAATTTTCATTCTGGATCGCCCCGGGTTCCGGATGATCACGAGGGTCAGTCGTCCAGGAAGAAATCGTGCTGCTCCGCCGCCTGCTCGTACTTCTCGAGGCGCGCCTGTGTGCGCTCCGGATCCGCGTCCGCCATGGCCTGGAGGATGGCCGCGGACAGCACTCCCGGAGCGGCGTACGAGTCGAAGACGAGGCGCGAGCCGGTGCCCACGGTGAACACCTCGTCGGCCTCGCCGGCGAGCGGCCCGAGCGCGAGGTCCGTGACCAGTGCGACGCGCAGTCCCACGCCGCGGGCGGCACGGACGAGCGCGAGGGTCTCCCTGGCGTGCCGGGGCATGGCGAAGGCCAGTACCCAGGTGCCGCCCGCCTCGCGGGCCTGGAGCAGTCCGTCGTAGGCGACGCTGCCGCCGCGTGTCACCACCCGGACGTCGGGGTGGATGCGCCGGGCCGCGTACGCGAAGTACTCGGCGAGCGAGACCGAGATCCGCAGGCCGACGACGGTCAGGGGGACGGACCGGGCCAGCTCGCGGCCGATGCCGACGATCCGCTCGGGGTCGGCGAGGGTCCGCCGCAGGGACGTCAGGTTCTCGATCTCCGCGTCGATCGCCGACTGGAGCTCGTTGCGGTGCCGCTCCCCCTGCTCGCCCGAGACACCGGCGACCGCGCTGAGCGCGATGGGCTGCAGCGCCTCGCGGAGCGCCGGGTAGCCGCTGAATCCGAGCGAGGAGGCGAACCGGGTCACGGACGGCTGGCTGACCCCGACGCGCTCCGCGAGCTCGGTGATGGACAGGAAGGCCGCCTCGGTGAGGTGATCGGTCAGGAACTGGGCGATGCGCCGCTGCCCGGGAGACAGCCGGTGTCCGCCGAACAGCCCTTGCAACCGCTCGGCGGGAGAAGCCGCCTCCCCGGCCGTCTCCCCCGCCGCCGCCCCGGCCTCCGCCTCGGACGAGCGCCTGCCCGGCGTGATCGCGGCTGCCTGTGCGCGCGCCTGCTGCCCGGATGCCACGGCATGTCTCCTTCTCGTCTCGCTGCCGCCCAAGATAGTTCACGTGCCCCGGACCACCGCGAAGCCCGAGAGTGCGGACCCGGCGCGCGCCGGGTCCGCCCGGCGGGAGGCGAACGGCCGCGCAGCTGTGCCGGCATCAGGGCGCGCGCCTCCCGTGGGGTGTTGGCGGCCGGTCCGGCTGGCTTTACCGGCGTACGGCTCTCCCGGAGGTGCCCGTCCGGTGGAGCGGGCGCATCCTGGCAGGGAGGGGCGGGAACTCCCTGGCTGACGAGGAGAGCGTGTGGGACCGGGCAACCTGGCGGAGGGCGACGGCTCGCGTCCGCGGGCCGGCTCCGTCCTCGAGGGCGTCGCGGCCGCGCTGGTCGACGCGGACGGCCGGATCGTGTGGTGGTCGAGGTCCGCGGAGCGGTTGCTCGGCTGGACCGGCCAGGAGGTGGCGGGCCGGGCGGCCGGTGAGTTCCTGGGCGGGGCGGAGACGTACCGGAACACCTCCGCTGCCGTGTACCGGACACGGCTTCCGCACCGGTCGGGGCGGATCGTCGAGGCGGAGGTCCGGATCGCGGAGGCGGACGGCTGGGCCGAACGGCTCGTGCTCATGCTGGTGCCCGGCGCGTCCGACGGCTGGGACCAGGACCGGGACATCGCGCGGGCGCTGCTGGCCCAGGACGGTCTCGGTGTCGCCCAGTTCGACATGGCGGGGCGGCTGGTACGGACGAACGCGGCCATGGAGGCGTTCCGCCCGCGCGGGGCGGACGAGGACTGGCTGGGCCGGCTCACCGCCCGGGACGGAAGCGGTACGGCGCGGGCGGCCTTCGAGCGGGTCGCCGAGACGGGGACGCCGCTGGCCTCCCGCGTCTACGACCTGGAGCCCGGTACCGGGGCCACGGCGCTGTCGGTGTCCTGCTTCCGGATCGACGACCTCCTCGGCACGCCGCTGGGCCTCATGGTCGAGGCAGCCGGGATCACGGGATCGGACCCGTACGTCGGCGACGCCTACCGCCGGGCCTTCGAGATCGGCCAGTCGCTCGACATGGTCGAGGTGGCGCGGGACCTCGCGGGGGTGCTCGTGCCGGCCCTGGGCGACTTCGCGACGGTCGACTACCCCGAGGCCGTACTGGAGGGCCGCGAACCGCCGCCCGGTTACCCGGGGCAGGAGGCGTCCGCGCCGCGCCGGGTGGCGGTGCGGGCCGCCGACGGCGGATGGCCGGCCGCTCTGATCCAGGTGGGCGAGTCCGTGCCACGCATCACGGAAACGCCGGAGAACGCGGCGAGGATCGTCGGCGACGTGTTCGTCACGGACGACCGGCTCGCCCGGCGGATCCTCGGCGACGACCCGGAGCTGGTCCGCAGGTTCATGCCCGAGGGCATGCACGCGGGCCTCGGCTGCCCGCTGTACCGAGGCGGGCGCTTCTACGGTTACGCCTCCGTGTACCGCACCCGCACGCCCGGTCCGTTCCACGAGGGCGACGTCTCGCTGATGCACGACCTGTGCGCGCGGACGGCGACCGCCCTCGACAACGCCTTCCGTTTCGCCCGCGAGCACCAGACGGCGGCCGTCCTCCAGCGCAGCCTGTTGCCGCCGGCCGCCACACGCAGCACGGCCGCCGAGACGGCGGGCTTCTACCTGCCCGCCGACGATTCGGCGAGCATGGGCGGCGACTGGTACGACGCCTTCGACCTGTCCTCGCTGCGGGTCGGGCTCGTCGTCGGCGACGTGGTGGGCCACGGCCTTGAGGCCGCGGCGA
Source organism: Streptomyces sp. NPDC037273 (assembly GCF_055603625.1). Classification (NCBI taxonomy): domain Bacteria; kingdom Bacillati; phylum Actinomycetota; class Actinomycetes; order Kitasatosporales; family Streptomycetaceae; genus Streptomyces; species Streptomyces sp. NPDC037273. The sequence continues at coordinate 91,477 of NZ_JBVJVO010000005.1, forward strand.
CCATGGCCCGCCTCCGCACCGCGGTGCAGACGCTGGCGGATCTGGACCTGCCGCCCGACGAGCTGCTGACCCGGCTCGACGACCTGGTCCGGCGCATGCGGACCGAGGCGGAGCGGCCGGACAGCGTGGGCGGCTCGTGCCTGTTCGCCGTCTACGATCCGGTCGACCGTACCTGCCGGATGGCCTCGGCCGGCCATCCCCCGCCGGCCCTCATCACCCCCGAAGGCGACGTGTCCTTCGTGCCCCTCGCGCCGGGACCGCTGCTCGGCGTCGGGAACCTCCCCTTCGAGGTCACGACCGTGACCCTGCCCCCGGGGACCACGCTGGTCTGTTACACCGACGGTCTGCTCGGGCGGGACCCCGCCGCCGGTTCGGAACGCCTGAAGGCGGACCTGGCCGCGCTGCGGGACACGCGCGGGACGCCGGCCGCCCTCGGCGACGCCCTCCTGGCGCGGAGTCCGCACGCCGAGAACCCCGGCGACGACATCATCCTGCTGCTGGCCCGCACGCGTGCCGTGGCCGAGGAGTCCACCGCGTTCTGGGAGTACCCGGCGGATCTCTCCTCCGTGAGCGAGGCGCGCGCCCACGTCCAAGCCCAGTTGAAGGCCTGGGACTTGGAAGAGCTGCTCTTCAGCACCGAGCTCATCGTCAGCGAGCTCGTCACCAACGCCATGCGGTACGCGGGCGAGCCCGTCACCCTGCGCCTCGTGCGCGACCGCGTGCTGGTCTGCGAGGTGTCGGACCCGAGCAGTACCCAGCCCCGTCTCCGCCGGGCCGTCGCCACCGACGAGGGCGGCCGGGGGCTCTTCCTCGTCGCCCAGCTGACGACCCGTTGGGGCAGCCGCTACACCGCGCACGGCAAGACGATCTGGACGGAGCAGACCCTCCCGGGAGGGTGAAGCTCCCGGTCCCGCGGCGGACCGAGTCGGGCATGGGACCTGACGGATACCGCTCTCGGCCTTTGCCCGGGGCGCCGACGCGCCGTATCGTGCGCCGCTTGGCAATTCCCGGCCCTAGGCGAGGTAAAGGCATGAGAAAGACAGTGCGCCGATGGGCGGTGCTGTGTTCGGCGTTGTTCGCGGTGATCGCGATGACGCCGGTGCAGGCTCAGGCGGCGGTGGAGTCGCGGCCGGTGCCCGTGACGGCGAGCGACAAGTACGCGCTCAAGTCGGTGGGCGCGGGCGGGCTCTACGTGTCCGTGGAGGTCGACAACACGGGCAGCACGGAAGCCATGTTGCGCGCCCGGAAGGTGGCTCCGACGCTCGCGGACCTGGGGTCGTGGGAGAAGTTCACGCTGCACACCGACGACAAGGGGTGGTCGACCACCTTGCGTTCGGAGGCGAACGGGAACTACGTGACCACCGAGCGGGGGTACACGGGCACCCACCAGAACCTGCTCCGCGCCCGGGGAACCACCGTCGGCGGCTGGGAGAAGATCCAGCTGGAGAAGCAGGCCGACGGCACGTACGCGCTGAAGGCCGCGACGAACGACGGCTACAAGTACGTGACCGCCGAGGTGCAGGACCCCGGCGGCGACGCGGGGCTGTTGCGGGCCCGCGGCGATTCCGTCGGCTCGTGGCAGAAGTTCCAGCTCGTCTACCTGGGCGAGGAGAACGCCGCCGACGCCGGAGGACGGCCCGCACCCGCCTCCCCCGCTCCGGCCGCCGACTTCCGCGTGATGTCGTGGAACGTCTGCGCGAACCACAACTCGGCCTGTGGCAACCACCGGGTGGAAGGCCCCTCCCTCGGTGCGCAGATCACCGACCGGCTGGGGACGGCCGCGGAGGCCCAGCAATACCGCGCGATCTTCCTCCAGGAGATGTGCGAGTCACAGGCCAAGCCCATCGAGACGTGGCTGGAATCGAGGACGGGGACCGGGTGGGACGTACGGTTCGCCCCCATCAAGTACAACGTCGACAACTCCTCGGTGAAGGCCGCCCGCACCTGTGACAACGCCGGTTCGTCGGCCTCGGGCTGGAAGGACCGCGGCTCGTACGGCATCGGCCTGGCCGTGCCCGACGCCAACGTCTGGTACACCTCGTACGACCTGCCCTCGCCGCAGAACAAGACCATCGGCACCGAGTGGGTGCGCATGGAGCAGCGCACCGCGATCTGCGCCGTACTCCCCGCGCAGGCGCTGCAGTTCTGCACGGCTCACTTCAGCGCCGGCCTGCCGGAGGACGACGCGGACGGGTCGAAGCGCAAGGAGCAGGCCGCGAAGTTCCAGGAGATCGTCCACGCGTACACCCAGCCGGGGTACCGGACCGTGTACGGCGGCGACCTCAACTCCATCCCGCCGGACTCCGCCTCTCCCGACCTCCCCAAGGACGTCCTGAGCTCGGCCTACGCCGCGGACAAGGAGTGCGACGAGGGCCTGTCGGCCGCGCGGCCCCGTGACGGCCGGGCCACGAAGCCGCTGGCGACCCGCAGCATCAAGATCGACTACCTCTTCGGTCCGTCCGCCGGAACCGTCGTCTCCTGCGACGTGACGGCCGACGCGGGTGAGTCGGACCACTACCCGATCAAGGCGCGCTTCCGCTTCTGAGCCGCGCCTCCGGTCGGAGGACGACGACAGGCGGGGGGGGGGGGGGTTTGGGGGGGGGGGGGGGGGGGGGGGGGGGGGGGGGGGGGGGGGGGGGGGGGGGGGGGGGGGGGGGGGGGGGGGGGGGGGGTGGAA
>NZ_JBVJVO010000005.1:94163-196020 GCF_055603625.1 Streptomyces sp. NPDC037273
AGCAATTCTCTCTCCCCTTCCCGACCCCCCCTTCTGGGCGAAGAACAAAAACGCCCCCCCCCCCCCCCCCCCCCCCCCCCCCCCGCTGCGTGGGGTGGTGCGGGGTCAGTTCGCGTTGACGAGGTCGTGCGCGGGGACGGTCACGGTGCGCTGACCGGGGGTGCCGCCGAGGACGACCTTGCGCAGGGCGCTGTTGTTGTCGAGGTTGGTTTCCTTGAGGCGCTTGGCCGGGTTGGCCAGGACCTGGATGTAGTAGGTGCCGTTGGGGACGTCGGTGATGTCGAAGGACTGGCCCGGAAGGTCCTGGGTGTAGGTGTCACCGGAGCCGACGTCGAGGACCTCGCGGACGGAGATGGAGTTCTCCTGGCCGCAGGCGGTGGCGAGGTCGGTGTTGTACGGGTGCCAGTTGGCGTTCTTCACGGTGTAGTCGACGGCGTCGGTGTTGGCGAGGCAGAAGGCCTCCTTGCCGCTGCGCACCGCTTCCTTCTTGTCGGCCTTCAGGAGCCGGTAGCTGGCGAAGTCGGTGAAGTGCCAGTGCACGTGGCCGGGGCGGGGGTCCCACTCCATGGTGCCGGTCGGGGTGTAGCCGACCTGCTTGCCCTTGGCGTCGTAGAAGTACTGGTAGGCGTCCATCTTGGCCTTGCCGGGCGAGCGGAAGCCGTCCACCACGAGCTGGGCCGGGCCGGCGTTCCACACGTTGGCGCTGAACGCCAGGTAGTCCTTGCCGGGGACGTTCTGGCCACCGTCGCTGATCATGATCCCGTAGGCCGGCAGCGAGCGCAGGTCGGGCTTCGGCACGTCGGGCACCGACGGGGTCCCGGTCGGACGCTTCGCCTGCGGCGCGAGGGCCGGTGCCTGGCGCGAGCCGTCGGTCTGGCCCGTGGTGTCGGCGGCCTGCAGGTCGGCGCGCGCGGCCTGCTGCCTCTTCAGCGCCCAGGGCAGGGCCGGCGGCGCGGCCTTCAGCGGGCCGTGCCCCACGTTGTACGAGGGACCGGCGCCGCTGGTGTCGGGCGCGGCGAGCTGGGCGGGGGACGGGGCGTGGCCCGCTCCGTGGCCCGCCGCGTGTCCGGCCTCGTGTCCGGCGTGACCGGCCGGGGCCTGGTGGGCGCCGCCGTGTCCGGCGTGCTCGCCGGCGGTGTTCGCCCGGGCGGCGCCGCGGCCTTCCTCCCAGCTGCGCTCCTGGATGGTGACCTTCACCGTCGCGGGCTTGTCGGCGATCCCGAACAGGTCCCGGTACTTCTTGGCGACCCGCACCTTCGCGGTGTACGAACCGGCGGCGAGCTTCACGGGCTGCGTGTAGGAACCGCCATAGGTGTTGGCGGCCCAGCCCTTCTCCACGCCCCACACCGAACCGAGCGTGAAGGGGTTGGTGGGGCAGCTCTCGGGATACTTCGAGGTGGCGGGCGCGTCGGGCCGTACCCGGCCGCTGGCGTTGTTCGGGCAGAAGCTCTCCGCCTTGTCGACGACCTTCTTGCCGTCCTTGTCGGTGACGGTGACCTCGACGAAGCCGGGCAGCCCGGAGAAGTCCTTCACCGTCCCCAGCGGCAGCGTCTTCGCCTTGGCCTTGCCCCCCTCGTACACCGTCTGGGTGGCGACGACCGGATCCTTGTACGACTTCCGGGTCACCTTCAGCTCCAACGGCGTTCCCTCCGCCGTCAGATACGTCCCCAGGTCCAGGTAGACACCCGGCTCCTCCTTCCAGGAGGTGAGCGTCACCGAGTCGGTCGCCGCGATCAGACTCAGCTTCGGCCCCGTCGACGCGGCCTTCGCCGTCTCCGGCGACGCCGCCATGAAGCCGACCGTCACCGCCATGGCGGCCACAGCCGTGGTCCCGACAAGCAGCGGACGCCGCAGCGGGGTTGTGCGCGTGGTGGTCATCGTTCCCTCGTCCTTCGTGTGCTGTGCCGAGCAAACGGGCCGCGGTCCGACGGGACGGGGACCCTCACCCCGCCCGTACGCCGTGCAAGGCACTTCCCGCGCCCGCCGGGTGAGAGGAGATGACCGCGCTCCCGGTTGTCCGAAGAGCGGAAGTCGTCACGATGTTGGCCGGAAGTCGCCTACTCGGGGCGTGACGGGGTCTACCGCAGAGCGGCGGCGACCAGGCCTTCCAGGGCCTCGCGCGATACCTCGCCACCGCTCAGCAGACCGTCGAAGACAAGTCCGTCGACGCAGGTCAGGAGGGTGTGCGTGCGATTCTCGACGTCCGTGACACCGCGCGTGGCGAGGAATCGCCGGACCGCCTCGCGGCCGGCGTTGTCGCGGGGGACGGGCGGCATCGCGGCTCTGCGGTCGGACTCGGCGATCGACGTACTCGCCGACGAAGGGATCCGCAGCCTGACCCACCGCGCGGTCGCGGTGGTGGTCGGAGGTGGCATCGGCGGGCTCGCCGTCGCGATCGGGCTGCGCCGCGTCGGATGGGAGGTGACGGTGGTGGAGCGCGCGGCCGTGCTCGACGACGCGGGGCGGGCATCTCACTCGCCGCCAACGGCCTGCGCGCTGGACGAACTCGGCGTCGGCGCGGCGGTGCGCGGGGCGTCGCGAGGCCAGTACAGCGGAGGCATCCGTACACCCGGGGGCGGGTGGCTGGCCCGGATGGACGGCGTGGTGCTGGAGCAGGCGGTGGGCACGCCGATCACGGGCCTTCCGCGCTCCACCTTGCACCGTCTGCTTCGAGACGCCTTGCCTGCCGACGCACTGCTGATCGGATCCGAGGCCGTCTCCGTCGAACAGGTCGACTCCGCGACGGTTCGCGTCGGCTGCGGCGACACGGTCCTGGAAGCCGATCCGGTGGTGGCGGCGGACGGCGTCGGCAGCGGGATCCGCAGCCGTCTGTTCCCGGACCACCCGGGCCCGGTCCACAGCGGCTCGACGGTGCTGCGCGCCATCACCGAGCACGTGGTCGACCCGCGTACCGACTTCGAGCTGACCTGGGGCCGAGGCGCGGAGTTCGGGCACATCGCCCTCCTGGACGGGCGGGCCGAGTGGCACGCGGTCCTCGACCTCCCCGCCGGAACGCGGTTCGCCGATCCGCTGGCCGAACTGCACCGGCAGTTCGGCGCCTGGCACCACCCGATCCCCGCCCTGCTCGACGCGACCCGGCCCGAGGACGTGCTGCACCACGACGTCAACGAGCTCCGCACGCCCCTGTCTTCGTACGCCGTCGGAAGGATCGCGCTCCTGGGCGACGCGGCCCATGCGATGACCTCCCACCTCGGACAGGGTGCCTGCCAGGCGCTCGAGGACGCGGTCACGCTGGCCGCCGCCCTCGGCGCCGGACCCACCGCCGAGGCGGCGCCGGCGCGCTACGGCTCCGAGCGGCGGCCCCGCAGCCAAGCCGTCGCACGAGCCGCCCGACAGGCCGGGCGCGTCGGTCAGCGACTTTCCCACCCCGTGGGTGTCGCCCTGTGCAACACGGCGATGCGGCTGACACCGTCGCGCGTCGCCACGCGCATGATCCTGCGACACCACGCGTGGGTCCCGCCGCACCTCGGCTGATCCGGTGCACGCCGTCGGCGATGGGCGCAGGCGGCGGCGCAGGGGCCGGCGAACTCGCGGGTAACCAGATCCGCCGGGGAATGGCAGGGCTGTCTTCGCCTCGCGTTCACGGGAAGGTCATCGCGGCCCTCCGTAATGCAGGAGTTGTATGAACAACAGTTGTTCATACAGCTTGGCCCCGCTCCCTTTCCCTCATGGAGTACGCGTGACCTCCCCTGCCCGCGCCGCCGCACTTCTCGGCGCCCTCGGCCTCACCGCCCTCACCCTCACCGCCTGTGGCGCCGCCCCCACGAAGGACGCGGCCGGCGCCGACGGCAAGAACATCGCCGCCGCTTCCTCCGCCGCCGACGCCGGCGGCATGGACGCGCTCGTCGCCGCGGCGAAGAAGGAGGGCACGCTCAACGCGATCGCCATCCCCCGCGACTGGGCGAACTACGGCGCGATCATCGACGGCTTCACCGCGAAGTACGGCATCAAGGTGAACGTCGAGAACCCCGACGGCTCAAGCCAGGACGAGATCAACGCGGTGAAGTCCCGCAAGGGCCAGGACCGGGCACCCGACGTGCTCGACCTGGGCGCCGCGTTCGCCCAGGCCGCGGGCGACCAGGGCCTGACCGCGCCCTACAAGGTCGCCGCGTTCGGCAAGATCCCCGAGGCCCAGCGGGACAGCCAGGGCCGCTGGTTCAACGACTACGGCGGCTACGTCTCGATCGGCTGCGACGCCAAGCGCGTCGCGGTCTGCCCGCAGACCTTCGCGGACCTGCTCAAGCCCGAGTACAAGGGCAAGGTCGCCCTCAACGGCAACCCGACGAAGTCGGGCTCGGCGTTCGGTGGCGTGTACGCGGCGGCGCTGGCGAACGGCGGCTCGTTCGACGACATCCAACCGGGCATCGACTTCTTCGGGAAGCTGAAGAAGAACGGCAACTACAACCCGGTCGAGTCGACGCCGGCCACGGTCGAGAAGGGCGAGACGCCCATCTCCATCGACTGGGACTACCTGAACTCCGGCTACGCCGAGCAGTTCGCGTCCAAGGGCGTCGACTGGAAGGTCGCCGTGCCCACGGACGGCGTCTACGCCCAGTTCTACTCCCAGGCGATCAACAAGGACGCCCCGCACCCGGCGGCGGCCCGCCTGTGGCAGGAGTACCTGTACAGCGCCGAGGGCCAGAACCTGTGGCTCAAGGGCCACGCCCGGCCCGTGCTCATGCCGGCCATGGAGGCCGACGGCACCCTCGACAAGGCGGCCGCGGCGGCGCTGCCGAAGGTCGCGGGCACCCCAAAGTTCCCCACCGAGCAGCAGACGTCCAAGGCCAAGGAGACCCTGTCGCAGGGCTGGGCCGCGGCCGTCGCCGGGTGACGCCTCGATGATTCCGCACTCCTCCACCGCCCCGTCCGGGGCCGCCCGCGCGCACACCGCGCGGGTGGCCCCGGCGGGGTCCGGCGTCGGCACGGGCCGCACCGACGCAGCGCAGCGGGCGGCCGGGATCATGACGACCGGGACCGCCGGTTCCCCCATGACCGACGGCTCCGCCGTACGCCCGCCACGGGCCCGGCGCCGGCCTCGCTCGGGCGGCTGGCTCGCCGCCGTACCGCTGTTCCTCGTCGTCGCGCTCGCCTTCGGGCTGCCCGCGCTCGCCATGACCGACGGCGCCTTCACCGTCGCCGACGGCGGGTACGGCCCGGACAACCTGGCCCGGTCCGTGGACGGCGCCTACGCCACCGCGCTGCTCGGCAGCGTGAAGCTGTCCGCGCTCACGGCCGCCGCCGGCACGGTCTTCGGGCTGCTGCTCGCTCAGGCCGTGGTCTCCTCGCGCGGCCGGGCGCTCCGCGAGGCCGTCCTCACCGCGTCCGGGGTGCTCGCCAACTTCGGCGGCGTCCCGCTGGCCTTCGCGTTCGTCGCCACCCTCGGCAACGCCGGCGTCCTGACCACCCACTTCGGGCTCGCGGACCACGGCTGGTCGCTGTACGGGTTCTGGGGCCTCGCCCTGACCTATCTGTACTTCCTGGTGCCGCTCATGGTGCTGACCGTGGCGCCCGCGCTCGACGGGCTCCGCGTCCAGTGGCGCGAGGCCGCCCACGACAACGGCGCGACGACCTGGCAGTACTGGCGCCATGTCGGCCTCCCAGTGCTGCTGCCGTCCCTGCTCGGCGGGTTCGTGCTGCTCTTCGGCAGCGCCTTCGCCGCGTACGCGACGGCCGCGGCGATGGTCGGCAGTTCCGTACCTCTGGTCACCCTCCAGATCGCGGACGCGCTCTCCGGCAACGTCCTGGTCGGCCAGGAGAACGTGGCGCTCGCGCTGAGCCTCGACATGGTCGTGGTCGCGGCGCTCGTGATGGCCGTCCACCTCCCCCTCCAGCGAAGGAGCACCCGATGGCTCGCCTAGGACGTCCCCTCGTCCTCCTGGTCGCGGGGGTCTACTTCCTGGTGCCGTTGCTCGCGTCCGCGGTGTTCACCGTGGACATCCCCGGGCAGGGGCTCACCCTCTCCTCGTACACCCGGATCTTCGCCGCGCCCGGCTTCACCGGCAGCCTGCTGCTGTCGCTCGGGCTGGGGGCGGCGACCGTCGCGCTCGTCCTCCTGATCACCGTCCCGGCGGCGGTCGCGGCCCGGCTGTCGGCGCCCCGGCTGCGGCCGGTCCTGGAGGTCGTGTGCACGCTGCCGCTGGTGGTGCCGCCGGTCGCGCTCACCGCCGGGCTCGGGACGGTGCTGCGCTGGGGCCCTGAGAAGCTCTCGACGACCCCGCTCTACCAGACCTTCGTGGCCGTCCAGAACCCGGAGTTCCCCTTCGTTCTGGTCCTCGCCTACGCCGTGATGGCACTGCCCTTCGTCTACCGGGCGCTCGACGCGGGCCTGCGCTCCGTCGACGTCCGCACGCTGGTGGAGGCCGCGCGGGACTGCGGGGCGTCCTGGCCCCGGGCGCTCGTCTCGGCCGTACTGCCCAATCTGCGAGGCGCGTTGCTGAACGCCTCGTTCCTGACGCTCGCGCTCGTGCTCGGCGAGTTCACGGTCGCCTCGCTGCTCGGTTTCCAGCCCTTCGCGGTGTGGATCGTGCAGGCGTCCGGCTCCGACGCCCGGCTCTCGGTGGCCGTGTCGCTGCTGAGCCTGCTGCTGACCTGGGTGCTGCTGCTCGGGCTGACCACCGTGGGCAACCGCCGCCGGCGCGCACCGCGCTCCCCTCGCCCGTCCGAGGCCGCCGCGGCCTCCCGAGGAAAGACCCCCACCCCATGACCACCGTGCCCGACATCTCCGCCCGGACCGGGGCGGCCCTGAAGCTGCGCGGTCTGCGCAGGTCCTTCGGCTCCTCCGTCGCCCTGGACGGCCTCGACCTCGACGTCGCTCCCGGTGAGCTCCTCGCCCTGCTCGGTCCCTCGGGCTGCGGCAAGACGACGGCGCTGCGCGTGCTCGCCGGTTTCGAGCGCCCTGACGAGGGCCAGGTGCTGCTCGACGGCGAGGACATCGTGCCGGTGCCCGCCGACCGCCGTGACACGGCGATGGTGTTCCAGTCGTACAGCCTCTTCCCGCACCTCACCGCCGCCGACAACGTGGCCTTCGGGCTGCGGATGCGCAAGGTGCGGTCCGTCGAACGGCGCGCCCGTGCCGCCGAACTGCTCGACCTGGTGGGGCTCGCGGGCCACGGCGACCGTTTCCCGCACCAGCTCTCCGGCGGCCAGCAGCAGCGGGTCGCCCTGGCCCGCGCCCTCGCCCTGCGGCCCCGGCTGCTGCTGCTCGACGAGCCGCTCTCCGCGCTCGACGCCCGGGTGCGGGTGACGCTGCGGGAGGAGATCCGCAGGCTTCAGCTGGAGCTCGGCATCACCACCGTCTTCGTCACGCACGACCAGGAGGAGGCGCTCTCGATGGCCGACCGGGTCGCCGTGATGAACGGCGGAAGGCTCGAACAGTGCGCCTCTCCGACGGAGTTGTACGAGCGGCCCGCGACGGACTTCGTCGCGGAGTTCGTCGGCACCATGAACAGGGTGCCGGGCCGGGCCGCCGACGGCGGTCGCGAGGTCGAGGTGCTCGGAGTGACGCTGCCGGTCGATGAGCCCTCCGGCCGCACCGGGGACGTACGGGTGCTGCTGCGGCCCGAGGCGCTCGAGGTGACGGCGGGCGGCCCCGCACACGTCACCGGCACGTCGTTCCACGGCCCGACGACCCGGCTGCGGATCACGCTGCCCGACGGCACCGACGTCAAGGCGGACGTCCCCACGCACACCGCGGCCGGTCTCACGCCGGGCACGGACGTCTCGGTCCGCCCCCAGCCGCGGCCCGTGCTCCTGGCCTCCGCCGGAGGTGGGGTGTGAGGCGGCTGCAGGCGGTCCTCTTCGACATGGACGGCACGCTCGTCGACACCGAGGGCGTCTGGCTCGACGTGGTGGAGGCCGCCGCCGCGCGCCGGGGCCGGACGTTGGACGCCGAGCGGCGCAGGGCGGTGACGGGCCGGTCCGTCGAGGACACGGCCGAACTGCTGCACGCCCATCTGGCGGCGCCGGCCGCGGAACTGGCCGCCGAGCTGGGCGCGGAGTTCGCCGCCCGGCTCGCGGTGGGGGCGGCTCCCCGACCCGGCGCGCTGCGGCTGCTCTCGGCGCTGCGCGCGAGCCGGGTGCCGACGGCGCTGGTCTCGGCCTCGCCCCGGGCGGTCGTCGCGCAGGTGGCGAGCACCCTGGACGGGCACCGGTTCGACGCGCTGTTCGGCGCGGAGGACACCGCGCGGACGAAGCCCCAGCCCGATCCGTATCTGGCGGCGGCCGTGGCGCTCGGCGCCGACCCGGCGCGGTGCGTCGCGGTGGAGGACAGTCCGACGGGGGTCACCTCGGCCGTCGCGGCGGGCTGCCGGGTCCTCGCGGTGCCGTCGACGGAACCGCTGGTGGACTTCGCGGGAACCGAGGGTGTCACCCTGGCGGAGTCGTTGACCGAGGTCGACCCCGAGCTGCTGAACTCCCTGGTCGGGTGAGCCGCGCGCATGACAGGGTGGGCGCGTGAGTGACGAACGGGGCAGGACGCCGCTGTATCTGAAGGTCGCGGGGGATCTGCGGACCGCCATCACGGCGGGTGAGTACGGTTCGGGGGCGAAGCTCCCCGCCGAGGACGAACTGGCCCGCCGCTACGGCGTGTCCCGGGGCACGGTCCGCCAGGCGCTGGCCGCGCTGCGCACCGACGGCCTGATCACCTCCCGGCGCGGCTCGCGCCGGGTGGTCCTCGGCGGGCCCCGGCTGCACAGCTTCGGCGAGCTGCGCTCGTTCACCCGCTGGGCGCGCTCGCTCGGCGAGGAGCCGGGCGGCCGCATCGTGGCCGTGGACCGGGTGCCGGCGGACGCTGAGGAGGCGGAGAAGCTGCGCGTCGAGGAGGGCGCGCCGGTTTACCGGGTGCGTCGGCTGCGGACGCTCGCGGGCGCTCCGGTGATGGTGGAGCGGACGACGTACCCGGAGCGGATCGGGGTGCTGGTGGCCGGGCTGCCGCGGGACGCGGTCTCGCACTCGGAGCAACTGGAGCTGCACGGCGTGCTGTTCGCGGACGCGCGGCACACCATCGACCTGGTGCCGGCCGACGCGGACGACGCGGAGCTGCTCGGCTGCCGGGTCGGGGAGTCACTGCTGCGGGAGCGACGGCATTCGACGGACCCGGCGGGGACGCCGGTGGAGTGGTCGCAGGACCGCTATCTGCCGGGGACGGTGGCGTTCACGATGCAGAGCTCGACGGCGACGAGCGCGCTGGGCCGCAGACTGGGCGCCTGAGCCCTCCGTATACGCACACGGTTGAACCCGGGGTCGGGGACCCCGGGTTCAGTCGTTTCCGGGGTGCTGTCAGGAGGGGCGGACCAGGGCGGCGAGCAGCGGCCGGAAGTGCGCGAAGTCGGGGGTCGGCAGCTGCGGGTCCTTGGCCTGCTCGTCCCAGCGGCGTACGGCGACGGCGTCGGCCGCGCCCGGGTCAGCCTCGAAGGCGCGCACGTGGTCCTCGGTCATGGGCCCGCCCTGAACGGCCAGGGTGTGCACGGAGGCTTCGGACAGGAGGGCGAAGTAGCCGGGTTCGACGGCGCAGAGGTACCGCTTGGCGGCGACGTGCAGGCGTACGGGTCGGGTGACTTCGGGCCCGAACCACTGGCCGAGCCAGTCGGCCCCGGTGTGGCTGTGCCGGTTGTCGGTGCCGTTCTCCATCAGGTCGCGGCCGGTGACGGCTCCCTGGAAGTGGCCGACGTCGTGCAGGAGCGCCGCCGCGACGAGGTGGGGCGGGGCGGCCGCCGCTTCGGCGAGGGCGCCGGCCTGAAGCATGTGCTCGGCCTGGGTGACGTCCTCGCCGAGGTATTCGGCGCTGCCTTCGCCCCGGAAGAGGGCGGCGAGGATGTCGAGGGGGTCGGGCGCGGTCACCTGCCGGCCTCCTCGCGGCGCAGGACGGCGAGGGTGGAGGCGAGGCCGTCGATGTCGGCGTAGGCGCCCTGGAGGTGGCGGTCGCCGGACTCGGCGAAGGCGGTTCGGGCGTGCAGCAGCCGTGTGTTGTCGAAGATCAGGCAGTCGCCCGGAGCGAGCCGGAAGTCCAGCTGGAGCTCGGGGCGCAGCAGCAGTTCGCCGAATTTGCGGTAGGCGGCGTAGAAGGCGTCGAGGAGGTCGGCGGGCAGCCGCAGGGTGGCGATGGAGCGGTTGTTGAAGCGGATCTCGCGCAGCCGGCCGACGGGGTCGGTGTCGATCAGCGGCCGGTGGGCGCGGAGTTCGGTGTGCTCGTCGACGAAGGCGAAGGGGACGGGGACGCGGGTGAGGATCTCGTACGCCTCCGGGTCCTCGGCGCGCAGCAGGACTGCGGCGTGGAAGCCGTCGACGAGTCCCGAATCGCCGCCCTGGGCCGCGTTGGTGAGGCAGTGGAGCAGCTGGAGGGTCGGAACGGGGTCGCGGTAGGGGTTGTCGGTGTGCGGGGTGATGCGGGCGCCGGTGAAGGCGAGGTTGTTGGGGTCGGCCTCGACGCGGACCTCGAAGAGCTCGCCGTAGTTGGTCTCGCGGACGTAGCCGAAACTGCTTGCCACGTCGAGGACTTGGCGGTCGCGGACGGGGACGCCGCGCAGCAGGACGAAGCCGAGGCGCAGGACGGAGTCGAGCGCGTCGGCGCGGGTCGCCGGGTCGGTGGTGTACGCGTCCCAGTCGACCTCGGGCAGCCCGTCCTCGAAACGGCTCGCCGCCCACAGCTCCTTGTCGTCCTCGGTGCGGCCGTCGCCGGGTGCGGCGGCCGCACCGAGGAGATGGGCGCCGAGCCACGTCTCGGCGTAGACGGAACGGTGTCCGTCGGGGGCCCAGACGACCTCCCGGGCGGGGGCGCCGTCGGGGGTGCGGGAGTCGCGGACGGTGTCGACGGCGAGCGCGGCGGGGATGTCGGTGATCTGGAACAGCTTCTGGCCGTTGCGGGGGTCGCGGCATTCGGCGCAGGGGCAGTTGTCGCGCAGCCAGAACGGTGGGGCGGTGGCGAGTGACACCATGAGATCTCCAAGTTGTACAGACAACTTTCGTTCGCTGGGGAGCCTCGCAGTCGAGGATGGCCGCGGGGTTACGCGCAACCCAACGCGCCCAGCGCACGCGGATCTCAGGGGGCCTGCGGGGCGAGCAGAGCGGCCTCGACGCCGGTGTAGGTGACGCCGTGGTCCGCGAGGGTCTCGGCGACGAGTCCGCCGGAGAGGGTGAGGGCAAGCAGCAGGTGTTCGTCGCCGATGTGGCGGTCCTTGCGGGCGACGGCGACGCGGAGCGACTTCTCCAGGAGGGTCTTGGCCTCGCGGGAGAAGGGCCGGCGGCCGGCCCGCTTGGCGGAGGGTTCGTGGTGGCCGGTGAGGGCGCCGGGGCCGTGTGCCTCCTCGACCCGGGAGACGATCGCGTCGACGTCGATACCGAGGTCGGCGAGCGCCTCGGCGTCCGCGCGGGAGAGGCCGGCGCGGCGGCGGGCGTCGGTGAGGGTGGAGACGAGGGACGGGCGGCGGTCGGGCGGGCAGAGGGCCTGGAGAGCGGCGGCGGCACGGGTGTCCTCGCGGTCGAGGAGGGCGAGGAGGACGTGCTCGTCGGTGACGGCTTTCGCGCCCTCCCGCGCCGCGTGCTCGACCGCGCCCCTGACGACGGCGCGCGCGGGTGAGGTGAACCGTTCGAACATCACTGCCTCCCGTACTTCTTGTGGACGGCCTGTCGGGTGACTCCCAGTTCGGCCGCGATCTCCTGCCACGACCAGCCCTGGTTACGCGCGCTGCGCACCTGGACGGCTTCCAGCTGTTCGAGGAGTCGCCTCAGCGCGGAGACGGCTCGCAGCCCGACCCGGGGGTCACGGTCGCCCGCTCGCGCGGCGAGATCGGTCGCATCGGTCATGGTGTCAACTTACGTTGACACGCCCCGGGTGTCAACCTTGGTTGACATGGAGTGCGGCCGGCGCGGTCCCGAGTGGACGGTTCGCGCCCTGGCCGCCCGCCGCGCCTCAGTCGGCCGCCAGGACCCCGACGCCCATCGCCCTGAGCTGCGCGATGACCGGATCGGCGGGGTCGGCGTCGGTGATCACACCACTGATCCCCTCCCAGGGCAGGACACGGAAGCGGGACGCCGTTCCGATCTTCTCGGAGGAGGCGAGGACGTACGTGTCGGCCGCGCGCGCGGACAAGGCACGCTTCATCGCCGCCTCCTCCGCGTCTCCCGTGGTCAGCCCCGCCTCGGGGTGGACGCCGGTGACGCCGAGGAGGCAGAGGTCGGCGGAGATGTTCTGCGCGGCTTCCACGGCGGCGGCGCCGCAGGTGACCGCCGAGTGCTTGAAGACACGGCCGCCGAGGAGGAAGAGCTCCGCCGCGGGGTGGTCGAGCAGGGCCGAGGCGATCGTCGGGCTGTGGGTGATGACCGTACAGACGAGGTCCCTCGGAAGGGCGCGGGCGACGGCGAGGGCGGTCGTGCCGCCGTCGAGGATCAGGGCGGCACCCGGGGAGACCAGGCCGGCGGCCACCGCGGCGACCCGTTGCTTGCCGTCGGGCGCGACGGCCTGCCGGGCGGCGTAGTCGGCCACCGCGGGCGAGACGGGCAGCGCACCGCCGTACACCCTCTGACACAGCCCTTCGGCGGCCAGATCGCGCAGGTCACGGCGCACGCTGTCCTCGGAGATCCCCAGTGCGGCGGCGACGTCCTTGGCGACGATCTTGCCCTCGCGGGCGAGCAGATCGAGCAGGTGGTCGCGCCGTTCGGCAGCCAGCATCCGCGTTCTCTCCTGTTCTTGCACGTTTCTGCATGTATCGTAACCCGGCATGACCGATACGCCGATGAACGCCCGCCCCGGCATCGACACCCCCGACCACCGCGGCCGCACGGGGCTCGACCGCGCCGGGCGCGACCTGGACGGCAACCCGGACGTCGTGGTCCGCGACGTCGAGCTCACCTCCCGGGGCTGGCACGTACTGCGCCGCACCACCTTCGACTACCGGCGCCGCGATGGGCGTTGGGTCACCCAGCAGCGGGAGACGTACGACCGCGGGAACGGGGCGGTCGTCCTGCCGTACGACACGGAACGCGGACAGGTGCTGCTCACCCGGCAGTTCCGCTACCCGGCCTATGTCAACGGCCACCCGGACGGCATGCTCGTCGAGGCGGCGGCCGGACTCCTCGACGGCGACGACCCGCTCTCCGCGATCCGGCGCGAGAGCGCCGAGGAACTCGGCGTCACCCTGGGCCCGGTCACCCACGTCCTCGACGCCTACATGAGCCCCGGCTCGGTCACCGAGCGCCTCCACTTCTACGCCGCCCCCTACACCCCCGCCGACCGCACCACGGACGGCGGCGGCGTCGAGGAGGAGGGCGAGGACATCGACGTACTCGAACTCCCCTTCACCGACGCCCTCGCCATGGCCCACGACGGACGCATCGCCGACGGCAAGACCATCCTGCTCCTGCAATGGGCCGCCCTGAACGGCCCCTTCGCGGGTCGCTAGCCTGACCCAGGATCAGAACGGCCCCCTGGAAGGGAGTTCCCGCCACGGAGACCGGCGGGGAACGAAGGGCCGTGTCGTCGTCGCATGGGGGAAAGCGGATGTCGCAGTCGAACGAGCCCTGGTACCGGCACAGCCCGCCGCCTTGGCCGGTGCCGGACAATCCGTACGCCCCTCAGGGGTACGGGCCGCCACCTCCGCCCGTTCCGCGCCGGCGCCGGCGAGGCCCCGTGGTCGCCGCGGCTCTCGTACTTCTGCTCCTGGCCGGCGCCGGGGTGTACCTGGTGAAGCAGTGGGACGCGCCGGAGAAGGGCCGTTCGCCCGTCGCCGAAGGGTCAGGGCGGCCGTCGGAGACCGGGGCCACTCCCCCGCCGGACGGGAAGCCCACGGCCCAGGCCCGGCGCATCCCCTCCACGGAGGAGATCGCGCGGCAGCGGCGCGACGGAGAGGCCGGGGCCTGGGTCGTCGACGACCGGACCGACCTGCCCCGGCGGAGCATCCCGCTGCGGAACCTGTGGATCGTGGGCGACACGGCCGTGCAGGCCGTGTACAAGCGGGTCGTGGCGCACCGGCTCAGCGACGGTGCCGAGGTGTGGAGTGTGGCGCTGCCGACGCCGGTGTGCGAGACGCCCGTCCACCCGACGCCCGACGGGAAGGTCGTGATCGTCCTGCAGAACGTCGAGGCGTGGACGGGTGCCCGGTGCAACCAGCTGCGCATGATCGACCTGCGGACCGGCAAGGCCGGCTGGCAGCAGCGGCTGGCCGAGACGGGGGCCGGTGACAGCACGATCCTGGTGGACAGTGCGGTGGGTGCCGGGACCTTCGCGATCGTCCAGAGTCTCAAGGCCACCGCGTACCGGGTGAGCGACGGGCGCAAGCTGTACGGCATCCCGATGGAGGACCCCGGGAAGTGCTACCCGGGGCGGGTCGCGGGCGGAGGCAGGCTGCTGGTCCTCGACGACTGCGCACTCGGCTCCCTGGAGCAGGCGTACACCCAGCTACGGGAGCTCGATCCGGCCACGGGCAAGGTGCGCTGGCGCTATCGGACCGCTCCGGGGCAGATGATCGGTCAGGTCCTCTCGTCCGCCGACCCGATCGTCGTCACCACCGTGCGCAAGGAGACCGGCGGGGCGGACTGGCGGGTCGTCGTCCTCGGACCCGACGGCAAGGCACGCCGGACCATCGATCCCCGGGCGAAGGGTTTCAAGCACTGCGGCGACTCCGTGGACACCAGCGGCGACGCCCAGGCCTGCCGGGAGGCCGCCGTCGGTGGCGGCCTCGTCCTCCTGAGCGGCAAGGATCGCGTCGGGGCGTACGAGCTGTCGTCCGGGAAGCTGATCTGGGGCGTGAAGTCGGAGGGGCAGTCGTTCGGCTACTTCCCCCTCCGTGTCGGCCCGGGGAAGACGGGGATCGTCTACCAGGTGGGCACGCTCAAGGAACCCGGGCGGGTGTTCCGAGTCGGACCCGGCGGGGTGGACACGGTGAAGGATCTGCTGAAACTGCCCGTCGCCACCGCGCCGTTCGAGTTCGGGATGGGCGTCGTCGGGGAGAAGGCGTACGTGGGCGACCGGCTCGTGCTCACGCCGTCGACGGTCAGCGGCGACGACGCCCAGCACGAGCCGCGCATGCTCTCGTTCGCGCCGTGACCCGGCGCTCGCAGGGCGTACGGGACTAGTCAGCGCGTACGGGACTCGCCCCGGCCGGCGGCCGGCAGGCGGACCGTGACCACGAGACCTCCGGCGGGGCGGGCGGCCAGGGCGAGCGTCCCGTCGTGGGCGCGGACGACGCTCTGGACGATGGCGAGGCCGAGACCGACGCCTGGGTGCTCGTCACCGCGGGTGCGTTCCGTTCCCCGCTGGAAGGGTTCGGTGAGGGTCGGCACCAGTTCCGCAGGGAGCCGCCGGCCGGTGTTCTCCACCCGCAGGACGCTCACGGCACCGTCCGGTGACGTCTCGGTGTGGACCGTCACGGTGCCGCCGGTGGGCAGGTTGTGGACGATGGCGTTCTGCACGAGGTTCGTCGCCATCCGCAGCAGGAGTTCCGCCGAACCGCTGGTCGGTGCCGGTTCCCCGGTGACGTCGAGGATGATCCCGCGCTGCTCGGCGAGAGGAAGAAGGGTCTCGGCGGCCTCCTCGGCGACGAGGGACAGGTCCGCTCCCTCGTGGGTGACGTTCCCGCGCTCGCTGCGGCTCAGCAGCAGCAGGGCCTCGGTGAGGTCGATCGCGCGGGTGTTCACGCTGTGCAGGCGTTCCAGGAGTTCGGTCCGGTCGCGGGTGGGGTCCTTGCGCGCGACGTCCAGGAGCGTGCGGGAGACGGCGAGCGGGGTGCGCAGTTCGTGCGAGGCGTTCGCGGCGAAGCGCTGCTGCTCGGCGACGTGCGATTCGAGCCGGTCGAGCATGCTGTCGAAGACGTCCGACAGTTCGCGGAACTCGTCCCGGCGGCCCTCAAGCTGGATCCGGTGCGACAGCGATCCACTCCCTGCCCTCCGCGCCGCGTCCGTGATCCTGGTCAGCGGCGCGAGCATCCGGCCCGCGAGGAACCAGCCCCCGACGAGGCCGAACACGAGCAGGAACGCCATCGCGACCGCCGCGGCGGGGGCGAAGGTGCGAACGAGCAGGTAGCGGTTGGGGGCGATTCCCAGGAGGCCCTGCGAGTTGTCGGGGACGTAACGCAGCAGGAAGGCCCAGACCACGACCAGCAGGAGGGCACCCGCGAGCGCGAGGAAGCCGGCGTAGCTGAGCGTGAGCTTGAGGCGGACGCTGAGGCCCGGGCGTCTAGGCATCCGGGCTGCCGTCCGGGGTGGTGATCCCGCCGCCGGCCGGCGGCGGGGTGTCGATCCGGTAGCCGACGCCGGGGACGGTGGCGATGATCCAGGGCTCGCCGAGTCGCTTGCGCAGGGCGGAGACGGTGATGCGGACGGCGTTGGTCAGCGGGTCGGCGTTCTCGTCCCAGGCGCGTTCGAGGAGTTCCTCGGCGCTGACGATCCCGCCTTCGGCTGCGACGAGGACGTCCAGCACGGCGAACTGCTTCCGGGTCAGCGCGACGAAACGCCCGTCGCGATACACCTCACGGCGGAAGGGATCCACCCGCAGACCCCCGATCTCCCGGACCGGCGGCCGGGCATACGCGCGTCTACGGTCCAGGGCCCTCAGCCGAAGCACGAGCTCGCGGAGGTCGAACGGCTTGGTGAGATAGTCGTCGGCACCGAGCTCGAACCCCGACGCCTTGTCGTCGATCCGGTCGGCGGCCGTCAGCATGAGGATCGGAATGCCGCTGCCGGACGCCACGATGCGCCGGGCGACCTCGTCGCCCGAGGGTCCGGGGATGTCCCGATCCAGGACCGCCAAGTCATACGCATGGACACTGAGCAGCTCCAGGGCCGTATCGCCGTCGCCCGCGATGTCGGCGGCGATCGCCTCCAGCCGCAGCCCGTCCCGTACGGCCTCGGCCAGGTAGGGCTCGTCCTCCACGATCAGTACACGCATGCCCGAAGCCTAAGCAGCACGACATATCGCCGCCGTATGCGTGGGACGGCGGGGCGTCGCCCGCGCGTCGGGCGCGCGGTTCACCGTGCGGCGGCCTCCTCCCTAGTTCGCCACCAGCGGCGGGACGCCAGCCCTGCCAGTACGGCTCCGGTGGCGTTGACCAGGACGTCGTCCACGGAGGACACCCGGTCGAGGCTCAGCGCGTACTGCGCGGTCTCGACCAGAACCGAGCAGCCGGCCCCGAGCGCCAGGATCCGTGACGGCGACGCCAGCGCGGCGAACCGCATCGGGGCGAAGAACCCCAGCGACGCGAACACCAGCAGGTTCCCCACGATCCCCAGCGACCCCATGGTGACCAGGTCCCGCAACGGCACGAGACTCACCCGTGCGGGGACGACCCCCGCCCCCTCCCCCGGCATCATGGTCAGCCACAGGAACGGCACCGTCCCGTGCACCATCCCCACCTCCGCCAGCGACAACCGCCACGCACCTCCGACACCGGCCGCACGCCGCCACCACGCCAGGACTCCCGCCACGAGCACGGCGACGGGCACGGTGACCAGCGTCATCAACACCACGCCGTTGAACGTGTCGAAGCACCCGTGCCAACGCCCCGCCATGCACCTCGGCGCGGACATCATCAGCGGCCCCCGCACGAAGAACAGCGCGCCCGCCGTGACGAGCACCGCCAGACCGATGAACAGGACGCGGCGTGCGGGGCTGCCGGGTCGGGGTGAGCGTGGCGGGGAGGCGGTGTGGGTCATGCCGCTATTGGAGGGGGTGGGGCGTTGCGGTGGCGTATGCGGTTTTCGATACGTCCGCGATATGCGCCCGGGAGGCGGCCGGTGCGTGCCCGCTACGGCCAGGCACATCCTTGGCACTTGTCGGCCCTCGCCCGTGACTCGTCTTTTCCGTAGGCTGCGTGATCCACACCGTTCGGGGGGAGCATGGACTTGAGCCGATATCGCAGACCGTCGGCCTACCTGCTGCTGGCCGTCGCGGTCGTGCTCGGCGCCGCGGCCGTGGCCGGGCTCGGTTCACGCGACGAGGGCGCACTGGTCCTGCTGGTCTGGCTCCGCGAGTACGTCCTTCTGCTGGGGTGGCTCGCCCTGGCATCGCTCACCGAGGCGGTCCTGGTGGGGCTCCTGCCGGCGTCTTCGCTGCGGGTGCCCTTGGTCGCCACGTTGCTCGGTATCGGCGTTCCGATCTTGCTGTTCGGCGGCTTCATTTCCGCGGCGTTCGGTGATGACGAGGAGGTGGAGACGGAGTCGGCGGCCCCCGGCCGCGGCGACCGCCGTCTCGTGGTGACGCTGGGCGGCTACTTCGAGCCTCTCTGGTGCGTCTACGTCCATCAGGGAAGCCGCCTTGTGGAACGCCGCTGGACGGTCGGCTGCTTCGACGGTGACTCCAGCGAGAACGCGCTCCGCGAGACCGTGTGGACGGCTCCCGACCGGATTCGCATGACCACCGAGGGAGGCGCGGTCCACGAAGTCACCATCACCCCGGGCGGTCGGCCCGACCACGTTGTTACCGTCGGCTGACCAGGGTGCGGCTCAGCACACCTTCGGGGGCCCAGGCCTGCCCTCCCCCGGGTCCGGCTACCTCCGGCCGGCCGGCTCCCCCCGGCGTGTACGGCTCATGGCGCGGGCGCCGAGGATCGTGCTGATCGCACCCACGAGGATGGCGACGTAGGCGCCGCCGAGTCCGTTGCCGGTGCCGAGGCCGCCCTTGGCGGTGGCGGCGAAGATCACGCCGAGCACGGTGCCGGCGAGCCCGGCCGCGAGGGAGGTCCTGGCGCCGAGGGGGCCGTGGGTGACGCTGAAGCGGCTGGTGGGACGGGCCAGGGCAAGGCAGCCGACGACGAGGCCGGCCAGGCCGATGAAGGCACTGGCGGTGGCTCCGGCGCGACCGACCCCGAAGGTGTAGGCGCTGGCGGCGAGGGGGTCGGCGGATGCGGGGGCGGCGAGGGCGATGCCGGCGGCCAGGGCGGTGGTGAGAGTGGCGAGCAGGCGGCGGGGAGACGGTCGGGTGGGCATGGAGGGGCTCCTCGTTCGTGACGTCGTGGTACCGAGGTGTCGGGACTTCGTGACGGGCGGTGGGCTGAGCAGGTCTGCAGCATGTCTGGGGGAGCGGCTCGCGGTCGTCCGGCGGGTGTGGACACTTGGGGCTGCCGCGGGTGGGGCAGGTGGGTACCGCGGGGGTGGGAGGCGGTGTGGATCTACTGCGGGCGTGGTAGGTGGGGGTTCGTCTGTGAGGGGGACTCGGCGGCAGGTGGTGGCGGGCTAGGGTGCGCGCATGAGTGCAGGGGTGGCGCGGCTGTGGGCCCGGTACGGGGACGTGGGCATCGCCGTGGGGGTGGCGACGGTGCTTGTGGTGACCGGGTTGTCGCAGCAGGGGGCGGTGTCCGGTCGGGCCGTGGTGGGGTGGGCGCTGCTCGCGGTGGGCGGGCTGGCGTTGGTGGCGCGGGGGCGGGCGCCGGTCGTGGTGCTGGGGGCCACGGGGTTGTGTGCCGTGGGGTATCAGGCGGCGGGCTTCGACGTGCCGGCGGTGGCGTTCCTGTTCGCGGTGTACGCGGCTGTGCGGGCGGGGCGGCGGGCGGTGACGGTGGCGGCGAGTGTGGTCGTACTGGCGCTGCTGCCGCTGGCGGCGCTGGTCGCGGGGTTGCACGACACGGGCGAGGCGTTCGCGCAGGCTCGGGGTGCACTGGAGATCGCCTGGCTCGTCGCGGCGGGCGCGGCGGGTGAGGCGTTGCGGCAGGCGGAGCAGCGGGCGGACGAGGCGGAGCGTACCCGGGAGGAGACGGCGCTGCGTCGGGCGGACGAGGAACGGCTGCGGATCGCGCGGGAGTTGCACGACGCGCTGACGCACCAGATCTCGGTGATCAAGGTTCAGGCGGAGGTCGCGGTGCATGTGGCGCGGAAGCGGGGCGAGGAGGTGCCGGCCGCGTTGCTCGCGATCCAGGAGGCGGGTCGTGAGGCGAGCCGGGAGCTGCGGGCGACCTTGGAGGCGCTGCGCGACGACGATACGTCTCCGCCGCGGGGGCTCGACGACGTGCCGGATCTGGTGCGGCGGGCGCGGACGTTCGGGCTGGACGCGACGCTGTCGGTCGAGGGGGCGCGGCCCGACGTGTCGGCGGCGGTGGGCCGGACCGTCTACCGGATCGTGCAGGAGTCGCTCACCAATGTCGCCCGGCACGCGGACGCGGACACGGCGTCGGTGCGGATCGACTGTGGGCCCGACTCGCTCGTGATCGCCGTGGTCGACGACGGCAGGGCGAGGCCGGGGGCCGCCCCGGCGCCCGGTCTTGGGCTGCTGGGCATGCGGGAGCGCGTCACCGCTCTCGGTGGCCGGCTGCGCGCCGAACCGCGGGACGGGGGCGGCTTCGCCGTCCACGCCGAACTGCCCGTGGTCCGGTCGTGATGGCCCGTCTCCGCTTGTCCGATCCCACCGTGCGGAGGTCGTCGTGATCCGTGTCCTGCTGGTCGACGACCAGCCGCTCATCCGCAGCGGGTTCCGCGCGCTGCTGGATCTCGAGGACGACATCGAGGTGGTGGCCGAGGCGTCCGACGGCGGTGAGGCGGTGGAGCTGGCGAGGCGGCTGCTGCCTGATGTGGCGCTCGTCGACGTCCAGATGCCGGTCGTGGACGGCATCGAGGCGACCCGGCGTATCGCGGCGGATCCGGAGCTGGCCGGGGTGCGTGTCGTGATCCTGACGAACTACGGCTTCGACGAGTACGTGTTCCACGCGCTGCGGGCGGGTGCCGCCGGGTTTCTCGTCAAGGACGTCCTGCCGGAGGACTTCCTGCACGCCGTGCGGGTGGCCGCACGGGGTGAGGCGCTGCTCGCCCCGTCGATCACCCGGAAGCTGATCGACCGGTACGTCGCCCAGCCCCTCCCCTTGGGCACCGACGAGGGCCTTCGGGAGCTGACGGGCCGGGAGCGCGAGGCGGTCGTTCTGGTCGCCCAGGGCATGTCGAACGACGAGATCGCCGAGCGCATGGTGATCAGCCCGCTCACCGCGAAGACCCATGTCAACCGGGCCATGACCAAGCTCCGGGCGCGCGACCGGGCCCAACTCGTTATCTTCGCCTACGAGTCGGGCCTGGTCGCTCCCCGTACGTCCTGAGCGGCGGCGTGCGAGCGGCAGCGCGTGAGGGGCGGCGGTGAGGGGCGGCGGGCGGGTCAGGCCTCGCGGGAGCCTTCGTACATGGCCTCGACGAGGTCGGCGTACTCGCTCTCGACGACGGGGCGTTTGACCTTGAGGCTGGGGGTGAGCTCGCCGTGTTCGATGTCGAGGTCGCGGGGCAGGAGGGCGAACTTCTTGATGGTCTGCCAGCGCTGGAGGTCGCCGTTGACGCGCTGGACGAAGCCGTCGATGAGGGCGTGGGCCTCCGGGGAGGTGACGACCTCGGCGTAACCGCGTCCCTTGTGGCCCTGGGACGCGGCCCAGGGCATGATCGCGGCCTCGTCGAGGGTGATCAGGGCGGTGCAGTAGTTGCGGCCGTTGCCGATGACCAGGATGTTGCTGACGTACGGGCAGACGGCCTTGAAGCGGCCCTCGATCTCGGAGGGGGCCACGTACTTGCCGCCCGAGGTCTTGAAGAGGTCCTTCTTGCGGTCGGTGATGCGGACGAAGCCGTCCTTGTCGATGTCGCCGATGTCGCCGGTGCGGAACCAGCCGTCGCTTTCGAGGACCTCCGCGGTCTTGTCCGGGAGGTTGTGGTAGCCGCGCATGATGCCGGGGCCGCGCAGGAGGATCTCGCCGTCCTCGGCGATGCGGACCTCCGTGCCGGGGAGGGGTCTGCCGACCGTGCCGACCCGGCAGTCGTCGGCGGGGTTGACCGTGCAGCCCGCGCTGGTCTCCGTCAGGCCGTAGCCCTCCAACACGGGCACGCCCGCGCCGGCGAAGAAGTAGCCGATCTCCGGGGCGAGGGCGGCGGCACCCGAGGCGCTGCCGCGCAGCGCGCCGCCGAAGGCCGCGCGGATCTTGCCGTAGACCAGTCTGTCGGCGACGGCGTGCTGGAGGGAGAGCCCCAGGGGCACCTTGCGGCGACCGGTGGCCACCATCTGTTCCTGCCCGGTCCGCGCGTAGTCGCGGGCGACCTTCGCCGCCCACAGGAAGATCTTGTACTTGGCGCCGCCCTCGGCCCTCGCCTTGGTCGCGATGCCGTTGTAGACCTTCTCGAAGACCCTCGGCGCGGAGGCCATGATGGTGGGCCGTACGACGGGCAGGTTGGTGACTATGCGGTCGATGCGCCCGTCCACGGCCATCACATGGCCGGACTTCACCTGCCCGGAGATCAGGGCCTTGCCGAAGACGTGCGACAGCGGCAGCCACAGGAACTGCACGTCGTCGGGGAGTACGAGGCCGGTGGCCTCCTGCGCGACGCCCTGGTAGGACCAGCAGTCGTGCACGAGGCGCACGCCCTTCGGGCGGCCGGTCGTGCCGGAGGTGTAGATGAGCGTGGCGAGCTGTTCCGGCTCGATCGCCCGGACCGCCGCCTCGATCGCGTCCGGGTGGTCCCGCAGGTGGGCCCTCCCCCGTTCCTCCAGCTCGGCGAGGCCGAGCACCTCGACGCCCTCGATCGAAGCCGGTTCCGCCTGGGGGTCGAAGAGGATCGCGTGACCGAGGTCCGGCAGGCGGTCCGTGTGCTCGGCCACCTTGGCCAGCTGGACGGCGTCCTCGACGAAGATCGCCCGGCTGCCGGAGTCCGCGAGGATGTACGCCGTCTCGTCGGCGTTGGTGCTCGGATACACGGCCGTCGCCGCCGCCCCCGCGCAGGTCACGCCCATGTCGGCGAGGATCCACTCGATGCGCGTCGAGGACGAGATCGCCACCCGTTCCTCGGGCCGCAGCCCGAGGGTCAGCAGCCCGGCGGCTATCGCCTTGACGCGCTCCGCGGTCTCCGCCCACGTCAGCGAACGCCACTCCTCGGCGCCGGGAGCGCCCGGGTCGGCCACCACGGGATACCGGTACGCCTCGCGGTCGGGTGTGGCCCCGACCCTGTCGAGGAACAGGTGCGCCACCGAAGCGGGCCGGCTCTCCAGCGGGTACTGCGCGGAACTCATGTCGACCTCCGGGGCCCGGTGCGCCCATACAGATTCGTTAACTGGCAGGTAACTTGCGCGCATTGGTGAGGCTAAGGCCAAACCCCCTTGTGGGTAAGGGGATCGGCGGGGCGAATGTGCGGCGGACGGGGATTCGCCCTCCGCCATCGGGGTGATCGCGTTCGCCCCGCCGTGACGTCCGGTCACCGGCGCCCCGTTGGAGCGACCATGCGCACCACTCTCACTACAGCGATCCTCGCCGCCGCGGCAGCCGTACTCGCCCTGGCGTCCGCCTCCCCCGTCCCCGCCGCCGTGCCGGCCGCCCCCCGCGCGGTGCCGGCCGTGACCACCATCGACGGCACGTGTCACGACGCACAGGGCACCTGGCCGTGCACGATCGACCTCACCGTCCGCAGCAGCACGAAGGGGTACGAGAAGGCCACCCTCGAAGGCGAGAACTTCTTCAACTGCACCCGCCACGCCATCACACGGACGCGCTCCCTCCAGTACTCGACGCCGGGACGATCGGACTTCGGCACCCCCACGACGGCCGGCACGGTGCGCACACCCACCTCCTTCACCTGGACCAAGTACGACTACCGCGACATCACCGAGGTCATCCCGCCCGGCGAGGTCTCGTGGGTCGAGGTCGAGCGGGCCACCGAGAAGGGCACCGGCACCTTCAACGTCCGCGACGAGGCCGGCCACGAGCAGACCCTCACAGGCACCTTCGAAGGACCGGCGACCGGCCTTCCCGACCGCCTCTTCCAGCGGACCGGCCCCCTCACCGCCACCGAGAAGCAGCGGTGCTCGGCCGCACGACCCGGCGCGTAAGGCCTGACGCCCGATGCCCGATGCCCGACACCTGACGCCTGGGACTGACTCCCGAGGCCTGAGGCTGGCGGAGGGCTGAGCTTCGCGGGCGACAGTCCCGGCATTCGGTGCTTTCATGCCGCTGACCTGCGTGTCCATCGTCAGAAATCCCCTGTTCCGTTCGTGAAGGCGGCTGCTAGCCTCCCTGCCATCGCCCGCGGCCCTCGCCGCGGGCTTCACGTTCCGGGGGGAACCGAGTCACCGTGTCCAGCTCGAAGTCGGCGCCGCCGCGCCCGCAACTCGAACCGCATCTCACCCTGCCGGCGCTCGCACCCCTGCGGAGCGCGGTGGCCGCGCACGACTGGCCGGCCGTGTCGGGGTTCTTCGCGGCCCTCGGGCACGAGGACGAGCGGGCCTTCGCCGCGGAGTTCGTGGGAGCCGCCGCAGGTGCGGAAACGTTCCTCGCCGAGGCGGTCGGCGTGGACCCCGGGGACCCGCTGCCACGGACCCTTCTCGCTCAGCGGTACATCCACATCGGCCACTCCTTCCAGTGGCTCGGCAGGGCCGAGCGCCTCCTCATGGAGGTGTGCGCCGAGCACCCCACGTACGCCCTCGCCTGGAATCTCAGGGTCCTCACGGCCCGCGAGCTCCGGCTCGGGGCGTCGGAGGCACGCCGGCGCCACGATCGGCTCGCCGCGCACCATCCGCATCACTATCCGGCGCAGAGCCACCTGTTGCAGATGCTGTGCCCGAAGTGGTCCGGCAGCTGGGAGGAGGCCCTGGGGTTCGCCCAGGAGGCGGCCGCCGCCGCGCCGGAGGGGTCGCCCACGCCCGTCCTCGTGGCCGAGGCGCACATGGAGAAGTGGTGGGCGCTGGAGAACGACTAGGACGAGTACGACGACGGTGACGACGGCGAGGAGTACCTGGCCCGGCCCGTGGTGCGGGACGAACTGATCGCCGCCGCCGAACGCTCGGTGCTGCACCCCTCGTACCGTCCTGGCTTCCACTGGACGGCGGCGCACGGGTACTTCGCCGCCGCACTCTCCCTCGGTGGTCACCACGCCGCCGCGGCGCCGCACTTCCTCGCGCTCGGCGACCGGCTGAGCCGGCACCCCTGGTCTCTGCTCGACGCCGACGACCCCGTCCACCCGTTCCTCCGGCACCGCGCGATCGCGCGGGCGAAGGGCTGACGACCGATGAACGACTCCCTCCGCTTTGCGGAAGCCGCGCGAACCGCGGAACCGACGGAACCGTCGGAAGAGCCGGAAGAGACCGGAGCGGCAAGTGCCCGCACGGCTGACGCCCCCGCTGTCCGCATGACCGAGGTCGACGGCGTCCGCGCCCTGCTCGCGCACGGCGCGGGCCCGGTCTCCGCGGGACTCGTGTTCCGGGTCGGGACCGCCGACGAGACGCTGCCCACGCGGGGTGTGACGCATCTCGTGGAGCATCTGGCCCTGCACGGGCTCGGGGTGAGCGACCTCCACTACAACGGCACCACCGGCCGCACGTTCACGCACTTCCACGTCACGGGCGAGGTCGACGAGGTCGTGGCGTATCTCAACGCCGTGTGCGCGGGACTGCGCGATCTGCCGGTGGGGCGTCTGGAGACCGAGAAGGAGATTCTGCGCACCGAGGCCGCCCACCGCTCCGAGGGGGCGCTCTCCGATCTGCCGATCTGGCGGTACGGGGCCGGGGACTACGGCCTGGCGAGCTACCAGGAGTTGGGACTGCCGGGACTCGGCGCCGATGCCGTGCGGGAGTGGGCCGGGACGCGGTTCACCCGTGAGAACGCCGTGCTGTGGATGACGGCCGACCGGCTGCCCGAGGGGCTCGACCTCACCCTCCCCTCCGGCCCGGTCCACCCGCTGCCCGAAGCGGGATCGGCGCTGCCGCGGACCCCGGCGTACTACCACGGGGCGCCGGGGGTCGTGGTGTTCGACGCGGTCGTGCGCCGGTCGACGGCGGCGGCCGTCTTCTCCGACCTCCTCGGGAAGGCCCTGTTCCGGGATCTGCGGCAGGACGGCGGGTACTCGTACACCGCGCACAGCGACTACAGCCCGCGGGACACCGGCTTCGCCGAGATCACGGCCGTCGCGGACGCGCTCCCCGAGAAGCAGGACGCGGTCGTCGGCGGCTTCCTCGACGTGCTCGCCGCCTTCCGCGCCGGCCGGGTCGACCCGGCCGATCTCGAGGCGGTCCGAGCGGCCCGGCTGAAACGGTTCGAGCAGCCCGACCCGGCCGCCACCCGCCTGCCCTCACACGCCTTCGACCTGCTCGTCGGGCGTCCGGTTGTCGATGACGGGACACTGATGGCACAGCTCCGGGCCGTGACCGCCGAGGACGTCCGGGAGGTGGCCCGCGAGGCGTGGGAGAGCGCGCTGTTCCAGGTGCCCGGCGAGCGGGGGCTCGGTTGGGCGGGCTTCGACGCCGCTCCCACGAGCTCCGACAGCGTCGTCGAAGGCCGGCGTTTCCCGCACCGCATGGACTCCACGACCGGCCTGCACATCGGCGAGGAGGGCGTGAGCCTGACCGAGCCCGGGAGCCGCGCCACCGTCCGGTACGAGGACTGTGTCGCGCTCGTCGTCTACGGCGACGGCGGCCGGCACCTGCTCGGGCGCGACGGAGTGGCCGTCGCCGCCGAGCCCACCCTCTACAAGGTCACCGCGCAGGACCTCGCGGTCATCGACGCGGCCGTTCCGGCGGACCGCCACGTTCCCCGCCCGGCCCGCCCGGAGGACCGCCTCCCGCAGGCAAGGCCCCGCGACCCGAACGCTCCCCACCCCTGGCGGCCGGTGTCGATCGCGGCCATCTGGATCCTCGGGCTCCTCGCCTCCGTGTGGCTGCCCGCCTCGATCGCGGCAAGCAAGGAGGAGTACGACAAGGCGAACCCCGACGTGTCCCTCGTCATCCTCATGTGGGTGGTCCTGGCCGGCCTGATCGGCGGCGCCGTCTACCTCGCGACCCACCAGCGCAGGGGGCAGGGCGGCTGACCTCCGTCCGCCGGGGACAGGGCAGCTGCCCCCCGTCCGCCAGAGGCTGAGACGCCGCCCCCCGTCCGCCGCGGGCTGAGCGGATGGCCCCCGTCCGCCAGAGGCTGAGCGGCTGGTCGCCAGCCTTCAGGGAGCCGCTGCTCGGCCGGTCCGGAATCCGCGAAAAGAAGTGCCGGTCGTGATGTCGAGAAGCCGTGCCCCGCTCCGTCCCCGGGGTGAGAGCGACCAGAATGGGTCGCACGAGTACCGAGGAGAAGACCATGGCCAAGTACTTGCTGCTCAAGCACTACCGGGGCGCCCCGGCGGCGGTCAACGACGTGCCGATGGAGCAGTGGACGCCGGGGGAGGTCTCGGCGCATGTGCAGTACATGCGGGACTTCGCGGCGCGGCTTGAGGGGACCGGGGAGTACGTCGACGGGCAGGCGCTCTCGCCCGAGGGGACGTTCGTCCGGTACGACGGGGAGGGGCGGCCGCCGGTGACCGACGGGCCGTTCGCCGAGACGAAGGACCTCATCGCGGGGTGGATGGTGATCGACGTCGACAGCTACGAGCGGGCCGTCGAACTGGCCGGGGAGCTGTCGGCCGCCCCCGGGGCGGGCGGGAAGCCCATCCACGAGTGGCTGGAGCTCCGCCCCTTCCTGACCGAGCCGCCCACCGTCACGGAGTGACCTCCCCCATGGACGAGGCCCTGGTCAGGAGCCTCACCCCGGGTGTGCTCGCGATCCTCGTCCGCCGCGGAGCCGATTTCGCGGCGGCCGAGGACGCGGTGCAGGACGCGCTGATCGAGGCCCTGCGGGTCTGGCCGGACGATCCGCCGCAGGACCCGAAGGGGTGGCTGGTCACCGTCGCCTGGCGCAAGTTCCTGGACGCGACCAGGGCGGACACAGCCCGCCGCCGCCGGGAGGACCGGGTGGAAGAAGAGCCGGCGCCCGGGCCCGCGCCGGGCGTGGACGACACCCTTCGGCTGTACTTCCTGTGCGCCCACCCGTCGCTGACCCCGTCGTCCGCCGTCGCGCTCACCCTGCGGGCCGTCGGCGGGCTCACCACCCGCCAGATCGCCCGGGCTTACCTGGTGCCCGAGGCGACCATGGCCCAGCGGATCAGCAGGGCCAAGCGCACGGTGTCGGGAGTACGGCTCGACCGGCCCGGCGACGTGTCCACCGTGCTGCGTGTCCTCTACCTGGTCTTCAACGAGGGCTACTCCGGCGATGTCGACCTCGCCGCCGAGGCCATCCGGCTCACCCGTCAGCTGGCAGCCGTGATCGACCACCCCGAGGTGGCGGGGCTGCTCGCCCTCATGCTCCTCCACCAGGCCCGCCGCGCCGCCCGGACGGCGCCCGACGGCAGCCTGGTGCCGCTCGCCGAGCAGGACCGCGGCCGGTGGGACACGGGCGCGATCGCCGAGGGCGTCGAGATCCTCCAGGCGGCCCTGGCCCGCGACCGGCTCGGCGAGTACCAGGCCCAGGCCGCCATCGCAGCCCTCCACGCCGACGCGCCCACCGCCGAGGAGACCGACTGGATCCAGATCGTCGAGTGGTACGACGAGCTCGCCCGCCTCACCGACAGCCCCGTCGTCCTCCTCAACCGCGCCGTCGCCGTCGGCGAGTCCGACGGCCCCCACGCAGGCCTGGCCGCCCTCGCCTCTCTCGACGCCTCCCTCCCCCGCCACACCGCCGTCGCCGCCCACCTCCACGAACGCGCCGGCGACCTCCCCGCCGCCGCCCGCCTCTACACCGAAGCCGCCCACGCCGCCCCGAACCTCGCCGAACGCGACCACCTGACCCGCCAGGCCGCCCGGCTCCACACGTATCTGCGCGGGGATCGGCCGGGCGACTGAAGCCGTCCGGCGGCGCTGCCGGTCGCGGGACGCGGGAACGCGAGCGGCCGGCGCAGGGCCGATCGGCGCAATGCCACGGGGCCGGGGCGGGCATGCGCGCCTATCGTGGAGAGAGCCCCAGCGCGGGTGTGGCGGCACGGGGACAGGTGGACGGTGAACGTACCCGGGATCGACTATCAGGCGGTCTTCCAGGCAATGCCGGGCGCGGTGGCGCTGCTGACCACGGAGCTGGTGTTCGCCGACGCGAACGAGGCCTTTCTGTCGCTATCGGGGCGGACACGGGAGCAGGTCGTCGGGCGCTATCTCTTCGACGTGTTCCCGGACAATCCGCGCGATCCGTCGGCGACCGGGGTACGCAATCTGCGGGCGTCGCTGGGGCGGGTGGCGGCCACCGGCGAGCGGGACAGCATGGCCCTCCAGCGCTACGACGTGGAGCGTTCGGACCGGCCGGGCGAGTGGCAGGAGCGGTACTGGAGTCCGGTCAACGCGCCCGTCCTGGCGCCCGACGGGTCTGTGGTGCTGCTGTTGCACCGGGTGGAGGAGGTCACCGAGCTCATCCGGGCCCGTGAGGGCGGGGATCGCGCGCGCGTCCTGGAGTCCGAGCTCTTCACCCGGGCCCGGGAGTTGCAGCAGGTCAACGAGCGGCTGCGGCGGGCCCACGCCCGCGAGCGGGAAGTGGCCCTCCATCTCCAGGAGGCGATGCTGCCGACGCCCCGGTTCCTCGGGCGTCACCAGGCGGCGGTGCGCTACCGGCCGGCGACCGCAGCGCTGAACGTCTGCGGCGACTGGTACGACCTGGTGGACCTGCCCGGTCGTACGGCCGTGGCGGTCGGTGACGTCGTCGGGCACGGGCTCTGGGCCGCCGGTGTGATGGGCCAGCTGCGCAGCGCCCTGTCGGCCGCGTCTCGGGTGGCCGGCGGTCCGGCGCAGGCGCTGGACGTGCTCGATCTGTACGCACGGGACATCTACGGCGCCGAGTCCACGACGGCGGTGTCCGTGTTCATCGACTGGGAGAGCCGCACCCTCGCCTACAGCAGCGCCGGGCATCCGCCACCCGCGCTGTGCCATCCCGACGGCACGGTCGTACTGCTGGACCGGTCCACCGATCCGCCGCTGGCCGCCCACCCTGTGCACTCGCCCCGGCCGCAGGCCCGAACGGAGTTCGCCGAGGATTCCGTCCTCGTCCTCTACACGGACGGGCTCGTCGAGCGCCGCCGCGAGGACATCGACGCCGGCCTGGAGAGACTCGCCCGCACGCTCGCGGAGCATCACACGGCCGAGCCCGACGCGTTGGCCGACACCCTCCTCGCCGGCCTGCTGCCGCCGTCGGGCAGCACGGACGACACGGCTCTGGTGGTGCTGCGTCTGAGGCCGCCGACGGAGGTGGGGTAAGGGGTACGTCCGCCCTGCGCGCGCGCCGACGGCGCCCGCACCAGGTGCGGGCGCCGTCGGGTGAAGGAGGCGTGACCCGAGGTCAGCCGCGGACGATGTTCTCCGCCTGCGGGCCCTTCTGGCCCTGCGTGATGTCGAAGGTGACGGTCTCACCCTCGGTCAGCTCGCGGTAGCCGTTGCCCGAGATGTTGGAGTAGTGGGCGAAGACGTCCGGACCGCCGCCGTCCTGGGCGATGAAACCGAACCCCTTCTCGGAGTTGAACCACTTCACAGTGCCGCTGGCCATGCTTGTTCCTCTGGTCAATTCAATTCAGCGGGGCCCGTTCCCGGATCCCCGGAGCGCCCGTCCACGGGTGCCCACACGCGTCCTCCCCCATCACACGCGTCTCTACACCCATCAATCCGATCTTCTTACGACGGCCCGCCCCTTCGGCAGCGTCAGCCCGTCGCGGACGGGCCGGATTCCTCGGGGGCGGACGAGCCGGAGCGGGTGGCGACCGCGGGCGTGAGGTGCCGGGCGAGGAGGTCGAGGGCCACGGTGACGCGGCCGAGGACGTCGGGGTCGGGGGCGGTGCCGTCGGGGTCGGCGAGGGCCGCGGCGAGCGCGTCTTCGATGGAGGTGGTGCGGACCTCGGCGACGCGGGCGGAGGGGGCCGCTGTGGGGTGGATGAGGCGGCGGCGCCGGTCGGCGGGGTCGGGGCGGGTGTCGACCGAGCCGGCCTCCTGGAGGCGGGCGACGGCGGTGGAGACCTGGCTCTGCGGCAGGCCGGTCCGGGCGGCGATCTCGCCGACGGTCGTGCCGGGGTGGGAGACGAGGTCGCCGAGGACCACCAGGACCGAGCGGACGGATCCCGGGGAACCGGACGCGGCCTGGGGCATGGCCTGCTCGCCGATCTTCATGAGGGTGCGTCCAAGGAGGAACAGCTCGACTCCGTTCATGCCCCTCAGAGTACATCTCGATCGATACATCTAGATCGATACATCAGTATTGATGTATCGATTTCGATGGGTTATGGTCGTGGTGTCAGTCGGAGACGCCGACGACAAGCAACGAGGGGGAACCACCATGACCACGGCCGCCGTCATCACCCGCACGCTCGCCGTCCCCGGCGCCACGCTCCACTACCAGGTCGCCGGCAGCGGGCCGGTCCTCCTCCTCTCCCAGAGCGGCGAAGGCGACGCGGACCGCACGGTCGACCTCGTCCCCCACCTGACCGACCGCTTCACCGTCGTGACCTACGACCGCCGCGGTCTCTCCCGCAGCACGCTCGACTCCCCCGCCGCCTCCGTGACCATGGCCGACCACGCCGACGACGTCGCCCGGCTCCTCGCGGAGGTCACCGACGAGCTCGCGCTGATGGCCGGCTTCAGCATGGGCGCCGCCATCGGCCTCCAGGTCGTCGCCCGCCACCCGGGCGTCCTGAGCACCCTGATCGCCCACGAGCCGGTCATGCCGCGGCTCCTGCCCGAAGCCGACCGCGACGACCACATCGCCGAACTGACCGCCATCCAGGACGCCTACGCCTCCGGCGGCCTGCCCGCGGCCTTCCCCGCCATCGCCCGCCACCTCGGCATCGACCCGGCCCACGAGGACACCGAGGACGACCTGACCCCGCAGCCGATGACACCCCGCCGCCAGGCCAACTTCGGCCACTTCATCGGCACCGAGTTCACCGCCGTCACCTCGGACACGCTCCACCCGGAGGAAGCCCTCCGCGCCGCCGCCCAGGCCGGCACCCGCATCGTCCCCGCCACCGGCCGCACCACCCCCACCCAGGTCCACACCTACCGCTGCGCCCTGGCCCTCGCCGACCGGCTCGCCACCCGCCCGGTCGAGTTCCCCGGCGGCCACAACGGCAACACCGCCTTCCCCCGCGCCACGGCACGAGTCCTGAAGGACGTCCTCGGCTGAGCCCCCCCAGCCGCTCTCAGCCCGCCCCGTCGAGCAGCAGCTTCGCCGCCACGGTCGTGCCGTCGGTCCGCAGGGTGCCGGCCACCTCCGCGGCCCGTGAGCGGATGTCGGGGGCCAGGGTGGCGCCCAGCGCTGCCGCCAGGGCATCGACGCTCGGGGCAGGGTCTTCGTAGGCGGCGCCCAGCCCGAGGCGGGCGACGCGCTCGGCCCAGTACGGCTGGTCGGCGCCCAGCGGAAGCACCAGCTGGGGGACTCCGATCTGCGCGGCGGTCGTCGTGGTGGCCGCGCTGCCGTGGTGGACGACAGCCGCGCATCGACGGAAGAGGGCCTGGTGATTGACCTCGCCGACGACGAAGCAGTCGCCCTGATCCTCGTCCGGGACCAGGTCCGCCCAGCCCCGGAAGACGA
The DNA here is from genome assembly GCF_055603625.1 of Streptomyces sp. NPDC037273. Lineage (NCBI taxonomy): Bacteria > Bacillati > Actinomycetota > Actinomycetes > Kitasatosporales > Streptomycetaceae > Streptomyces > Streptomyces sp. NPDC037273. The sequence continues at coordinate 126,461 of NZ_JBVJVO010000005.1, forward strand.
CCGCGCGGAGACCCCGGGCACGGACGGCCCCGATGGCGGGGCGCGCGATGTCCCCGAGCACACCCATGGGCATGCTGCCGAAGCCGACGTAGACCGGCGGCGCGCCGGCGTCGAGGAAGTCGACCAGATCGGCGGGGAGCGGGCGTGCGTCGACGACGTGCCACGCTCCGGTCTGCACGACACCGAGGCCGGTCGGTTCCCAGGGGCTGAGCACCGGGTCCGTGGCCAGCCAGGGCCGGTCGGTGAAGGCGTAGTCGCGGACGGCGGCCACCGGCGGCAGCCCGAACGCCTCCCGTCGGCTGTTGAGCATCTCGCCGAACATGGTGTTCGCGATCCGCGCGTCCAGGTCCCACAGCGCCTGGTTGTCGTTGGCGTCCGCCGGCAGCGGTTGGCCCCGGCGCGCGGGTGGCCGCCGGTGCGGCGACGGCAGGCTGACGGGCTGATGCCCGGCGTGTACGTAGCGGATGCCCAGTTTCTCGGCCACCGAGCGCGCACCGGTGACGGCGGGCAGCGGACCCGTGGCCACCAGCGCGTCGGCGCCCTCGGCGACGGCGGCGACCGTCTCGAACTGCGCGCCCATCAGTTCGGCGGCGCGCTCCGCCAGGCCGGCCGCCGAACCGGGCGTCACCGTCGTCACGAGGGGGCGCACCGGCCGGCCCGTCGGCACCATGGGCACGGCGAGTTCGGCGAGTCGCGCCGCGAACTCCTCGTCGGGCGGGGCGCACACGCGTACCTCCGCGCCGAGTTCCCGCAGGCGCGCCGCGAGAGCCGCTATCGGCTCGACGCTGCCGCGCGATCCGTAGGTCGACAGCACTACACGCATCGGGTGACTCCCTGTCTCTTCTCAAATCCGGTCCGGTCGGGTTCCTGTGGTGGACCCGTCGCGATTCTGCCCTGTAGATGATCTTGCGTGGGGGCATGGACCGGACAGGCGAAGGCCCCGCCCCCTGGAGTGCGCCGGGAGGGGGCGGGGCCCTGGGGCTTCCGGTCGGGTCAGGTGCTGCGGGAGTTCCGGCGGCGGCGGGTCCACCAGGTGAGGGCGGCGCCGGCGGCCGCGAGGGTGGCGGCGATGGCGGCGATCAGGCCGACGGGGGTGTCGGAGCCGGTGTCGGCGAGGCCGCCGTCGGGGGTGTGGGCGGGCGGGGTGGTGGGGCCGGTGCCCGGGGTGGACGGGGCCGGCCCCGGAGTGGTGGGGGTGTCGGTCGGTCGCGGATCGTCCGTCGGAGTGGTGGACGGGGTCGGGCTGGGGGTCGGGTCGTCGTCATCGCCGCCGCCCGGGATACCGCCGGAGGCGTCGCCGCCCGCGTAGGCGATGTCGGTGTCGCGGTAGGAGGTGTCGTCCGACTGGAGGGACGTGCGGGTCGTGGTGTCGAGGGTGCGGTTCTCGACGTTGAAGCGGGCGCGGGAGATGTTCTGCTTGGGGGCCTTGGTGAAGTCGACGCCGCCGATCATGTAGACGGCGACCTGGCCGCCGTACTTGAGCTCGTACTTGAAGTCGCCCTCCTTGAAGGACTTGACCATCTCGTCGAAGACGGTCTTCTTGTCCCAGTCGGCGTTGGGGGCGCGCAGCGGCCAGCGGCTGACGTTGTTGCTGTTGATGATCGGCCGGAAGTCGGAGGCCTTGCGGGCGTCCTGGGCACGGATCCACTCGGCGGCGACGCGGGAGGTGTAGACGCGGCGCAGATCGGCGTACGAGGGAGCCTCGTTGACCATCTTCTTCACCAGCGGGGTCAGCATGGTGTCAATGCTGGCCTGGGCCTGCTTGATCTCGGCCTGGGTGAGGTCGCAGCCCTTGCCGGGTCCGGGGGTGCCGTACTCCTGCGGGACGGACTTGACGTTGAGCGGGGCGTCGAGGATGTAGAGCCCGCCGTCCTGCTCGCGGACCTTCGCGGGTTCGGGTTCGATCCAGTACCGGCCGGAGTGGAGGCACGGGAAGCCGTTGCGGCGCGGGAGGGAGTCCCAGAAGCGGTCGCCGACCTCGGTCTTGGGGTCCATGAGCCGACCGTAGTCGCGCTTCATGGCCAGGTCGGCCTGGAGGAGGATGCGGCCGGCGTCGGTCTTCGCGAACTCCTTGTCCATGATGGTGTCGGGCTGGTCCGGGTTGAGGTTGACCCACATGCGGTCGGGTGTCAGGGCCAGCCAGGTGAACAGCGCGTCGGAGGCCATCGTCATCTTGGCCTCGCCGCCGTAGCCCGGGGTCTCGTCGGGGTCGGGCATCAGGTCGGCCTTCATGGAGTAGGCCATGCCCTTGCCCTTCTCGATGCCGCCGACGTAGCGCAGTTCGAGGGTGGTGAAGTCGATGCCGCCGGGGCCTCCCCTGGGGAGGGTGCCGCGGGTGTCGAGGCGGCGGGCGTCGGCCTGGATGCGGCGGGCTTCGTCGAGGGTGCGGCCGGAGCCCTTGATGCGGTCGTTGGCGGGGCCGCGGGTGCCGCAGGTGCTCGCCTGGGCCGCCTGCGCCTGCGAGGAAGCGCCCGCGCAGCCGGGGGCGAACCACTTGTCGTAGCGCGAGTAGTCGCGGATGGGCGTGGTCCGCGGGATCGCGTTGTACTGGCGCTGGAATCCGCGGACCTGGTTCGGCTTGCCCCGGGACTGTTCGAGTTCCCGGTTGAACGTGTCGATCTTGGCGCGCTCGCCCTTGGTGAAGGACTTGCCGCCGTTGAAGCGGAAGGTGTGGTCCTTCTTGACCTCCGCGATCATGCGGTCGACCTTCAGCTGGTCGTTGCGGAGCTTGGAGTTCGACTTGAACTCGTTGAACTCCTTCTTCTTCTGGTCGTAGGCGTCGTAGCGCCGTTCGGCGATCTTCTTGCCGTTCTCGTCGAAGACCTCGACCTTGACCTCGCAGAGCCAGTCGGGCCCGATGAGCTGGAAGTCCTTGACGAGCCGCTTCTCGAACGCGGAGCCCTTGTGGTTGTTCGTCTCGTTGCGGATGTACCGCTTCTCGAACCAGTGCTTGAAGGTGAGGCCCTCCTTGCTGGCGAGGTAGCGGGCGTAGATCTCCATCGCCTTGTCGGCGGGCTTGCCCGAAGTGGCGGCGATCTTGGACCACTTGTCGTAGTTCTTCTTCGGGTCCGGGTCCTGGGAGCGGGCCCGCGTCTTCTCCTCGTCCGTGGGCTCGTCGAGCCCGTCGTACGCCTGGCCCGGCATGTCGTAGTTGTAGTTCTTCGGGTCTCCCGGCCAGACGGCGAAGTTGCCGGTCGGGTCGTCGGGGAAACCGGAGTTGCGCGGCGTCGTCGGGTACTGACGGTTGAGGTGCTTCTTGTCGCAGCGCTGCCCGCTGATCTTGACGGTGGTGGGTACCGCGCTCGCCGAGTCGAGGCCGGCGCCGGGCAGACCGGTCAGGGTCATCGCCCCGGCGAGGCCGCATGCCGCGAGTAACCGGCCGATCGACCAGCGGCCGCGCGGCGTTCCTATGGATCGCTTCAAGGTGCTTGACTTCCCTCGTCGTCGTGGGGGCGCTGAGGGGATTGCGGGGCGGCGCCTGAGGCCCCCGTGACGTAGGCGCCGCGCGAGGCACCATCGTTGCGCGCGGTTTCGCGTCAACCCGGGGAGTTGCTCGGGTGAAGCCGTGAACTTCCGTGAATCTTTTGTGGGTTGAAGATTCAGTTGTCGATGAACCAGAGCTCTTCCATCGTGAGCGTGTACGCCTCCGTGTGCCGCACCCGGAAGACCGAGGTCTCCAGGTGCCGCCACGGCCACGGGTCCGCTTCGCCCAGGCCGAGGCCCACGAGCGCTTTCCACTCGATGTCCTCGGGTTCCTCGTCCAGGTCGAGGTCCAGGTCCTCAAGGACGCCGGCGTCGATGCCGAGCGCCTCGATGACGGCGTGCGGGTCGCCGGTGAGTTTCCACGGGTCCATCGTGGGCCAGCCGGAGGCGTGGAAGACCAGGCCGCCGGGGAGCCGGATCAAGTCCTCCGTGTGGGCCTCCCCGCAGTCCACCTCCGCCCGGCCGACGATCCTGGCCCGCGGGTACCGCCGGTGCAGCTCTTCCGTGACGGCGAGCAGCGGCTCGTCGTTGCCGTTGTCGACGAAGGCCGGGTCGGAGACGGCGATCACGTTCCCCCAGCAGCCGACCCTGATCAGTTCCAGGTCCGCCCGTGTCTCCAGGTACGGCGTCTCCCCCGCCGGTTGCGGCGGCAGCTCCTCCAGGACCGCGTCGACGGTCGGGAAGGCCTCCGCGAAACGGCGCGCGAGGGCGGCGTCGTGCGGGGGCAGTCCGGTCGCGGACACGTCGAAGGGCGGGAGCAGGAGGGTGACGTTGCAGGTGCCGCTTCCCTGCACGATCCGGTCGGGCGGCGACGTCCAGAATCCCGTGTCGGTCATGCCCGTCACCGTAGCGACAACTTCCGCGGCGAGGGGGGACGGGTTCAGTCGGGCAGTGCCACGGTGAGGTCCACCTCGACGAGCTGCCCCGTGAAGCCGAGCTGCGCGACGCCCAGGAGTGTGCTCGCGGTGGTGAACGCCGGCCCGAGATCCGACGCGTTGAGCCGGCTCCAGACGGCGCCGAGGTCGTCTCTGTCGTCGCTCCGCACGTAGATCACCGAGCGCACCACGTGCTGCGGCTCGGCGTCCACCGCGGCCAGGGCGGCGAGCGCGTTCGCGACGACCTGGTCGACCTGTGCCCCGAGCGATCCGGGGCCGACGAGGGAACCGCTCCGATCGAGCGGGCACTGCCCGGCCAGGTAGGCCGTACGCGTGGTCTCCACCACGGTGATGTGGTGATAGCCGGGCGTCTCGTGCAGCTGCTCGGGGTTGATGCGGGTGATCTTCCTTGTCATGCCCGCGAGTTTGACGGGCGCACGGCCGTCGCGCACCTCCATTTCCGCCGGGCCGAAAACACTTGGACCTGGTGGTGGTCGGCGCGGGAGAATCCCGTTTGCTCACCTTTCGGTAAGACAACACAGGGTTGGGTATGGGATCACCACAATCGCACGAAGGATTACCGAGCAAAGGTTCGGTCGTTCTGGCGTTGCGTTACTACGGCCGGGAATTGGCGCGTCTTCGGTGGCTGACGCTGCCGGCGATGGCGCTGCCCGCGCTGGGAAACATCGGAATCAACTACATCGCGCCGCTGATCGTGGCGAAGCTGGTCGGGAAGATCGCCGGGGACGGCGGCGGCTCCTTGGATCTGGGGTCCATGGTGCCGTACGTGCTCTGGTTCGCGGGCGTGCTGCTGTTCGCCGAGACGTTGTGGCGGGTCGGTCTGCACTGTCTGAACAGGCTGGACGCGCGGGGCATCGAGCACCTGTACGTGATCGGCATGGACGAGCTGTTCGCGAAGGACGCGGCGTTCTTCCATGACAATTTCGCGGGGTCGCTGACGAAGCGGGTGCTGAGTTTCGCCTCGCGTTTCGAGGAGTTCGTCGACACGCTGACGTTCTCGGTGATGGGCAGTTTCCTGCCGTTGCTGTTCGCGTCGGTGGTGCTGTGGCAGTACGACCCGCTGCTGGTGATCGGGCTGCTCGCGATGATCGTGTTCACGGGCGTGTGCGCGGCTCCGCTGATCCGTCGCCGCCAGGTGCTCGTGGCGGAGCGCGAGCAGGCCATCGCGCGCGTGTCGGGGCATGTCGCGGACAGTCTGATGAACATGGACACGGTGCGCGCGTTCGCCGCGGAGGAGCGGGAGGCGGCCGAGCACCGGTCGCGGGTCGCGGAGTCGCGGCGGCTCACGCTGCGTTCGTGGGACTACGGGAACCTGCGGATCGACACGCTGGTCGCGCCGATGTCGGTGCTGACCAATGTGCTCGGCCTGGTGCTCGCGCTGAGTCTCGGCGGGGCGGAGCACGGGGTGGAGGCGGTCATCGTGGCCTTCACGTACTACGCGAGCGCGACGCGGATCATGTTCGAGTTCAACCAGATCTACCGTCGTCTGGAGAGCTCGATGACGGAGGCGGCCCAGTTCACCGAGCTACTGCTCGAACCGCCGACGGTGCGGGACGCGGAGGAGCCGGAGCCGCTCGTGGGGCGGCCGTCGCACGTGCGGTTCGACGGGGTGAACTTCGCGCACGGCGGGGCGAAGCCGCTGTTCGAGGGGCTCGACCTCGATGTGCCGAGCGGGACGAAGATAGGCCTGGTCGGCCGGTCCGGCGGCGGCAAGACCACGCTCACCCGGCTGCTGCTGCGGATGTCGGACATCGACGGCGGCCGGATCCTGGTCGGCGGGCACGACATCAGCCGACTGCGCCAGGTGGACCTGCGCGGTCTGATCGCGTACGTGCCGCAGGACCCGGTGATGTTCCACCGCACGCTGCGGGACAACATCGCGTTCGCCCGGCCGGACGCGACCGACGCCGAGGTCCGCAGGGCGGCCGAGGCCGCGCACGTCACGGAGTTCGCCGACTCCCTCCCCGAGGGTTTCGGCACCATGGTGGGCGAGCGCGGGGTGAAGCTGTCCGGCGGGCAGCGTCAGCGGGTGGCTCTCGCCCGGGCGATCCTGCGCGACGCGCCGATCCTCCTGCTCGACGAGGCGACCAGCGCGCTCGACTCGGAGAGCGAGATCCTCGTCCAGGACGCCCTGTGGCGCCTGATGGAGGGGCGTACGGCGCTGGTCGTGGCGCACCGGCTGAGCACGGTGGCCACGATGGACCGGCTCGTCGTCCTGGAGCGCGGGCGGATCGTCGAGCAGGGCACGCATCAGGAGCTGCTCGACGCGAGGGGTTCGTACGCGAAGCTGTGGCAGCACCAGTCGGGCGGCTTCCTCGACGACACGGCGGGCGGCGTCACGCCCTCGGGTGACGCCGCCACGCCGGCGGACCTGCGCTGAGGCCGCCGCGGGTCCCCTGTCCACCCCCGTGGGCCAGGGGACCCGCGGTCGGGTCGGTCACGCTCGGCGGCTCAGTCGGTCCCGCAGGTCGGGTCGGCGATCGCGCTGACCGTGTACGGGGGCCGGCCCGGCGGCTCGTTCAGCTGGCTGTTGACCACGTAGAGGCGGCAGCCGTGCCGGGCGAGGGTGGTGGGGAGGGTGAAGGCTTCGTCGGTGAGGCGGTGGGTGACGGTGCCCGTGCGCAGGTCCTCGTCGAGGCGGGCGATGTAGACGCCGTGCGGGGCGCCGTAGTTGAGGACGGCGTAGAGGGTGCGGCCGTGCAGGACCATGCCGTCGGCGCCGAAGGACTGGTCGCCCAGGTCGAGTCGGCTGATCTCCTGGTCGGCCGTGTCGATGCGCCAGACGGCCTCGGTGCCGTTGGACGCGACGAGGAGGGTGGAGCCGGTCGCGTCGGCCACGATGCCGTTCAACAGCCAGTACTTCGCCGGGAACTGCGGGAACGCGCCGCGGACGTCGAGCCAGGGTTCGAGCGGGCCGAGGGTGCCGTCGGGGCGGATCTCGGCGCGGTGCACGACGGGGTTGGCCCAGTCCGTGACGTACACGGCGTCGTCCGTCACTGCCAGGTCGTTGAGGTGGGGTGCGCCGAGTGGTCCTGCGGCGGCGGTGCGGGTGGCGAGGAGCCGGCCGTGGCGGTCGTGGAGGGTCAGCGTGGCGCCGCCGACCGAGAGGATCCTGCCGCGCCGGTCGGTGTGGACGCCGAGGGAGCTGGTGCGGTTCTCCAGGCCCTGTGCGGCGAACGGCTTCAGGTCGGGGCGGCCGACGCGGCCCCGGTAGAGCGCCCCGGTGCCGTCCGAGGACACGTACATGGTGCCGTCCCTGGTGATGGCGATGCCCTCGGGGAGGACGCCGGGTGCGCGGGAGACGACGTAGGTGTCGGGCAGCTCCCGGGCGGTCGCGGGGCCCGGCGAGGCGGCGAGGGAGGTGAGGAGGACCGCGGCGGTGAGACAGGCGGTTCGGGCGGCTGTGCGGCGCATCGGGGCGACCTCCGGCAGGTGTCGGGCGGGTGCTCGGTGAGCACTCGGTGGGGCGGACAACGGGAGCCTGCTGGGTCGTCTCGCGGAACGCATCGCCTTTCATCCCTGGGTGAAAGGGTCGGCCGGCCCGATAATCGGTCAGCATGATCCGCCTTCACTTCACGGCCGCCGATCTGCGGCAGATCACCCTCGCGCCGGCGGCCAACGCGCTCTCGGAGACCGTCCTGAGCCTGCGGCTGACGCTGCGCCTCGGGCGCGGGACCGCGGGCCGCGGTGTCGGCGACGCGCGCTTCCAGCGGACGCGCCCCGCCGCCCGGGAGTGGCACCGTTCCCTGAGCGGCGGTGTCGGCGCGGGGGTGCTCGCCGAGTTGGTGACCGACGACGGGTTCGTACCGGACTTCCTGCTCCAGCCGTCGGCGCACGACTTCGCCGAGGCGCTGGAGTCGGCGGCCTCGACGCCGGCGGAGCGGCTCGCGGCCGACCTCGGGATACCGGCGTCCGCCGGACGCTACGGCGGGCTCGCCCGGCCCGGCCGGTGGGCCCACGAGCTGGTCCAGGGTTCGGCGGACGCGTCCCGTTCCCTGGTCGAGGACACGCGCCGCTACTTCCACGCGTCGGTGGAGCCGCTCTGGCCCCGGATCCGCGGCGACGCCCTGGCCGACCGGGCGCTGCGGGCCGAGATGCTGCTTCGCGGCGGTGTCGACGCCCTCCTGACGACGCTGGGGACGACGTGGCGGTGGGAGGCGCCGACATTGCACCTGCCGTCGGCCTCGACGTACGACATTCCGCTGTGCGGGCGCGGGCTGCTGCTCGTCCCCTCCTGGTTCGCGACCGGGCCGATGGTGATGTACCGCCCGGAGGAGGCGACCGTGCTGGTGTACCCCATGAACGACGGGTACGGGGCGGAGGGGCCGGACGGGGGCGGTGACCGGCCCGAGGCGCTCGCGGCGCTGCTCGGGCGCACCCGGGCGCAGGTGCTCGCGCTGCTGCGTTCCCCCGCCACGACCACGGGCCTCGCCGAGCGCGCGTCCGTCTCGCTGGCGGCGGCGAGCCAGCACGCGGGCGTGTTGCGCGGTGCGGGTCTGGTCGACACGGTGCGGACCGGGACGGCGGTGCTGCACAGTCTCACGCCGCTGGGTCACTCCCTGCTTGCCGGTGTCCGCTCGTAGTGCGGCGTAATTCGGTTGCCCTGGTGACGGGCCGGCGGTGGACTGTGGCCGGACCGCCGCGGGACGTGGTGGCCGTGACCCGAGGAGACGGCGGCAGCGATGGAGACGCGTACGACGACGGACGAGGACTTCGGGGTCTTCGTCGACACCCTCCATGCCGCGTTCGGCCGGTTCCCGGAGACGCCCGTCGACGGTGGGGGGCTCTGGTGGTCGGCGCTGGAACCGGAACGGTGTCTGCTCGCCGTGACGGACGAGGGGCGGCCGGTCGGCACGGCGGGGGCGTACCCCTTCGAGCTGACGCTGCCCGGCGGGGCGCTCGCCCCGGCGGCCGGGATCAGTGCCGTCGGCGTGCTGCCCTCGCACCGGCGGCGGGGCGTGCTCAGCGCGATGATGCGGCATCAGCTCGCCGAGCTGCGGGAGCGTGGGGAGTTCCTCTCCGTGCTGCTCGCCTCCGAGGCGCCGATCTACGGCAGGTTCGGGTACGGCCCGGCGACGTACACGGCGCGGCTGACGGTGGAGCGGCACAAGGCCGCGTTCGGCGCTCCCCGCGCGGGGGCGGCGGAGGTGTCGGCGGCGGGCTCGGTGGAGGTACTGCGGAGTGCCGAGTGCGGCGAGGTCCTGGAGGCGGTCTACGACCGCTACCGCCGGGCGCGGCCGGGGGCGTTGTCCCGGCCGCACCGCTGGTGGGCGCAGCGCGCGGGGCAGCCGCCGATCGCTCCCGCGGCGCGCTACATCGCCCTGCACCGGGACGCCGACGGAACGCCGGACGGGTACGCGAGCTACACGATCGACGACCCGGACACGTTGAAGGTCGACGAGGTCATCGCCGCCGACGACGCCGTGTTCACCGAGCTGGCCCGGTTCCTCCTCGGCCACGATCTGGTCTCCCGGGTCGTGTTCAAGCACGTGCCGCCGGATCACCCGTTGCGCTGGCGGCTCGCGGACTTCCGGGCCGGCGAGGTCGGGGGCGTCACGGACTGGCTGTGGGTGCGGATCCTCGACGTCCCGCGCGCGCTGACCGCGCGCGGCTGGTTCACGGACGGCGAGCTGGTCCTCGACGTGGCGGACCCGTTCCTCGGAGAGCACGGCCGCCATCTGCTGACGGTCCGCGACGGCAAGGCCGAGTGCGTCCCGACGGACCGGGAGCCCGACCTCTCGTTGGACGTACGGGACCTGGGGTCGCTGTACCTCGGCGGCACGGCGCCGAGCACGCTCGTGCGGGCGGGGCACATCCGCGCCCACCACGCGGGCGCGGGCGTGCTCGCCGACGCCCTGTTCCGCGGCGAGGGCACCCCGCACTGTCTGCACTGGTTCTGACGCGGGCCGCTCGGGCGAAGGGCGGGGTGCACCCGCGAGGATGAGGTCGGCCGGTTCCCGGCTGCGCTTGCGTGGCCGGGAGCGAGGGGCGTCGGAGAGTGGGGCGCACGACGCCCTTCCCCTTCGAGCAGGGAGCCCTATGGCCACTCGTCCGGCCCTTCGATGCCGTCACGCCCTCGCCGTCGCGGCGCTGACCGCCGTGACGGCGGCGGCGCCCGGCGCGCTGTCCCCGCGGGGCGACCTCGCCTCCGCCGCCGCGCCCGCGTTCGATCCGGCGCCCGCGCGGATGGCCTTGCAGCGCCTGCTGCCCTCCAGGGCCGCGCAGTTCACGCTCGTGCCGGTCGAGGAGCCGGATTCCGGTGCTTCGTTCTCGGTGTCCGGCGAGGCAGGCGCGATCCGGGTGCGGGGGACCTCGCCCGCCACGCTGCTCGCCGGCGTGGGCTGGTACCTGGAGCGGGTCGCCGGGGTCGACATCGGTTGGCCGGGCGACAGCGTCGAGCGGCTGCCCACCACGCTGCCTGCCGTGGACGGCACGCTCACCCGGTCCGCCTCCGTGCCGCACCGCTACGCGCTCAACGACACCGACGAGGGGTACTCCGGCGCCTACCGGGACTTCGACGCCTATCGGCACGACATCGACGTGATGGCCCTGCACGGCGTGAACGAGGTGTTCGTCCCCACCGGCGCCGAGTACGTCTCCTACCAGACGTTCCAGGAGTTCGGCTACGGCGCGGCGGAGTTGCGTGGGTGGATCCCCGGCCCCGCCCATCAGGGCTGGTGGCTGCTGCAGAACCTGTCCGGCTTCGCGGGTCCGGTGTCCGAGCAGCTGATCGAGGCCCGTGCGACGCTGGGCAGCCGGATCGCCTCGCACCTGCGCTCCTTGGGCATGACGCCCGTGCTGCCGGGGTTCTTCGGTACGGTCCCCCCGGGTTTCGCCGCCCGGAACCCGGGCGCGGTGACGGTGCCGCAGGGCAGGTGGGTGGGGTTCGACCGGCCGGACTGGCTGGATCCGACGGGGCCGGTGTTCGACCGGCTGGCCGCCGCCTACTACCGGGTCCAGCGGCGACGGTTCGGCGAGAGCGACATGTTCAAGATGGACCTGCTGCACGAGGGCGGCAGGTCGGGTCCGGTCGATGTGGCGCGGGCCGCCGGGGCCGTCCAGCGGGCGCTCGAGGTGGCGCATCCCGACGCGACATGGGTGATGCTCGGCTGGCAGCGCAACCCGGGCACAGAACTCCTGAGCGGCGTGGACCGGCGCCGGGTGCTCATCGTCGACGGTCTGTCCGACCGGTACGACGGCCTCGACCGCGAGGCGCAGTGGGGCGGCACACCGTACGCCTTCGGGTCGATCCCCAACTTCGGCGGCCATACGACCCTGGGCGCCAACACCGGGGTGTGGGCGGACCGTTTCCACGCGTGGCTGGCGAAGCCCGACAGCGCGCTGCGCGGGATCGCCTACCTGCCGGAGGGCACCGGCGGCAACCCGGCCGCCTTCGACCTGTTCGCCGAACTCGCCTGGCAGCCGGGGCCGGTCGACCACCGGGCCTGGTTCGCCTCGTACGCCGCCCGTCGCTACGGCGGCGCCGACCCGCACGCGGCCGCCGCCTGGGAACAGCTCCGGCGCGGCCCGTACAGCGGCCGCCCGGGCACGTGGAGCGAGCCGCAGGACAGCCTCTTCGCCGCCTGGCCGAGCCTGACGACGGCGAGGGCCGCGCGCTGGAGCCCGCCGGGCATGCGCTACGACGCCGACACCGTGGAGCGCGCGCTCGCGGAGCTCCTGCGGGTGGCGCCCGAGCTGCGGGCCACGGACGCGTACCGCTTCGACCTCGTGGACGTGGCACGGCAGGCGCTCACCAACCGCGCCCGCGTCCTGCTCCCCCGTATCAGGACCGCGTACGAGGCCCGGGACCTCGCGGCCTTCCGGGCGCTGGTACGCGAATGGGGCGACGACGAGGAACTGCTGGCACGGCTCGTCGGCGCCGACCGGCGGTTCCTGCTCGGGCGGTGGCTGGCCGCCGCGCGGTCCTGGGGGACGGACCCGGCCGAGCGCGACCGTCTCGAGTACGACGCCCGCTCGATCCTCACCACCTGGGGCGACCGGGTGCCGAGCGAGACGGCCGGCCTGCACGACTACGCCAACCGCGAGTGGGACGGGCTGCTCAGGGACGTCTACGCGCCGCGCTGGGAGGCGTACTTCGCGGGTCTCGACCACGCGCTGGTGACGGGCACGGAGCCGGAGGCGGTCGACTGGTTCGCTCTCGACGACGCCTGGGCGCGGGGCCACGGGAGGTACCCGTCGGAGCCGACGGGCGACCCGGTCGCCCTGGCGGACGAGGTGCGGGCGGCGCTGGCGGCCGCGGGGTGACGTGTGAGCCGTGAGTCCGGGGAGCCGTGCGGCGGGCGGTCCTGGCGGCGTGCGCGGGGCACGTGCGCCGGTAGTGATCCCGTGCGCGGGCCGGTCGGGCGCGTGGGCCGTTGAGGGCGCCGTGCCGCCGCGCCCATGCTGGGGCGGGGCGGGCCGGACGGGGCCGCCGGCTGCGGCATGTGAGCGAGAGGCGAACGATGAAGCGTCTTCCCTGGGGCAGGGCCGTGGTCATCGGCGGCAGTTACGCGGGTCTGGTGACCGCGCGGGTCCTGGCCGACTTCTTCGACGAGGTCGTCGTGATGGAACGGGACCACGTCGACGGGGACACCGGCAGCCATCCGGGATCACCGCAGGGCTACCACGCGCACGCGATGCTCGCGCGGGGCGGGCAGATCCTGGAGAAGCTGTTCCCGGGGCTCCGGGAGGAGCTGCGGAAGGCGGGCGCGCCGGTCTTCGACTACGGCGAGGGGATCGACTTCCTGCTGCCGGGGGGCCACGCTCCCCGGACGCGGACCGGGGTCCGTATCCAGTCGTTCACCCGCGACGAGCTGGAGCGCCGGATCCGCCGGCGGGTGCTCGCCCTGCCGCAGGTCACCCTGATGCCGTCCACGTCCTGCGCCGGGCTGCTGCGGGACGGGAGCGGACGCGTGAACGGAGTGACGTACCGTCAGCAGGACGGGGAGGCGCAGCCGTTCGGTGCGGTGGAGTTGTCCGCCGACCTGGTGGTCGACGCGTCGGGCCGGTCGAGCTCGCTGGAACGGTGGCTGGGCGAGCTGGGGGTCTCCGTACCGGCGAAGCGGACGGTGAAGGCGAAGGTCACGTACACCTCGATGAACTTCGACCGGCCCGATGAGGGGCATCCGGCCTTCTTCATCGCCTATCAGATGCTGTTCGCGCCCCGTGTGTCCCGGGCCGGCGTCCTGTTGGCGGTGGAGGGCGGCCGGTGGACCTGTTCGCTGTTCGGGTTCCAGGAGCAGCCTCCGACGGACGACGCCGGCTATCTGGAGTTCGCCCGGTCGCTCGGCAATCCGCACCTGGCGGAGCAGTTGGCGCGGCGCACGTCCCAGGAGGGCACCCACCGGTACACCAACGCCGACAACCAGTGGCGGCCGTACCACAGCGTGAAGGGGTGGCCGGACCGGCTGATCGCGGTCGGCGACGCCGTGTGCGTCTTCAACCCCGTCTACGGGCAGGGTCTGACCGTCGCCGCCATGGAGGCCGAGCTGCTGCACGGCATGCTCGCCCGGCAGCGGGCGGCGGACCGTACCCCGGACGGCGTGGCCCGCGACTTCCAGCGGCGCGTCGGGCGCATGCTCCTCGCCCCCTGGACGCTGTCGACCAACTCGGATCTGATGTGGGACCCGCGGCAGCGTGCCGCGGGCGCCCGGTTCGCCCACTGGTACAACACGCGGCTGTTCCGGGTCGCCGTGAAGGATCCGGCGGTATGGTCACGATTCGTGCGGGTGGTCAACATGACCGCCTCCCCCGCCGTACTGTTCCACCCGTCGGTCGCGGCGAAGGTTCTGGCCACGGCGTTGCGCGAGTGACGCGGGCCACGTTGCGCGCGGGCGGATGGCGGGTCCTCGAATCGCGGCAGTGAAGCGTTAGTGCGACGCCAGCGGGACGTCAGCGCGGCCCGGGAAGCTGGGAGGGACCACCGTGGCCGGCGCCTCCGGCCACCCACCAGCAGACCCAGGGGGGCCTTCCTCATGCGTTCCGGCCATCGAGCGAGAAGGACCGGCGCGGCTGTCACGCCGGCGGCCCACGGACACACGGCCGCGCCCGGCCGCTCGGAACGAGCACGAAAGAGCGGGTAGACGCAGTGCTCACGACACGGGTGACGGTGTCCGTCCACGCCTCCGACCCGCTCAGCCGGGCCGGCCTCATCAGCCACTTGCGGCACCAGCCGACGATCGACTTCGTGCCCGAGCAGCGCGACGGCTCGGACGACACGCCGTCCGTCGCCGTCATGCTCGCGGACCGCATCGACGAGCCGACCACGGCCGAGCTGCGGCGGCTGCTGCGCGGCCGGGACCAGCGCGTGGTGCTCGTCGCACGCGAACTGCGCGAGCCCGACCTCCTGTCGGTGGTCGAGTACGGGGTACGTGCCATCATCTGGCGCCACCAGGCCACCGAGCAGCGGCTGTTGAGCGCCGTGCACAGCGCGGCACGCGGCGAGGGCGAACTCCCGCCGGACCTGGTCAGCCGTCTCCTCAACCAGGTGGGACGGCTCCAGCGTGCCACGGCCGGGGGAACGGCCGCGGGCGGAACGGCGCCGCTGTTCGGCATGGCGCCGCGCGAGGTGGACGTGCTGCGGCTGCTCGCCGAGGGACTCGACACCCGGCAGATCAGCGAGAAGCTCGCCTACTCCGAGCGCACGGTGAAGAACATCCTGCACGCGCTGATGACCCGACTCCAGCTCACCAACCGGGCGCATGCCGTCGCGTACGCGCTCCGCGAAGGCTACATCTGATGATCCACGAGATCGACGAGGCCCTGCGCGGCCTGCTCGCGCCCGCCGTCACCGGCGACATCGCCTTCGACGCGCCGACGCGCGACTGGGCGGCCCGCCGCAACGCGCCGACCCTCAACGCCTATCTGTACGACATCCGCGAGGACGTGGCCCGGCGGGAGCGCGGCGCCACCGCCGAACGCGACGCCCACGGGATCGTCACCCGCAAACGCCAGCCGCCCCGCTGGTTCCGGCTCTCCTACCTCGTGACGGCCTGGACCTCGCGCCCCGAGGACGAACACCGCCTGCTCTCCGGCGCGCTGGCGCTCCTGCTGCCGCACGAAGTGCTGCCCGACGGCGCCGTGCCTGAGTCGGTGCGCCGGATCAGCGCGGCCCTGCCGATCACCGTGGCCGTCCCGCCGGCGGAGTCGCGTTCGCTCGCGGACATCTGGTCGGCGCTCGGCGGCGAACTCAAGCCGTCCCTCGACGTCGTGATCACGACCCCGTTCCCGGTCACGCCGTCGTACGCGGTGGCGCCACCGGTCACCGAGGCCGAGATCGTGGTGCGCGGGGCCGACGGGGTCCCCGGAGACGCCAGACCGCGGATCGTGCGGCGGCCGATCGGCTCGGGGCCGGGGACGACCGGGATACCCGAGGAAGCAGGTGCGGTGTGAGCCGGGACGGAGCCCTGGAGGCGCTCGGCGCGCTGCGCGCGCGGGTCGCCGCGCTCGTGGACGCCCGCAGCGCGGGCGATCCGACGGCGGGCGATCCGCTGCGCGGCCTGTACGTCACGGCGGAGACGGCCCGCCGGATCGCGGCGGAGCCCGCGGCGGGCACCACCGCCGACGCGGCCGTGACGGCCGGCGGCGCCGACACGCCGCTGTCCGCCGATCCCGGATGGGACCGGCTCGCCGAGCTGGCCGGGGCGTTCGGCCTCGCCCCGCTCGACGTCCGCATTCTCGTGGCGGCCCTCGCCCCCGATGTGGACCGGGGGTTCGAGGCGCTGTACGGCTACCTCAACGACGACGTCGGCAGACGTCGCGCCACCGTGGCGCTGGCTCTCGACCTCGCGGGCACCGGCCCCTTCGACTCCTCGGCCCGTGACCGTTTCCATCCGGCGGCGCCGCTGCGCTCCGGCGGCCTCCTTGAGGTGGAGGACGAGGAACGTCCGTTGCCGGGAAGGGCGTTGCGCGTGCCGGAGCGGGTGGTGGCCCATCTCCTCGGGGACGACGGCCGCCTGGACGCCGGACTCCTCGGAGCCGGGGTGGAGCTGCTGGAGCCCGAGCCGGGCCCGGCCGACGCGCCCGGCTCTCCGGGCGTGGGAGCGTCGTCGATCGGCGCGCGTGTCGCCGTGGCGGGGCCCGTCACCGTCCATGTGCGTGAGCGTGTTCCCGGCGCCGCCGCCGATGTCGTGGTGACGGCGCTGCGGGGCGCCGGGCGGCCCGTGCTGCGGTACCGGCCGGAGTCGGCGGACGCGGCGGCGGGGCGGGCGCTGGTGCGGGAGGCCCGGCTGCGTGGGGCGGCGGTCGTCGTGGAGCCGCTGCCGCCGGAGCCGGGGCCGCTGGTGCGGGCCCTGGCCTCGCGGGGCGCGACGGTCGTCCTGGCGGGTACCGACGCGCCGGATCCCCGGTGGGCGCCGGAGGCCGAGATGCTGGCGCTGGAGATGCCGGACGAGGCGTTGGGCGCGGCCGGTCTTTGGCAGGGCGAACTCGACGGCATGGAACGGGACTTCGATCTGGACGAGGCGACCGCCCCGTACCGGCTGAATGCCGACCAGGTGCGGCGGGCGGCCCGTTCGGCACGGGCGCTCGCCGCGTTCGAGGGGACGGGGCTGACGCGCGCGCAGGTGCAGCGGAGTGCGCGGCTGGTGTCGGCGCCGCTGCTCGACAGCCACGCGCGGCGGATCCGGCCGGCCGTCGGGTTCGCCGATCTCGTCCTGCCCGAAGAGCCGTTGGGGATGCTGCACGAGCTGACCGCTCGGGCACGTCATCGGGACCGGGTGCTCGGCGAGTGGCGGCTGCGGACCGGCGGCGGTCGGGGACGCGGTGTCGTCGCGCTGTTCGCCGGGGAGTCGGGTACGGGAAAGACGCTCGGCGCGGAGGTCGTGGCGGGTGAACTGGGCCTGGACCTCTATGTGGTGGACCTGTCGTCGGTCGTCGACAAGTACGTCGGGGAGACCGAGAAGAACCTGGAGCGGATCTTCGCCGAGGTGGACCGCACGGACTGTGTGCTGCTCTTCGACGAGGCGGACGCGGTGTTCGGGAAGCGCTCGGAGGTGAAGAGCTCGCACGACCGGTACGCCAACCTGGAGAGCGCGTACCTGCTCCAGCGTCTTGAGGCGTTCGCCGGGATCGCGGTGCTCACGACCAATCTCCGGGCGAACATCGACGAGGCGTTCACCCGTCGTCTCGACCTCGTCGTCGAGTTCCCGTTCCCGGACCCCGAGCAGCGGGTCTCACTGTGGAACTCCTGCCTGGCCGGTACGCCGAAGGCGGAGGACGTGGCGGAGGAGATCACGCGCTGCGCGAAGGAGTTCGAGCTCGCGGGCGGTGCGATCCGCTCGGCGGCGGTGACGGCCGGCTACCTGGCCGCCGCGCGCGGTTCGGCCGTGACCGGCGAGGACGTACGGGCGGGGGCGCGGCGCGAGTACCGGAAGGCGGGGCGGCTCGTGCCGGACGCGGCGACGCCCTGGGCTCCGTAGGCGCTGGATGCGGCGAGGGGGCCACCCGTGGCGGGTGGCCCCCTCTGTCGTGGGGACGGGTCGGCGTCAGGTCACTTCACGCTGCCGCCGACCATCTTCTTGAGCGTGGCGGCGTCGACGGTGCCGGTGGCGGGCAGTCCGACGGCGGACTGGTAGTCCTTGATGTGGCCGGCGACCTGGTCGGTGTACTTGCTGGTCTTCGCCGACTTGGTGCGGAAGTAGTCGATGCCGTACTGGGCGTTCGTGCGGGCCACCTCCAGGTCGTGGTCGTCGAACTCGCGGCTCATCGCCCACCAGAAGGCCGCCATCACCTGGGTGGTCTGCCAGTTGGTGGAGCCGTACTTCACCTGGTCGGCCCTGACGCCCTGGACCCAGAGCGAGGTGAGGGTGGCCCGGCCGAGGGTGCCCTCCTCGTCCGTCTCGAAGATGGCGGCGGAGTTCCTGCCGTTCTGGACTCCGTCGTTGTAGACGGCCCACTGGTAGCAGACGAGCGAGTTACGGGTCGCGGTGTCGATGACCCCGCGCGTCCAGCCGGGCTTGAGGTCGCAGGCGTTGTCGAGAGCAGCGAGGCGCTCCTGGGCGTACTCGACGACGAGGTCCCTCGGGTAGCCCTGGCGCCACGGCGGCACCGGCTGCGGTTCGGCGGGGGGCGCCGGGGGCGCGGGGTCGGTGCCGGGCTCGGTCGGCGTACCGGGGTCCTGGCCGCCGCCACCCCCGCCGCCCGTCGAGCCGCCGCCGCTGCCGCCCTGGCCGCCGTCGCCGGCCGGCGGCGGGCCGCCGTCCGCGGGCGGGGGGCCGCCGGGCGTGGGGCCGCCCGGGGTGGGTCCGCCGCCGGGCGGTGGCGGTGCGGTGGGCAGTGCGTCGCCGTCGCCCTGCGGCGCCGGTCTGGGTGCGCCGTTGGTCTGGGCTTCCTTCGCGGCGCTGACGATCTTCGGCGAGAAGTTGAACCACAGCACGAGGAAGGCGATGACGGCGGTGAGGAGCAGGCCGCCGACCACGACGAGCCAGTTCCCGAAGACCGGGCGCTGGTCGAAGGTGGCGTCGAGGTCGAGGGCGGTGTCGTCGCCGGCGCGCCGCACGGCGACGGTGAACCGGTGCGACTCCTCGCTCCCGGTCCACCGCACGGCCTGCGGCCGCACCACGAGTTCGCCGAAGGCGGCGCGGCCCGGGGCGATCTGCACGGCGTTCGGCCGCACGTCGAAGGTGAGCCGGTTCGCCTCGTCGCGGACGACGAGGGAGGCGGTCAGCGGCGTGTTGCCCAGGTTGTCCACGGCGATCCGCGCGCGTCCGCGGAAGCGGCCGAAGAGGGCGGGCGGCAGTACTTCGGCGCGCGTCTCGGTGAAGGGCGTGACGGTCAGCCTGCCCTCCAGCACATCGCGTGCCGCGGGGTTCTCGCGCGGGTCGACGCGCACCCCGTAGGCGATCGGTCCCGCTTCCACGTCCGAGGTGCGCGGCGGTGCGAACGAGATCTCGGCGGTCCCCTCGCTCCCCGGGTACAAGCGCAGGACGTCCGGCTCCACCCGCGCCCAGCCCGAGGGTTTCCCGACGAGCGAGAGCCGGTACTCCTCGACGGTGTCCCCGGTGTTGCGTACGCGCAGCCGGGCGGAGGTCCGGGCCCCTGGCTCGACTGTCACGTCGGCCGGGTCCAGAGAGGTCCACATGGTCATGAGCGCAGGCTAGGGGCGCGGGGGCAGTCCCCGGCTGCCCGAAAGTACCCGCTCGGGGGCAGTCCGGCCTGCCCGCGTGCCCGTGGCGCGCGTACGGCCCGCGGGCAGGAGCACAGCACGGACGGCGCCCGGCCCGCAAGCCCCCTCCGGGCGGCGGGACGTTCGGGCAGTTCGGGCTGCCCTCGTGCCCGCCCGTTCACTCCTCCTGCCCCCACCGGCCGTCGGGGGAGAGTCGACGGTGTCGGAGCGCCCTGCCGCGACGACGCCCGACGCCCGTGCCCCGGCCGTGCACCGCCACGCCCCGGCGGAGCACGGCCGACCGACCCCATCAGCGAGGAGCTACCGACCGTGCCCACCTATCTGTCCCCCGGTGTCTACGTCGAGGAAGTCGCCGGCGGATCCCGCCCCATCGAGGGCGTCGGGACCTCCGTCGCGGCGTTCGTCGGCCTCTCGCCGACCGGACCGCTGAACGAGCCGGTGCTCGTCACCAACTGGTCGCAGTACGTGGCGTCGTTCGGGGACTTCACGGACGGGTACTACCTGGCCCACTCCGTGTACGGGTTCTTCAACAACGGCGGCAGCGCCGCGTACGTGGTGCGGGTCGGCGGCGGGGACGCGGAAGGGGCGACGCGGGCCGTCGGGGCGGCCGCGGCGGCCGTGCCCGAGCCGGTGGCCGGGGAGGCCGTGGCGCTCGGCACGTTCCGGGTCGCGGCGATCGCGGCCGGGACCGAGGCCGGTGGCGCGCTCACCGTCGAGGTGCAGGACGTCGAGGGCGAGGCCGAGCGGTTCAAGCTGGTCGTCAAGGACGGCGAGAAGGTCGTCGAGAGCTTCGACGCGTCGGCGAAGAAGAGCGCGCGCAACTACGTCGTCGCGCAGGTCAAGCAGCGCTCGAAGACCATCGTCGTCGAGGAGGCCGCGGCCGGCACGCAGCTCGCGAAGCCCGACGCCCAGTCCGTGACCCTCGCCCCGCCCGCGCAGGTTCCCGCGCAGGCGGCGCGGCGGGACGGCGAGCCCGCCGCGCTCGAGTCGGGCCGGTTCATCGGCGACTCGGCCGACCGCACCGGCTTCGGCGGCCTGGAGGCGTACGACGAGATCAACATGGTGGCCGTGCCCGACCTGATGGCCGCCTACCAGCAGGGGCTCATCGACATCGAGCAGGTCAAGGCCGTGCAGCTCGGTCTGATCGCGCACTGCGAGATGATGGGCGACCGGATGGCGATCCTCGACCCGCCGCCGTCGCTCAACGCGCGGGACATCCGCAAGTGGCGCCAGGAGATCGCCGGTTACGACTCCCGGTACGCGGCCCTCTACTACCCGTGGATCAAGGCCTTCGACCCGGCGAGCGGCCAGACCCGGACGGTTCCCCCGTCGGGCCACATGGCCGGCGTCTGGGCCCGCAACGACTCCGAGCGCGGTGTCCACAAGGCCCCCGCCAACGAGATCGTGCGCGGCGCCGTCGACCTGGAGCTCCAGATCACCCGCGGCGAGCAGGACCTGCTCAACCCGATCGGCGTGAACTGCATCCGGGCGTTCCCCGGCCGGGGCATCCGGGTGTGGGGCGCGCGCACACTGGCGTCCGACCCGGCCTGGCGCTACCTGAACGTCCGCCGCTACTTCAACTACCTCGAGGAGTCCATCCTCGTCGGTACCCAGTGGGTCGTCTTCGAGCCCAACGACCAGTCGCTGTGGGCCCGTATCCGCCGCAACATCTCGGCGTTCCTCGTCAACGAGTGGCGTCAGGGCGCGCTGTTCGGGCAGCGCGCCGAGGACGCCTTCTACGTGAAGTGCGACGCGGAGACCAACCCGCCGGAGTCGGTCGACCTCGGCCGCGTGGTCTGCGAGATCGGCATCGCCCCGGTCAAGCCCGCCGAGTTCGTCGTCTTCCGCCTCGCCCAGTTCCAGGGAGGCGGCGGCGAACTGGAGGAGTAGTCCTCCGCGCCCCGCCCTTCCCGCCCTCCCCCAGCCCGACCCTTCTCATGAACAGGAGTGAACCGCATGTCCCTCGACACCGGTGACGCCCTCACTACCCACAACTTCGGCCTCCAGATCGACGGCGTCATGGTCGAGACCCTCCAGGAGATCAGCGGCCTCTCGATGGAGCAGGACGTCATCGAGTACCAGCAGGTCTCGGCGGACGGCAAGCCGATCATCAAGAAGCTCCCCGGCGTGAAGAAGGCCGGCGAGTGCACGGTGACCCGCGGCGCCACCCAGTCCGCCGCCTTCACCGAGTGGATCTCGGCGTCCATCGCCGGCGACATGGGCTCGGCCCGCAAGGACGCCTCGATCATCTTCCTCGACTACCAGCTCAACGAGGTCAAGCGGTACAACCTCCGCAACGCCTGGTGCACCAAGGTCGAGCTGGGCGCCACCAAGGCCGGCGACGCCGCCGCCCTGACCGAGCAGGTCACCATCACCTTCGAAGAGCTGACGCTCGGCTGATGCGACGCGAAGGATCGGCGGGAGCGCCGCACGACCGCGCACACGAACCGCTGCGCACGGAGTTCGAGTTCGAGCTGCCCCGCGGCTTCGTCGACGAGGCCGGCACCGTCCACCGCAACGGCGCGATGCGGCTCGCCACCGCCAGGGACGAGCTGCTTCCGCTCCGGGACATCCGGGTCCGCGAGAACCCGGCCTACCTGTCCGTCGTCCTGCTCGGCCGGGTCATCACCCGGCTCGGCACGCTCCCGTCGGTCCACGACGGCACGGTGGAGAACATGTTCGCCTCCGACCTGGCCTTCCTCCAGGACTTCTACCGGCAGATCAACGCGGAGGGCCACACCCGCGCCGCCGTCGCCTGCCCGCACTGCGAGCAGTCCTTCGAGGTCGAACTGGCCGGGAGCCGCCTGGGGGAATCGTGACGTACGCGGTCGACCGCATCGAGGAGGAGACCGCGTACCTCGCCTTCCACTTCCACTGGGGCATGGACGACATCCTCGACCTCGAGCACGCGGACCGCCGCAGGTACGTGGCCCAGGTCGCCTCGCTCGTCGAGCGGTCACAGGCGTAACAGCACTACGGACAGCAGTGGTTCAGAAGGGAGGCCGGAGACGGTGGGCATGTTCGAGAAGTGGCGCGGCCGCAGGTCGCACGACACGGAGGCACCGGCGGTTCCGGCCCCCGCCGCCCCCGCGGCGGCACCCGGGGACGCCTGGCTGTCCCTTCCGCCCGTCCAGCGCGTGCTCGACACCCCCCGCCCCATCTCCGAGCACGGCTTCGCCGCCTCCCTCGCCACCCACTGGAACCCGTCCTTCCACACCGACCTGGGCCACGGGGCCCTGCCTGACGCGCCCGCCGGGGTCCTGCTCGACGCGGTACGGACCGTGCAGCGGTCGGCCTCCAAGGACGACGACCTGCCGGGCCTGCGGCTCCCCGTGGCCGTGGCAGCCTCGACACCGGCCCCCGCTGGTGCCGCGCCCGCTCTCGTACGGGGTGCCGTCGCGCCCGGCGTGCCTGCGCCGACCGGCGCGTCGCCGTCGTCGCCGTCCGTGGCTCGGGCCGTGCAACGTGCGGCAGGGGTACGGGGCTCCAGCGCGGCCGGCGCGGGCGGGAGCGGCCTCGGGGCGGGGGCCCCGACCGGCGGCACCAGGTCTCAGGACCCGGTCCGGCCCACGCCCGTGCCGCGGTCGCCGCTGGTCTCCGCCCGGCCCGTCGAACCGTCTCGCCGCCTCGTCCCGGCCGGTGCCGCCCGGACCGCGGCCCCGACCACGCCTGGTGCGGCAAGCGTCCAGCGCTCGGCCGCCACGGCGCCCGCCCATGTCGCGGCGACGCCCTCCGGCACGCCCGACACCGCCGTACCGGAGCCTTCGGCCTCCGGACGGCCCCAGAACGTCCCGGGTCCCGGTTCCCCCGCCGGGCCCGGGACTCCACCGGGCAGCGCGCTCGACGCGCCCGTGCAGCGCCGGCCCCAGGTGCGGCGCTCCCGGCGCGCACCGGGCGCCGACTGGACGACGACGGCGTCCGCGCCGCCTGCACCTGCACCTACACCTACCTCAGCTGCTGCGGCCCCGGCCGCTGCGCCGACCTCGGCGTCGACGTCTGCGCCGACCTCGGCCGCCTCGGCCGCGCCTGCCTCAGTCGCGGCCCCAGCCCCGACCTCGGCCCCGCCTTCTGCTCGGGCTTCGGCCCCTGCCCCTGTTCCCCCTGCCCCCGCTGTCCCGGCCCCTGCCGCGCCCCCGGCACCCACGTCGGCCTCTGCCCCGCCGGTCGGTGCGGCACCGGCCCCACCCTCGGTGCAGACTGCCACGCCTCGCGCTTCCGCCCGCCCTTCGGCGCCGGTGCCGCCGAGTTCCTCCGTGTCCCCGGCACCTCCGGCGAACCCGGCGGCCCGCCCCGGCCTCGGGGCTCCCGTGCAGCGCGCCACCGACGACAGCACCGGCGCCGCCCAGACCCCCGCGCCTCGCGCGACCCCGGCTTCGCGGCGCTCCCCCATCGGGGCGCCGATCAGCCGGGCGTCCGCGATGCCGGACGCCGCCGCGCCCGTCAAGGCGGCGGCCACCCCGGTCGTCCCCCAGGCAGGGCCGGCGCGTTCGGCGGCGCCCGCGGCCGGCCGCGTAGCGGAGCCGGAGCACGTACAGCGTGCCGCGAAGGCGGCGGACTCCTCCGGGCCGATCGCTGCGCGCGGCCAGGACGCGCCGGTGACGGCTCGTACCCCGTCGACGACGAACCCGACCGCTCCCCAGGCCGTCCGGCCGGTCGCTTCGGTGACCGCGGAGTCGTCGGCGGCCTCTGCCGGACCCGCCCTGCCGGCGGTACAGCGCGCCGATGCGCCGGTTCCGCTCACGCCGCCGGCCAAGCCCGGCGCTGTCGTGGGCCCGCAGGCTCGCGAATCCGAGGCTCCGGCCGTACAGCGGGCTTCCTCCGCGCCGATGCCCCCGCGAGCGCACGCGCCCCAGGACCCCACGGTCCAGCGCGCGCCCTCCGCGCGCCCCGCCGCGACCTCGGCCAAGCCCGCCACGCCGACGCCTCCGCAGGGCCACGCACCCCAGGTCCCCGCCGTCCAGCGCCCCGCCGCCGCGCCCACGGCGCCCCCGGCCACGCGCGAACCGTCAACCGCCTCGGGAGCACCCACTCCGGTGTCACCCGCTCCGGCAGCACCCCCGCTTCCCACTGTGCAGCGCCGGACGCCGTCCAACGCCCCCGCGCACCCGGCTCCCGCGCGCCCGGCCCCCGCCGCCCCGGCAACGGCCGGCGTCACCGTCATCGGCGTCCCCAGGGCCACCGCTCCCCCGGTACAGCGCCGCGCCACGCTTCCTCTCGCCACCACCCGGCCGCTCGCGCCGAGCGTCGCCGACACGGCGAACGCGCCGGTGGCCCCCCGTACCGCCGGCAATCCCGCTGTCCCGCTCTCCCGTCCCACCTCCGCTCCGAACGTGCAACGGAGCCCCGCCGCAGCCGCATCCGCATCCGCCGGCACGGGCACGGGCGCATCGCACCCCGTGGTGCCTCTCGCCCCGCCCGCCGCCGTACGCCCCGTGGCCCGCCCCGTCGCCGTAGCCGTCCAGCGGCAGAGCGCGTCTGAGCCGGCCCCCGTACCGGCTCAGGCCGTGGCGCCGAGCGTGCCCGTGGTGACCCCGGCCCCCGTGCAGAAGACGGCGGCGGCCCCGGCTCCCCGTCCGCCGCGACCGGTCACGGTGACGCGTACGGCGGCGCAGGCGGCGCCGGCCGTGCAGCGGACCGCGTCCGGCGGTGCGGGGGCGTCCGAGGCGGAATCGCCCACGCAGTTGGACGAGTTGGCGCGGCGGCTTGTGACGCCGCTGTCGCGGCTGTTGCGCGCGGAGTTGCGCGCGGACAGGGAGCGGGTGGGTCGTCTGAGAGACCACGGCCACTAGACGGCGTCGCCGTATCCCGCCGTATCCGCGCTGCACCCACACCCACACCGACTACCGAGAGATCCGCATCATGCCCACGCAGTTGGACCCCGCATCCACCGTCTTCTTCAAGTTGACGATCGACGGGCAGGACCTGGGCCTGTTCAACGGTTGTGACGGGCTGTCGTCGGAGGTGGAGGTGGAGCAGCGGCAGGAGGGTGGGAACAACGGGTTCGTGTGGCAGTTGCCGACGCGGGTGACGTTTTCGACGATTCGGCTGACGCGGCCGTTGACGCCGGACACAGCGAAGGTGGCGGCGTGGATCTCGTCGTTGGCGACGGGCATCACGCGGCCGACGGCGCAGATCGCGGCGTTGCGGGCCGATGGGTCGGTGGTGGCGCAGTGGGGTCTGGTGGAGGTGCTGCCGGTGCGGTGGACGGGGCCGACGTTGGATCCGGCGAGTCCGGCGGTGGCGACGGAGTCGCTGGAGATCGCGCATCACGGGTTCACGGACGCGGGGGGCGCGTGAGATGGCGTCGCTCATGGGGGCGTTGGCGGCGCGGGGTCTGTCGCGCGCTTCGTTGTCGATTCATCAGCCGCCGACGGATCTGGGCGGGTCGATGGGTGGCCGGATCGGTGAGGTGAAGTTCCAGTTCAATCCGAACCAGTTGCAGTTGAGCCGGTCGGCGAACTGGCACACGGAGCCGGCGGTGGCGTACACGCGGGGGGCGCCACCGAAGTTCACGGGCAGTGAGCCGGCGCAGTTGCAGCTCGAGGTGTTTCTGGACCGGTCGGACGATCCGTCCTCCAACGATGTGCAGCAGCAGGTGGAGTTGTTGTTGTCCTGCTGTGAGGTGACCCAGCAGAGCATCGGTGCGAAGGCGCCTTCGCCGCCGTGGGTGCAGTTCTCGTGGGGGTCGTTCTCGACGGTGCAGTTCGTCGCGTATGTGACGTCCGTGTCGGCGACGTACACCTTGTTCAGTCCGAGCGGTATGCCGATCCGGGCCACGTGCTCGCTGTCGTTGACCGAGGTCGCCACGGCGACCAAGAAGCAGAATCCGACGTCCGGTGCGCTGTCGGCGCGCCGGGCGCACCGCACGGTCGCCGGGGATTCCCTGGCGTCCCTCGCGTGGCGGGAGTACGGGGACGCGACGCGTTGGCGGGTGATCGCCGAGGCGAACGGCATCGACGATCCCATGCGGTTGCGTCCCGGTACGGAACTGCTGCTCCCGTCCACCACCGATACGCCGGAGACCCAGGGCGCCTCATGAGCGAGAAGACCTTCACCACCGTCCTCCATGTGCAGTTGGACGGCACGCCGTTGCCGGACCCGTTGGCGGTCCGGCTGACCGAGGGGTGGGTGGACGCCAGTGTCAACGTGCCGTCCGCCTTCCAGCTGACGTTCAGCGACAAGGACGGCACCCTCACGCAGAAGTTCCCGTACCTCAAGGTGGGTGCGATGGCGGTGCTTTCGCCGTTCACCGACGGCCGGCTCGGCGAGCCGATGCTGACCGGGGAGGTGACGGCCGTCGAGGTGGACGCCGCCCCGGGGCACGGCAGGTATCTGATCCTGCGGGGTTACGACCCCGGGCACCGGCTGCTGCGCAACCGGCGGGTCGAGGGCTATCCGAACATGACGGCGTCGGACATCGTGCGGAAGCTGGCGGGTCTGAACCGGATTCCGCTGGGGAAGGTGGACGCGACGCCGACGGTGTACGAGCTGGCGACGCAGCCGAACATCACGGACTGGGACTTCCTGTCGCGTCTGGCGCGGGAGAACGACGTCCGGCTGTCGTTGGACACGGCGGGCCGGCTGGTCTTCGCCGCGCTGCCGCCCGCGTCGTCCGCGCCGGCCGACACGACGCCGGCGGCGCAGAGTCCGTACGTGCTGGATTTCGGGTCCAACACCCTGCACAGCCGGGTGTCGGTGACGGCCGCCGGGCAGGTGGGGAAGGTCGACGTACGGGGCTGGGATCCGCGGACGAAGCAGGCGCTTTCGGCGCCGACGCCGGCGGTGGCGAGTCAGGACATCGTCTCGGACATCACTCCGGCGCAGTTGTCGGCGCCGTTCGGTGCGGCCGAACTGGCCTCGACCGGCACGCCGTTCACGACGCAGTCGGAGGTGGCTCAGGCGGCGAAGTCCCTGGCCGACGATGTGACCGGTTCGTTCGCGGAGGTGGAGGTCGCGGTCACGGGCAATCCGGCGCTGAAGCCGGGACAGCCGGTGGCCGTGAAGGGGGCGGGGTTCCCGTTCGAGGGCCGTTACACGGCGACGGGGGTTCGTCATGTCTTCGCTTCGGGGCGGCAGTTCACGAGCTGGCTGACGGTGTCGGGGCGGCAGTTCCGTTCGCTGTACGGGACGGCTTCCGGTGGCGGTGAGCCGGCGCCGCCGATGCCGGGTGTGGCGGTCGCGCTGGTCACGAACACGAAGGACCCGTTGTCGCTGGGCCGGGTCCGGCTGCGGTTCCCGTGGCTCTCGGCGACGTACGAGAGCGGCTGGTGCCGGGTGGCGCAGCTCGGCGGGCGCGGGGGCGGCGGGCTCGTCCTGCCCGAGGTGGACGACGAAGTGCTGTGCGCCTTCGACCGGGGTTCTCTCGAGCACCCGTACGTGCTGGCGGGTCTGTACAACGGTGTCGACCGGCACACGCCGTCGACCGACCGGGTGCCGCCGGTGGATCCGACGAGCGGGCGGGTGCAGTGGCGTGCGCTGACTTCGCGTACGGGTCACACGGTGGAGCTGCGCGAGGACGGCGGCCGGACGCGGGCCTCGCACGGCATCCGGCTGCGCACCGGGAAGGGTTCGCTGAGCATCGAGCTGAACGAGGCGCGGACGACCCTGACGGTGGACAGCGACGGGACGGTCACGATCTCGGGTGCGCGGGGTGTGACGGTGGAGTCCGGGATGGATCTGACGCTGTCGGCCGCGGGGAAGATCCGGATGAACGCGGGGCTCGGTGTGGACATCAAGGCCGGGGCGAAGTTCAAGGTGTCGGCGGTGACGCAGGCCGTCGTCAACGCGCCGTCGTTCGTGACGGCGACCATCCCGATGCCCAACCCCGTGCTGGCGAACCTGCCGTTCTGAGGAGGACTTTCCGTTGAGTGAGCACTTCGTCGGTGCGGGCTGGGCCTTCCCGCTGCGGACCGGGCCGAGTGGGTCCATCGCCCTCGTGCGGCGTGACCGAGAGATCGAGGAGTCGATGCGGCTGGTCCTCGCGACGGCGCCGGGCGAGCGGCCGATGCGGCCCGAATTCGGATGCGCGGTACACGAGTTGGTGTTCGCTCCGGTCAACGACTCGACGATGGGCCGGGTGCGGCACGAGGTGATGGCCTCGCTCGACCGCTGGGAGCCGCGCATCGAGGTGGAGGACGTCACGGTCGCCCCGGCGCCCATGGAGCCGACCACGCTGTACATCGACGTCCGTTACCGGGTGCGCGGCGCCAACAACCCGCGCAACCTCGTCTTCCCCTTCTACGTCATCCCCTCCGAGGACTGAGCATCCATGGCCCTGCCCGCACCCCATCTAGACGACCGTCGTTTCCAGCAGTTCGTCGACGACGCCAAGCGCTACATCCAGCAGGCGTGCCCCGAGTGGACCGACCACAACGTCTCGGACCCGGGCGTGACGCTGGTCGAGGCCGTCGCACACATGGCGGACCAGCTCGTCTACCGGCTCAACCGGGTCCCGGAGAAGAACCACCTGGCCTTCCTCGACCTGCTCGGCGTGACGCTCTTCCCGCCCGCCGCGGCCCGCGCCGACATCACGTTCCGGCTGTCCGCGCCGCAGCCCGAGCCGGTGCTGCTGCCCACCGGTACGGAGGTCTCCACGGGGCGGACGGAGACGGAGGAGGCGGTCGTGTTCGCGACGACGGCCGATCTGACCGTCGTGCCCTGTTCGTTGACCCATGTGCTGCGCCAGGAGTCCGGGGGCGCGCCCGAGGACCGGTCGCAGGACGTCCTCGGCGGCGAGGACGTCTCCGTGTTCTCCGCGCTGCCGCAGGTCGGCGACGTGCTGCTGCTCGGTCTCTCGGCGGCGGTGCCTGACTGTGTGCTCGTCCTCGACCTCGACAGCCGGGTGGACGGTGTCGGTGTGGATCCGCGGCGGCCGCCGCTGGTGTGGGAGGCGTGGACGGCGTCCGACGGGTGGGTGGGTTGCGAGGTGGACGAGGATTCCACGGGCGGGCTCAACCGGCCGGGCGAGGTGGTCCTCCACATGCCGTCCGGGCACGTGTCCTCGCGTCTGGGCGGTCATGAGGCCGGCTGGGTGCGGTGCCGGGTGGTGACGCCGGTCGAGGGGCTGCCGTCGTACAGCGAGTCGCCGACCGTGCGGGCCGCCGGGGCGTTCACCATCGGCGGTACGGTGCGGGCGGCGCACGCGGAGGCGGTGCGCGACGAGACGCTCGGCGAGTCGGAGGGCGTCCCGGGGCAGCGGGTGCGGCTCGCGCACGCGCCGGTCGTGGACCGGCCGCCGCTGCTGCTCCAGGTCGCCGAGCGGGCGGACGGCGCGGACGAGGAGGATCCGGAGGCCGGCTGGCAGGAGTGGACGGCCGTCCGCGACTTCGCCTCCTCGCGCCCCGGCGACCGGCACTACACCCTGGACGCCACCACCGGCGAGATCGCCTTCGGCCCGTCCGTACGCCAACCGGACGGCACGCTGCGGCAGTTCGGAGCCGTACCGCCCAAGGGGGCGGCGATCCGGGCGCTCCGGTACGGCACCGGCGGCGGCCGGGCGGGGAACGTGGCCCGCGCCACGATCACCGTGCTCCGCAGTTCCATCCCCTACATCGCCCGGGTCGAGAACCGGGAGGCGGCGCGGGGCGGCGTCGACGGGGAGACCGTCGAGGAGGCCAAGGCCCGCGCGCCCATCACCCTGCGGGCCCAGGAGCGGGCCGTCACCGCCCGCGACTACGAGGAGCTGGCGCGGAGGGCCGCGCCCGAGGCGGCGCGGATCGCCTGCCTGGCGGCGGACGCGGCCGAGGCGGGTGACAACGCGGTGCGCGTGCTCGTGGTGCCGCAGGCGGTGCCCGACCGGGGCGGCCGGCTCCGTTTCGAGCAGCTCGTGCCCGGCGAGGAACTCCTCACGCGGGTCACGGGTTTCCTCGACGAGCGGCGGCCCCTCGGCACCCGGCTGGCCGTCGGGCCGCCCTTCTACCAGGGCGTGACGGTGGTCGCGACGCTGCACTCCTTCCGGGCGGCCGAGGCGGAGCGGGTACGGGCCGAGGCGCTGGACGCGCTGTACGCCTACCTGGACCCGCTGACCGGCGGCGCGCACGGCGAGGGGTGGCCGTTCGGGCGCCCGCTGCGCGCCGGTGAGGTGTTCGCCGCGCTCCAGCGGGTGCCGGGCGTGGAGCTCGTGGACGAGGTGCTGCTGCACCCGGCCGACCCGCTGACCGGCCGCCGGGGCGACACGACCGACCGGATCGAGCTGGCGCCCTCCGCGCTGCTCTTCCCGTTCGACCACCGCGTCCGCGTGATCGAGGCGCGGTGAGCGGCTCCGCCCGGGGTACGGTCCCGGGGCTCGCGACCCCGCACCCGCTGGGGGCCGCGCTGCCCGCCGTCTACGCCGAGGACGATTTCGGGCAGCGGTTCGTGAGCGGCCTGGACGTCGTCCTCGCGCCGCTCTTCAACGTCCTTGACTCCCTTGAGGCGTACTTCTCGCCCGCGCTCGCGCCCGCCGACTTCGTCGACTACCTCGCCACCTGGGTGGGCGCGGAGATCGACGGCTCCGAGCCGCTGCCACTGCGCCGCCACGCCGTCGCCACGGCCGTCGCGCTGCACCGCGTCCGCGGCACCCGGCAGGGTCTCGCGGCGGCGGTCCGGCTGGCGTTCGGCGTCCCCGCGGAGATCACCGAGAGCGGCGGCGCCACCTGGTCCGCCGGCCCGCTCGGCCCCTTCCCCGGGACTCCCGTGGCCGGGCTGCACGTCACCCTCCGCGTCGCCGACCCCGCCTCCGTCGACCCCCACCGGCTGCGTGCCGTCGTCGCCGCGGCCCGCCCCGCCCACCTGCCGTTCACGGTCTCGGTGACCGCACCCCGTACCTCCGAAGGAGCCTGACCCCCATGAGTGACGTCCCCCAGACCCGCCCCTGCCCGGACTGCGCGAGCCCGGTGCGCACGGTGGACCAGTCGTTCTGCGACAGTTGCGGAGCGTTCCTGCGCTGGGACACCCCGGCGGCACCGGCAGCCGACACCGCCGGCTCCGGCAGCACGGGGGCGGCGGAGCCCGCCGAGCCGCCGGTGACGCCGGTGACGCCGGAAGCTCCGAGGGTTTCGGATGCGGACGCTACGGTCCCGGCGGCCACGCCTCCCGACACCCCCGCCGGCTCCGAAGAGGTCACGGCCCCGCTGCCGGCCGTGGAGGCCGAAGTAGGGGCAGAGGCGGAAGCGGAGGCGCGGGATCAGGCGCCCGAGGGGCCGGCCGGCGACGGCCCGTCGGACACCGTCGTACGCGCGCTGCTCGTCCCCGTGCCCGGCAACCGGCCGGCCGAGCCGGCGGTCGCCGCGCCGGTGCTGCCCGCGCGTCCCGAGGCGGCGCGGCCGGTGGCCCGAGCGGCGGAGGCGCCCGCGCCGGTGCAGGGCGGCACGCCGTGTCCGGCCTGTTCGCTGGCGAACACGCCGGGACGCCACTTCTGCCGCTTCTGCGCGACCCCGATGGTCCCGGAGCGGCTCTCCGACGCCGAGGGCCCCTACGCGGGCCGGCGTCCGGGGCTCGCCCGGGACCGCAGCCGGTGGATCGTCCGGGCCCTGATCGCCACGGCGGTCGTCGGCGTGGTCGTCGGCGGGGTGATCGGCGGCCCACCGGCCGCGCGGGCCGTCCAGGACCACTTCGCCACCCGGGTACCGGCGCACCCCGTCTCCTGGACCGCCTCGCACTCGGCGCCGAAGCGGGACCCGAAGCTGGCCGGCGACGGCTACTCCAACACCTGGTGGGGCACGGGCTACGCCGGTGACTCGGCGGGACAGTGGCTGGAGGCCTCGTTCGCCGAGCCGACCGATCTGCTGAGCCTCCTGATCACGCCCGGCAGCTCGAAGAACACCACCCAGGCGGACGGTCAGGCGACCCCCCGCACCTTCGATCTCGTCGTGCGGGACTCTTCCGGCGAGACACACGTCTCCCACCACCGCATCAACGACGGCGGCACCCAACGTGTCGACTTCCGCGTCCGCGACGCGCTCTCCGTGCGCCTGGTCCTGGGCACGGCCTGGCGGGCCGATCCGCGCAAGCAGGTGGCGGTCGCTGAGCTGGAGTTCTTCGGGCGGTCGGTGTCGTGACGCTGCGCCGTTGAGGCGAAGCTCCCGTGGAAGGTCACGTCGTAGGGTGCTCGGTATGGGTGAGACGGGTGAGCCGGGCGGGTTGCGGGAGCGCAAGAAGCGGCAGATGTACGCGCGGTTGTCGGATACGGCGATCGGGATGTTCATGGAGAGGGGTTTCGAGGAGGTGACGGTCGCCGATGTGGCGGCGGCCGTCGAGATCTCGAAGCCGACGCTGTTCCGGTATTTCCCGTCGAAGGAGGACCTGGTCCTGCACCGGTTCGCGGATCACGAGGGCGAGGCCGCGAGGGTGGTGGCGGAGCGGCCTGACGGGGTCTCAGCGCTCGATGCGCTGCGGGGGCATTTCCTGGACGGGCTTGCCCGGCGTGATCCGGTGACGGGCCTGAACGACGAGGAGCCGGTGCTCGCCTTCCATCGGCTGGTGTACGGGACGCCGTCGGTCGTGGCGCGGCTGCACGCGTTCGTGGAGCGGAACGAGGAACTGCTCGCCGAGGCGCTGGGGGGCGGGGTGGAGGCGCGGCTCGCCGCGGGGCAGGTCGTCGCCGTTCAGCGGGTGCTCGCGAGGGAGAACTGGCTTCGGATCACCGGGGGCGCCGGTGCGGACGCGCTTCTTCCGGAGGCGGTCGCCGTGGCTTCGGCAGCGTTCGAGCAGCTCGGCGTCGGGGTGGCCCTGCTCGCCTGAGGTCCGCACACCGAGAATACATTACTGAGTTACATATTTCACCGAGTTGCGTTACTGTGCCTGCATGCCACAGTCCGACTCCTTACTCCGTGATGCCCTCGACCAGGAACGCGCCCACCACGACGCCTGTCGCACCGCACTGACCGCCATGGTCGACGGCGCCCTGCAGCAGGTCGTCGACGGCCGGAACGCCTCCGCGTCGGGCGCCGACGCCGAAGTGCTCGGTCGTCAGCTCCGCGGCCAGGCGCGGGACATGCGCGAGCTGCCCCCGGGCCCGCTGTTCTTCGGGCGCCTCGACTTCGCCCGCGCGCCGGCGGCCGCGGGCGAACACGCGGGGCAGACGTACCACATCGGGCGCATGCGCATCGCCCGCGATCCCTCGGCGCCGCCGCTGGTGGTCGACTGGCGGGCCCCGGTGGCGCGCGCCTTCTACCAGGCCGGCACCCGCGACCCGCGGGGCGTCGCCGTGCGGCGCCGGTTCGGGTGGTCGCCCGCGGGGCGCGGCGACTCGGCCGATCTGACGGGCATGGAGGACGAGTACCTCGGCGAGGGCGCGCCGGACGGGGGCGGCGGCCCCGGGCACAGCGGCATCGTCGCGGCCGAGATCGAGCGCCCCCGGACCGGGCCCATGCGGGACATCGCCGCGACCATCCAGCCCGAGCAGGACGACCTCGTGCGCGCGGCCTTCGGCGCGTCGCTCTGTGTGCAGGGCGCGCCGGGGACGGGGAAGACGGCGGTGGGGCTGCATCGTGCCGCGTATCTGCTGTACACCCATCCGCAGCGCGTTCAGCGGGGCGGCATGCTGATCCTCGGTCCCCACCGCGCCTTCCTGTCCTACATCTCCGAGGTCCTGCCCGCGCTGGGCGAGACCGGAGTCAGGCAGTCCACGCTCGACGACGAGATCGCCCGCCATCCCGTGCGGGCGGAGGACAGCGCGGAGGCCGCGGCGGTCAAGCACGACGTCCGGATGGCCGAGGTCCTCCACCGCGCGCTGTACGCCCATGTGCGTGCCGACCTGGCGGAGTCGCTGGCGGTTCCGGACGGCTCGTACCGGTGGCGGGTGCCGGCCGACGAGGTGGAGCGGATCGTCAGGGACGTACGTGAGGAGGACCCGGCCTACGCGGTGGGGCGCGAGCGGGTGTGCGTACCCGCCTGATCCGCGCCGAACAGGTACAAGCGGAGCGCCGGGCGGGGCCCCGGTCGCACACCTGGCTGCAGAAGACGTCACGGGCCAGGCCGGTCAGCGCGCTGGTGGACGCCGTCTGGCCCGCCGTACGGCCGGAGCGGATCCTCGGGGAGCTGCTGACGCGGCCGGAGACCCTCGCGGCCGCGGCGGAAGGCCTCCTGGACGCGTCGGAGCAGAACCACCTGCTCCGGGCGGGACGGGGGCGCTCCGCCGGTGCGGCGCGCTGGTCGGCGGCGGACCTGGTCCTGCTCGACGAGCTCGCCGGGCTGATCGAGCGCCCGGAGAGCTACGGGCATGTGGTCGTCGACGAGGCGCAGGACCTGTCCCCGATGCAGTGCCGCGTCATCGCCCGCCGTTCGGCCTTCGCCTCGCTGACCGTGCTGGGCGACCTGGCCCAGGGCACGACTCCGTGGGCGGCCCGCGACTGGCCGGGGCTCCTCGCCCACCTGGCCAAGCCCGGCACCGCCGTCGCCCCGCTCACCACGGGCTTCCGGGTGCCGCGGGCCGTCGCCGAGCTCGCCAACCGGCTGCTTCCCCATCTCGACGTGGACGTGCCGCCGGCCCGGTCCCTGCGCCTCGACGGGCGGGCGACGACCGAGGCCGTGCGCGACACGGCCACGGCGGTGGTGGCGGCGGTGACCAGGGCCGTGGAACGCGAGGGTTCCGTCGGCGTCGTCGCCGCCGACTCCGCCACGGACGCGCTGTGCGCCGCCCTGACGGCGGCCGGTGTCGCCGCGGCCGGGCCCGAGGTCCTCGGGGCACGCGTGTGCGTGGTTCCCGCGACGGCGGCCAAGGGCCTCGAGTACGACCACGTGATCGTCGTCGAACCCGCCGACATCGTCGAGGCCGAGCCCCGTGGCCTGAACCGTCTGTACGTCGTCCTCACCCGGGCGGTGTCGGAGCTCCACATCGTCCACGCGAGGCCCTTGCCGGCGGCCCTCGCGCCGCGAGGCTAGGCGCGCGCGGTGGCGGCTCCCGCCGGACGGGTGGTCAGTATGCGGCCGAGGTCGAGGACGCTGAGGCCGAACATCAGGACGCCCAGCGGGACATGGACCGAGGGCACGCGGGCGATGCCCAGCACGACCTGCACCGAGGCGAGCACGAGGAATCCGGAGGAGTACAGGATCGGGCGGGGGGAGCCGCCACCCGGACGCCAGGCGAGGATCGCGGCGAGGACGTAGAGCATGGTGGCGCCGTACATGACGCGGGCGCCGACGCCGTGGAGGAGTTCGCCGTACGAGGTGGAGAGGAGGAGCCCCGCGGAGACCGCCTGGAGGAAGAGGGTCAGGGTCTGGAGGGCGATCGAGACGCGCAGGAAGGAGTTGCTGCGCTGTGCTGCCGTCGTGATGGTGGCCATGGTGCGGTCCCCTGTTCTGCTGCTTGGCTGTGCGGCTGTCCGGCCGCTCGACTCTTCGACGAAACAGCTCCGCGAAGTGTGAGGTGCGTGTGCGGTGAGACGCCGGTCACGTTCGGGGACAGCGATGAGATGATCATGTGACGTACGAGGGAGCAGGACCGGACGAGCGGAACGAGGGAGCGGTCGCGAGCATGAGCACCCCCACCGAGCAGGTGCACGACCGGCGCGGGCCGGAGCCGAGCGAGATCGTCGGCGAGCGGCGCCATCTGACCAATCTCGCCTACCGGCTGCTCGGTTCGCTGGCCGAGGCCGAGGACGCGGTCCAGGAGACCTACACCCGCTGGTACGCGATGTCACCGCGCCGGCGGGAGGCCGTCGAGTCGCCGGGGGCCTGGCTGACGACGGTGGCGGGCCGGATCTGTCTGGACGTGCTCGGCTCGGCGCGGGCGCGCCGCGAGAAGTACGTCGGCGCGTGGCTGCCGGAGCCGCTGCCGGACCGTACGGAGTGGTTCAGCGGACGGGCCGGGGACGGCGGGGGCGAGCCGGCCGATCCCGCGGACCGGGTGACGCTCGACGAGTCGGTGCACATGGCGTTCCTCGTCGTGCTCGAGTCGATGACTCCGGCCGAGCGGGTGGCGTTCATCCTGCACGACGTCTTCCGCTACCCCTTCCCGGAGGTCGCCGAGATCGTCGGCCGTACCCCGGCGGCGTGCCGGCAGCTGGCGACGTCGGCCCGGCGCCGGGTGCGTGACGCGAAGGCGTCGCAGGCTCCCGCGGCGGGACAGGCCGCGCTGGTGCGGGACTTCAAGGAGGCCTGGGAGGCGAAGGACATCAAGGCTCTGGTCGGACTCCTCGATCCGGCGGCCTCGATGACCGCGGACGGCGGCGGGCTCGTCGGGACGGTCCTGCGTCCGGTCGAGGGCGGTGCGCGGATCGCCGAGTATCTGATCCACATCGCCGACAAGGCCCCGGGCCTGACGCTCCTTGAGCGTACGGTCAACGGCCGGCCGGGGCTGGTCGCGCAGCACTCCGGCAGGACGGTGACGGTCGCCGCGTTCGACCTCGACGGCGGGCGGGTGACGCGCATCTGGGCGGTCCGCAATCCGGAGAAGCTCCGGCCGTGGACGGAGGAACGTACGGACGGCTCGCCGGAGTAGAACGGCGCGAGGGGGGGGGGGGGGGGGGGGGGGGGGGGGGGGGGGGGGCGGTGGGGGGGGGCTGGGGGGGGGGCGTCGCGGGGGGGGGGGGGGGGGGGGGGGGGGGGGGGGGGGGGGGGGGGGGGGTGGTGGGTGTGGGGCGGGGGGGAGGGGCGAGGAGTAGTGGGGGGAAGGGGGGGGGAGGGGGGTGGGGGGGGGGGGACGGGGGGGGCGCCCCGCGCCCCCCCCCCCCCCCCCCCCCCCCCCCTCTGTGAGATCCCCTTAGCGAGATCCCCTCAGTGGGCGGGGGTCACGGGCAGCTGATGCGCGTGTCGCCCGTGTCGGTGGTGCAGGTGTCGGTGCCGAAGCCGCCGTTGGCGGTGTCGTTGCCGGAGACGCCGTCGGTGGTGGTGAGGCGGTCGTTGCCGTAGTAGCCGGCGAGGTTGTCGTTGCCGGGGCCGCCGTTGAGGGTGTCGTCGCCGAAGCCGCCGTCGATCGTGTCGTTGCCGTAGCCGCCGTGGACGGTGTCGTTGCCGTAGCCGGAGCGGACGGTGTCGTTGCCGCTGAGGGCGCAGATGACGTCGTTGGCGTAGCCGCCGGTGAGGGTGTCGGTGCCGCTGGTCCCGATGAGGGTGCAGCCGCGGGCGTTGTTGACCGAAGTGGTCGCGACGGCCGTGTTGTTGGCGGGCGCCGGGTCCTGCGGGGTGCCCGTGGCCGTGGCGGTGTGGGTGATCGTGCCGGTGGCGCGGGGCTCGGCGGTCACCGTGACGATCGCGCTGGTGCCGGGGGCCAGGGAGCCGACCGCGCAGTTGGCGCTCGTCGCGGTGGTCGTGCAGCTGCCCTGGGTGGAGGTCGCCGAGAGGACGGTCACGCCGGCGCCGGAGAGCGTGTCGGAGAGGGTGACGCCGGTCGCGGTCGCCGTGGAGGCGGAGGAGTTGGCGACCGTCACGGTGTAGGTGACGCGGTCGCCGATGCTGACGGGGGCACTGGCCGGCTGGGTCACTACGAGGTCGGCCTTGGGCGCGGGGGGCGGTGTTCCGTCGCCGCCGAGGTAGCGGGCGAGCGCGAAGGCGAAGCCGGCGCCGTGGCCGGCGGCGACGATCTTGCCGTCGGGCTGGACGAGGACCGCGCGGGCCTCGTCGTAGTCGTTGAAGCCGGTGACGACGAAGCCGTCGCCGCCGAAGGAGGTGTCGACGCCGCCGTCGGTGTTGAAGCGGACGACGCCGAAGTCGTTCGCCTCGGAGCTGTTGGGGTCGTCGGCACGGCCGGCGAGGACGATCTTCCCGTTGGTCTGGAGGGCCATGGCGTTGGCGGTTCCGCCGTCGCCGGGGAAGGCCACCGAGGTGCGCCCGCCGGTGCCGAAGCCGGTGTCGGGGGTGCCGTTCTCGTTGTAGCGCAGGAGGGCGTAGCCGGCTCCGCCGCTGCCGGCGGCGAGGACCTTGCCGTCGGACTGGACGGCCACGGCGTTGCCGAACTCGGTGCCGCCGAAGTCCGCCGTCACCATGCCGTCGCCGCTGAAGGAGGTGTCGAGGCTGCCGTTCGACAGGTAGCGGGCGACACCGATGTCGAAGGCCGTGTTGCCGACGTAACCGGTGAGGACGATCTTGCCGTCGGGCTGGAGCGCCATGGCGCGGGCGATGCCGCCGCCGTCCTGGGGCGAGGTGGGGGTGAAGCCGGCGATGACGGTGCCGTCGCCGCCGAGGCTGGGGTCGAAGGCGCCGCCGCTGTCGAGGCGTACCAGGGTGAAGCCTCCGCCGCCGCTCTTGCCGGCGGCGAGGATGCGGCCGTCGGGCTGTACGGCGATGTCCGCGCCGTCCGCCGAGCCGCCGAACTCGTCGACGCGGACCAGGCCGCCGTCGCCGAAGCCGGTGTCGAGGCTGCCGTCGGTGTTGTAGCGGGCCACGGAGAAGAAGCAGCAGCCGCCGCCCTCCTCCGCGATGACCTCGGTGGTGCCGGCCACGACGATCTTGCCGTCGGACGGCTGGATCGCCACCGCGTTGGCGACGTGGGCGCCACCGCCGAAGTCGCTGGTCACGATGCCGTCGCCGCCGAAGGAGGTGTCGAGCCCCCCGCCGGGGAGATAGCGGGCGAGGGCGAATCCGGCCTCGCTGCTGAGCCCTGCCATGACGAGCTTTCCGTCGCCCTGCCGGGCGATGTCGTGGCCTTCCGCGTACCCCGGGATCGGTGTGATCACCCGGCCGTCGGGGCCGAACGTCGGGTCCAGGTCACCGGGGGCGGCCAGCGCGGTCCCGGGCAGCGCCAGGGCGAGCGCCAGGCCGCACGCGGCGAGCGCCCCGGCCCTCCCGCCGGCTCTCCGGCGCCACCCCGCGGGCCTGAGATGTACGTGGGTCATGGGTGCGGGAACCTCCGTTGTCGCAGGTGTACGGGCAGCGCACAGCCTCGTACCGGTGCTCCCCCGCTCCCCCGCCGGCCGCGCCGCACTGCGCCCACTGGCCCCCGGGAACCACTCCCGTGAGGGAGCGCGCACGGCGCCCCCACGACCCCGGCACGGCACACCCGCTGACTAGGCTTCCGGTCATGCACACAGCCATGACCAGCGACGCGCCCCTGATCCTCGACGCCGAAGGAGTGATGTCCGATCCCGCGCTCGGGCCCGTCTTCGCCGACTCCGCGCACCGCATCCTGGCCGATCTGGTCCGCGGCGGCGCCGCCCTCGGCTGGGTCGATCCTCCGTCGGCCGAGGAGGTCGCGCGCCTCCTCGACCAGGTCGTCGCCGCGGCACGCGCGGGTGACGGCGGCCTGCGGGCCGCGTACGCCGACGGGCGCCTCGTGGGACTCGGGTACTGGCTGCGCTACGCCCGCCCGACCCATCGGCCCCACGCCGAT
Organism: Streptomyces sp. NPDC037273; assembly: GCF_055603625.1. Taxonomy (NCBI): domain Bacteria; kingdom Bacillati; phylum Actinomycetota; class Actinomycetes; order Kitasatosporales; family Streptomycetaceae; genus Streptomyces; species Streptomyces sp. NPDC037273. Next base: position 166,209 of record NZ_JBVJVO010000005.1, read on the forward strand.
CTGGAGAAGCTCGCGGTGGACGCCGCCGCCCACGGCCGTGGCATCGGACGGGCCCTGACGGCCGCGCTCGTCGCGGACGCCGGCCGGGCCGGCGTCGAGGTGCTCACCCTGGACGCCCGCGGCGACAACGAGGGCGCCCTGGGGCTCTACCGGTCCCTCGGCTTCTCCGAGTACGGCCGCCTGCCCGACTTCGTCGCCGTCGGGGAACGCCGCTACGACAAGGTCTTCTACATGCTGGACTTCCGCCGGAAGCCCTGAGTCCGTCTGTCCGCGGTCCGCCGGGTCAGAAGCGCAGGATGAAGGCGTGGCTGGTCAAGGTGGTCTCGGCCTTGAGGCGCAGGTGGTGGGAGAGGGGGTCGAGCAGGTGGGCACGGCTCATGGGGAGGGAGAAGGCGAGGGCGGCCGGGACGGTGCCGACGGATATCGGGACGGCGGCGCAGACGGTGCCGGGGGCGTACTCCTCGCGTTCCTGGACCGCGTGGCCCCTGCAGACCCGAGAGAGCTTGCGAAGGAGTGCGTCGGCGTCCGGGACGGTGTAGGGGGTGAGGTGTTCGACGGGGTGGCGGGAGAGGTGGTCGCGTCGCTCGTCGGGGTCGAGCTGGGAGAGCAGGCACTGGCCGATGGAGTGGGCGTGGGCGGTGCGCCGGAAGTCCGCCCACTCGTCGCACGCGGGTGCGCCGGGCCCGGAGGACTGGCCGACGAGTCTGACCTCTCCCTCCTCGTACCAGGCGTAGTAGATGGCGGCTCCGATCTCGTCCCGCAGGGAGTCCAGCCATGCCTGGAGGTCACGGGCGGAGTCCTGTTCGGGTAGGGCGCCGCCGAGGCGGGCCGTGGCGGAGCTGATGAGGTAGCGGCCGCCGTCGCGGTGGAGATAGCCGTCGTGGGTGAGGGTGCGGAGCAGGTGGTAGGTGGTGCCGATCGGGAGGTCGGTGCGCCGGGCGAGGTGCTTGGCGGTGGAGCGCGAGGGGTCTTCGGCGACGGCTTCGAGCAGGCGCATGGCGCGCCGGACGGATCCGATGAGCGTGGGGCCCTCGGAGGTGGATGGCGACATGGCGGGGTTCCCCCTGGGTGCCTCCCGTCGCGGTCGGGCGGCGAGCTGCGTGTTGTTTCGTGGTCCGGTCCTGGGCGGGGCGGCCGGTCGTAGTTCCCCCGAATCCGTACGTCCTGCGTTCGGCCTCCCCAGGCATAGCCCACCATGCTGACAGGTCCTCTGACCAGGCCCATTTCACGCGTGCGGCGCGGACCCCGGGTGGGGCCCGCGCCGGTGGCGGGTGGGAGGCGGCCCGAGGGCCGCCGGCACTACGGGTTGATGTGGATCTTGAAGGTGGATGTGGTGTTGCGCACGTCGACGGCGTTGCCGTTCAGTTCGAGGCCGTTGAAGGTCACTTCACCCACGGCCGGGCCCTGTCCCGACTCGGGCATCTCGTTGGCCCAGAGGCCGAAGCCGGACTTGGCGTCGTAGGCGTCACCGCTCTTGCGGGCGCCGGTGACCGAGACGTCGGTGAAGACGGTGTCCTTGATGGGGAACTGGGGTTGGCCGCCGACGTAGTTCGTCTGGAACATCACCCCGCTGTAGGTGGGGTCGACGATGTCGACGTGGTTGACCCTGATCCCCTGGAAGACCTTCGAGGCGGAGAAGACCCAGATGCCGGGGAAGGTCTGCGCGCCCCAGAAGTGGCCGCCGGCCCGGACGACGGAGATGTTCTCGAAGGTCGTGGGTCCGGTCCCGAAGCCGTTCATCGGGTAGCCGAAGTCGAGGGAAGAGATGGTGATTCCGGAGTAGACGAGGGTGTCGGCGATGTGGATGTTGCGGAAGGTGTTGTCGTAGCCGCCGTAGACGGCGACGCCCGCGGCCCGCCAGGTGAGGGTGGTGGTGAGGTTCTCGTAGACGTTGTTCTTCATGTCGGCGCCGCCGGCGTCGATGGCCGAGAACAGCGCGAAGCTGTCGTCGCCTGTGGCCCTGGCGTCGTTGTTGGTGACGAGGTTGTCGGTGGAGCCGTTGGTCATGTTGACGCCGTCGGCGAAGAGGTTGCGGATGCGGGAGTTCTTGATGGTCATGCGGTCGGTGTTGGCGCCCCAGTAGAGGCAGACCATGTGCTCGTTCCAGATGTCGTCGATGACGATGTCCGAGACGTTGGAGAAGTCGAACACCTTGCCCGGGCCGTCGATCCGTGAGGTGTAGTTGCCGAAGTAGGCGAAGCCCTTGAAGAGGGAGCCCTTCGCCGAGGCCTCGGCGCGGAAGCCGACGTCCGTGTTGTCCTGGGTGGTGGGGGCGTGGAACTTCGTGAACCACGGTCCGGCGCCGACGACCTTGACGGCCTTGCCGTACACCTGGAACTTGCTCGACGTCTGGTAGTCGCCCGGCGGCAGGTAGACGCCGACGAGGGTGCCGGTGGTGTCCATGCGGACCTTGTCGAGCGCGTTCTGCACGTCCTGGTGCGTGGTCCCGGCGGGCACGGTGTACGTGGCCGGGTCGGGGTTCGCGGCCGGGGCGACCTTCTCCAGGTTCACGAAGTCGATGGCGTACGTGGAGGTGTTGGCGGCGTCCTTCTGGAGGCGGATCTTCGCGCCCGCCGGCACCGTCTCGCCGAGGAGGAGGTGCGCCTCGTCGTAGATGTGGCGGGGGGCACCGGAGCCCGGGGAGTTGCCGGGGGCGGTCTCGTTGCCGTACAGCCAGGCGTACTTCGAGGTGAGCGGGAGCGCCTTCTTGAAGACGCCGTCGACGTAGACGTTGATGGTGGAGTCGATGCCGCCGCCGCCCGGGGCGTCCGGGATGGAGAACCGGGTGACCAGGGTGTTGGTGGCGGCGCGGGTGGTGAACTCGACGTACTCGCCGGTCGCGTCCAGGTTGACGGCCTTGCGGCCCGATGCCTCGCCCGCGATGTCGCCGACGGTCCTGTTGGGTCCGACGACGGTGGCGCCGCCGCCCGCGGTGGCGTCCTCCGCCTCGTACATGTCGTAGGGCATGTGGGCGCCGCGGCCGACGAACAGCGGCTGCGTGGTGGTGTTGTTGGCGCGCTTGGCCGGCGGTTCGTTGCCGTCGTCGGCGAGGACGGTCCGCACGGTGTACGAGCCGTTGGCCGCGGTCCAGGGTCCGAGGGTCACCTCGGCGCTGGCGCCGGGTGCGAGGCTGCCGGTGTGGGCGCCGGTGAGCGTCTTGACCGTGGTACCGGTGGAGTCGAGGAGGCTGAGGGTCACGCCGTGGCTGCCCGGGGCACTGGCGTCGGTGCCCTGGTTCCTGACGGTCGCCTTGAAGGTGACGGTGTCTCCGGCGGCCGGGCTCGACGGGGTGCTCGTCACCGAGGCGGTGATCAGGTCGGATCCCGCGACCGGCTTGACGACGAGGGCGGTGGGGCTGGTGTGGGTGTTGTTGGACTCGTTCTGTTCGATGACGGCGCCGGCCTCGTCGGCGACGGCGCTCAGCTGGTAGCTGCCGGCTTCGCGGGCGCCGATGGAGGCGCTGACCGTGGTCTGCGCTCCGGCGGCGAGGGCGCCGACCTGTGCGGTGGCGACCTTGGTGCCGTTCAGCCGCAGGGCGACGGCGCTGGCGGGTGCGGCGGCCGGGCCGCTGTTGCGGACGGTGGCCGACACGGTGATGGGGTCGGACTCCACCGGGGCGGCGGGCGAGACGGTGAGGCCGGTGACCTCCAGGTCGGGGTTGGGTGCCGGGACGCCGATGACCTGGAAGTCGGCGAGTTGGCCGGCGGGGGCGCCGGTGTTGGCGGTGAACTTCAGCTGGACGTCGGCGACGCGCCCGGAGACGGGGACGGTGACGCTGTTGCCGTCCGCCGGGTCGAAGCGGAGGCTCTTCGCGGCGGCGAGCGTGGTGAAGGCGGTGGCGCTCTGTTCGCGGCCGAGGACCTCGACGGTCTGCGAGCGGGCCGCCCAGGCGCTGTCGGGGTTGAGCCGGAGCACGAGCCGGTCGAGGTCGGCATTGGCGCCGAGCTTGACGGTGAGGGTGTTCGGGTAGCTGCCGCCCGCGCCTTCCCAGTACGTCGACAGATTGTTGTCGTTGGCGTTCTCGGCGACGTAGGTGTGGACCGTGGAGGAGGCGCTGATGGGCTTGGCCACGGCGAGGTCGGAGCCGGTGCCGCCGGTGCCGTTGCGGGTGACGCTGTTGCTGTCCACCGACTGGTTGCCGGCCGCGTCCTTGGCCCTGACGCGGTAGGTGACGGTGGCCGAGGCGGGCTGGGTGTCGGTGTAGGTGGTGACGCCGCCGGCGACGGTGGTGCGCAGGGTCCCGTTGGCGTAGACGTCGTAGCCGGTGACGGCGGTGTTGTCGGTGGCCGCGTTCCAGGTGAGCCTGATCTGGCCGGTGGCGGGTTCGGTGTAGGCGAGGTTCGCCGGTGCGGTGGGGGCCTGGGTGTCGCCGGCGTCTCCGGTGCGGGTGACGGTGTTGCTGTCGGCCGACTGGTTGCCCGCCGCGTCCCTGGCCCGGACGCGGTAGGAGACGGTCTGGTTCGCGGGCCGGTTGTCGGTGAACGTGGTGACGTCGCCGGCGAGGCTGGTGAGGAGCGACCCGTTGGCGTAGACGTCGTAGCCGGTGACGACGGTGTTGTCGGTGGCCGCGTTCCAGGTCAGCTTGATCTGGCCGGTGGCGGGTTCGGTGTAGGCCAGGCCGGTCGGTGCGGAGGGAGCCTGGGTGTCGCCGCCGGTCGGGCCGTAGACCTCCAGTTCGGATATCTGGGCGGCGGGCTGGCCGGTGTTGGCGGTGACCAGGACCCGTACGAAGCGGGTGGTCGTGGCGTCGAAGGCGAGGGTCGCCGAGTGGCCGGTGGTGGTGTCGAAGGCGTAGGCCCGGGCGGCGGTGAGGTCGGTGAACGTGGTGCCGTCGGTGCTGCCCTGGATCTTCAGGGTCTGGCTGCGGGCGCCCCAGGTCTCGGGCAGCCGCAGGACGACGCGGTCGACGCGTACGGAGGAGCCGAGGTCGGCCTGGAGCCACTGGGGCAGGGCGTTGTTGGCGCTCTCCCAGTAGGTGGCCCGGTTGCCGTCGTTGGCGTTGCCCGCCGTGTAGACCTCGGTGTGGCTGCTCGCGGTGAGGGTGCGGCCGCTCGCGAGGTTGCCCGAGGAGCCGTCGGCGGCGTGGACCTCCAGTTCGGAGAGCTGGGCGGCCTGCCAGCCGGTGTTGGCGGTGATGTCGACGCGTACGAACCGGGTCTGGGAGGCCGGGAAGGCGACCGTGACCGTGTTGGCGGCGCCCGGGGCGAAGGTGTAGGCGGCGGAGCTCTTGAGGGTGGTGAAGCTGGTTCCGTCGGCGCTGCCCTGGACGGAGAGCGTCTGGTTGCGGCTCTCCCAGCCCGCGGGGAGCTTCAGGACCACCTCGTCGACCCTGGTCGTGGCGCCCAGGTCGACCTGGACCCACTGGGGCAGGGTGCTGCCGGCGCTCTGCCAGTACGTCGACTGGTTCCCGTCGGTGATGTTCGCGGCGCCGTACTCGGCGTGGGCGCTGGCCGCGGCGGTGGCGTCGCCCAGGGCGATGTTGGGGCCGCCCGCCGCCGTGGCGGTGGTGAGGGGGCCGCCCAGGGCCAGGAGGCTGGTCGCGATCGCGGCGCTCAGGGCCCGTGATCTCCAGGTGCGCATGGTCGTCTGTCCTCGCTCTCGGTGGGTGGGCACGGGGGTCAGCCGGCCCGGTTGACGACGAACTGGGAACCGGGCTCGACGAGGACGTCTCCCTCGGCGCTGCCGGTGATCGTGACGTTCTTGAGGGTGGCGCTGCCCCTGGCTCCGCTCATCGCGAGGATCCCGGAGCCGTTCCTGGACCCGTCGATGCGGACGTCGGTGATCCGTACGTCGGGCATGGCGCCGCCGCCGGTCTTGAACTGGATGCCGTCGTAGGTCGAGTCGCTGATGTCGGTGTCGCGGATGGTGACGCCGGGGATGTCCTGGCCCTGTGCGAACAGGGTGATGGCGCCGAACTCCTGGTCCTCGTTCCAGAACGCCCCGCCGGTGCGGTACAGGGCGTTGCCGGCGATGAGGGTCTGGCCGGTGAAGGGCAGCGGGTCGTGGTCGGTGGCCAGCATGATCCCGGGGTAGTTCATGGTGTCGGAGATGATGTTGTTCTCGATGGTGTTGCCGTAACCGCCGTATACGGCAATGCCGTTGGCGCGCCAGGGCAGCTGGATCGTGTTGTTGCGGAAGTGGTTGTCGTGGCCGATGTCGACCGAGGTGTCCTTGACGTACTTGCTGGACCAGACGGCGAGCGCGTCGTCGCCGGTGTTGCGGAACGAGGAGTCGTACACGGTCGAGTTGCGGGTGCCGTTGGCGAAGTTGATGCCGTCGGCGTAGGTGTTGCGGATGCGCATGCCGGTGAACTCCACGCCGTCGCCGGGGCCCCAGAGTTCGGGGATGTTGGAGTAGTCGCGGCCGGCCCAGACGCCGACGTTGGCGTGCTCGATCCACACGTTGCTGATCTTGGTGCCGGTGCCGAAGCGTCCGTTGAGCCCGACGCCGCCCTCGGCGTTGCCGTCGCCGCCGCGGATGGTGCCGGAGCCGAAGATGGCGAGGTCGGAGATGCGGGTGTTCTGGTCGATGTCGAAGCCGAAGTTGCCCTCGTGCGGGTGGTTGATGCCGCCCGCCTGGTGGGGCGGGGTGGTGGTGTAGAGCTGGGTGTGCCACATGCCGGCGCCGCGGATGGTCACGTCGCGGATGCCGACCTGGTTGAACTCGCCGCGGTTCAGCGGGTCGTCGGTGAGGATCTTCTGCTCCTGGCGCCACTGGCCCGCGGGGATCCAGACGCAGCCGATCTCGCCCTTCTGGTCGGCGGTGACGGCCCGCTGGATGGCGTCGGTGTCGTCGATGCCGTCGTTGGGGACGGCTCCGTAGGTGGTGATGGAGACGCAGCCGGCCGGCTGGGTGGCGGCGGGGGCGACCTGCTCCAGGTCGATAAGGTCGAGGACGTAGAAGGCGGCGGTGTCGCCGGAGTCCCGCTGGAGCCGGAACTTCGTGCCCACCGGGTAGGTCTGGGTCAGGAGCGCGTGGGACTCGTCGAAGAGCCGGCGCGCGTCGCCCTGGGGGGTGTTCGTCAGGCCTTCGGGGCTGTCGGTGGTGCCGTAGAGCCAGCTGTGCTTGGAGGAGAGGGTGAGCTTGCGCAGGAAGGTGTCGTTGACGTAGAGGCTGATGGTCGCCTCGGTGCCGCCGCCGGAGGGGGCGTCGGGGATCGAGTTGCGGACGACGATGGAGTTCGCGGCGTTGGTGGAGGTGAACTCGACGAACTGGCCGGTGGCGGTGAGCCGCACGGAGCGGCGGCCGGAGGACTCGGTGGCGAAGTTGGTGTGCCCGAAGGTCCGCTTCTGGTCGCTGGTCAACAGCGTGCCCTGGTAGCGGGCGTCCTCCGCCTCGTACTCCGTGTACGGCAGGGCCGCGCCGCGTCCGACGACGAGGGAGCGGGCGAGGACGTTGTTCGTCTCGTCGGTCTCGGCGACGGTGCCGGTGGCGTCGGCCGTGGCGGTCAGGGTGGCGCCGCCGCTGGTGGCCGTCCACGTTCCGGCGATGGCGACGGTGGCGGTCTCACCGGCGGCGATGCCCGGCGTGGTGCCCTGGAGGGTGGTCGTGCCCGCGGTGAGGCGGGTGATCGTGCCGGCCGGGACGGCGGTGGTGCCGCGGTTCTGGACGGTGACGGCGAAGGAGACGGCCGCGCCGACGGCGGGCGCCGACGGGTTGCTGGTGATGCCGGTGACCTTCAGGTCGGGGCCCGGGCTCTGACCGACGGTCAGCTTGCCGGCGGCGGTACGGCTGTTGTTGCCGTTGTCCTGTTCGGGGACCGTGTCGGCCGGGTCGACGACGGCGGAGACGGTGTACGAGCCCATGGGGCGCTTGCCGACGGGTACGGCGACGGTCGCGGAGGCTCCGGCGGGGAGGGAGGCCACCGGAGCCGATCCGGCGACGGTGCCCTCGACGCTGACGTTCACGGTCGTGGCGGGCGCGGTCGCGGTGCCGGCGTTGCGGACCGTGGCGGCGACCGTGACGGTGTCGGCCTCGGAGGGCGCGGACGGGGTCCAGGTCAGGTCGGTGACGACGAGGTCGGGGTTCGGGGCGGCCGTGCCGAGGACCTGGATCTCGGCGACCTGGGCGCCGGGGGCGCCGGTGTTGGAGGAGAAGGCCAGCCGGAGGTCCGCGTAGCGGCCGGTGACCGGGACGACGACGGAGTTCCCGCCGGAGGAGGGGCTGAAGGCGTAGTCGGCGCGGGCCTTCAGGGAGGTGAAGCCGCTCGCTCCCTGCGGGCGGCCGAGAACCTGGAAGGACTGGGTGCGCGGGCCCCAGACGACGTCGGGGTTCAGCTTGACGACGACCGCGCTGATGTCCGCGTCGGCGCCGAGCCGGACGGTCAGGTCGGCGGGGAATCCGGCCGATTCCCAGTACGTGGCGGCGTTGTCGTCGTTGGCGTGGGTGGCCACGTAGTTCTGGGTGGTGGAGGTGGCCTCGATCGGCTTGCCGCGGGCCAGGTTGGTCCCCTCGACGGGCGGATCGACGGGGCCGCCGGGTTCGCCGTAGACCTCGACCTCGGACAACTGGGCGGCGTTCCAGCCGGTGTTGGAGTCGACCTGGATGCGCAGGTAGCGGGTGGTGGCCGTGGTGAGGTCGATGTCCACCGTGTTGGCTGCGGCGGGGTCGAAGGCGCGGGCGCGCGGGGCGGAGAGGGAGGTGAAGGCGGCGCCGTCGGTGCTGCCGAGGACACCGACCGCCTCGGAGCGCGCCTCCCAGCCGGTGGGGAGTTTCAGCGCGATCCGGTCGACGCTCACCGCGGCGCCGAGGTCGATCTGCACCCACTGGGGGAACGAGCCCGCGGGCCCTTCCCAGTAGGACTGCTGGCTGCCGTCGGTGACGTTGCGGGCCGGGTAGGAGCCGTGGGCGCCGCCGGCCGTCACCGCCCTGCCCAGCGCCAGGTTGGGTTCCGCGGCCGGGGCGGCGGCGTGCGCGGGGGCGGGTAGCAGCCCGATGGCGAGCAGGCCGGCGGTCAGCGCGCCGGCCGTGAGCCGCCGGCTCAGGTGTGTGCCTCTCATGGTGACCTTTCCACGATCCGGGCCGCGGCTCGGGCGCTACCTGCGGAGAGGAGAGCGACAGGGGCGTTCGGCGGGAACCCGGCATGACTCCGACAGTGAAATGCGGCGCGCAACCTGACTTTTGAGCGATTCAGTCAATCTTTTGCGGCGCCGAGGTGACAGGTTTCTACCGGGTCACGACTTTGTCAACGGTCGGGGAACAGCGGGACGCAAAAAAGCACCGGCACCGGGCGCCTCGGGAGGCGTCCTCGGTGCCGGTGCCGGCGGGACGGAAGAGCGTGTGGCGGGGCCCTGACTCAGCCGACGGGCGGCTGCGCCGTCGAACCCCTGACGACGAGTTCGGGCTCGAAGAGCAGCTCGCCGGGGTGGGTCTGGGTGCCCTGGATCTGGGCGCAGAGCAGCTCGACGACCGCGCGGCCCATGGCCTCGATGGGCTGCCGGACGGTCGAGAGCGGCGGCTCGGTGCAGTTCATGAAGGCCGAGTCGTCGAAGCCGACGACCGACACGTCGTCCGGGACCGAGAGGCCCCGGCGGCGCGCCGCCCTGATCGCCCCGAGGGCCAGCGGGTCGCTGGCGCAGACGATCCCGGTGACCCCGCGCTCCAGGAGCCGCGCGGCGGAGGCCTGTCCGCCTTCGAGGGAGAAGATCGACCGCTCGACGAACTCGTCGGACAGCTCCTTGCCGGAGGCTGCGGCGAGGGCGCGGGCTGCTTCGAGCTTGCGGCGCGAGGGGATGTGGTCGCCGGGCCCGAGGACCAGGCCGATCCGCTCGTGTCCGAGGGAGGCGAGGTGGCGCCAGGCCTGCTCGACGGCGACGGCGTCGTCGCAGGAGACGCAGGGGAAGTCGAGCCCTTCGATCGCCGCGTTGATCAGGACGACCGGGATGTTGCGCTCGGCCAGCTGGTGGTAGTGGTCGTGCGGTGCGGCGGCCTGCGCGAAGAGCCCTCCGGCGAAGACCACGCCGGAGACCTGCTGCTGGAGCAGCAGCTCCACGTAGTCCGCCTCGGAGACGCCGCCCTTGGTCTGGGTGCACAGCACGGGGGTCAGCCCCTGCTGGGCCAGCGCGCCGCCGATGACCTCGGCGAACGCCGGGAAGATCGGGTTCTGGAGCTCCGGCAGGACCAGGCCGACGAGCCGGGCGCGCTCGCCGCGCAGCTGCGTGGGGCGCTCGTATCCGAGGACGTCCAGGGCGGTGAGCACGGACTGCCGTGTCGCTTCGGAGACCCCGGGCTTGCCGTTGAGGACACGGCTGACCGTGGCCTCGCTGACCCCCACCTTCTTCGCCACTTGAGCAAGTCGTCGCGTCATGAACGCAAGCGTAGCGCAAGTCACGCAAGCGAGTTGCAGCTCCCCGCAATCGAGCCCGCCCGACATCGACCGGTACGCACACATCGGGCCGCCGGGTTCGGGCCGCTGTCGCGCGGGCATGCCGAAGGCCGCCCCGGCGGTGTGCCCGGGGCGGCTCTCGTGGGTGAGGTGCGAGGTGGGTCAGCCGGCGGTGGCCTCCCGGTGGGCGCGGATGATGTCGGCGTACCGTCGCCCGCTCGTCTTCACGGTGCGCCGCTGGGTCGCGTAGTCGACGTGGACGAGGCCGAAGCGCTTGTCGTAGCCGTAGGCCCATTCGAAGTTGTCGAGCAGGGACCAGGCGTAGTAGCCGGCCAGCGGGGCGCCCTTGCGCAGGGCGGAGGCGCAGGCGGCGAGGTGCTGCTCCAGGTAGCGGGCGCGGTCCGGGTCGTGGACCTCGCCGTCGGGGCCGACGGTGTCGGGGAAGGCGGAGCCGTTCTCGGTGACGTACAGCTTGCGGACGCCGTAGTCCTCGGTGAGCCGCAGGAGGAAGGCCTCCAGGCCGCCCGCGTCGATCTGCCAGTCCATACCGGTGCGCGGGACGTCGGGCAGCCGGACCTCGGCGGCGTACGGGACGGGGCCGGCCGGATCGTCGGCGACGGTGGCCGGGAAGTAGTAGTTGAGGCCGTGCCAGTCGAGCGGGCTCGCGATGGTCTCCAGGTCCCCCGGTCGCTCGGGGAGTTCGACGCCGTACAGCTCGCGCATGTCGGCGGGGAAGCCGCGGCCGTATACCGGGTCGAGCCACCAGCGGTTGGTGTGACCGTCCATGCGGACGGCGGCGGCGATGTCCTCGGGCCGGGTGGAGGCGGGGGCGACGGTCGAGTGGTTGGTGACCAGACCGATCCGGGCGCCGGGGGCGGCCGCGCGGACGGCCTGGGTGGTGAGGCCGTGGGCGAGCAGCAGGTGGTACGAGGCGCGGACGGCGGCCGTGAGGTCGGTGAGGCCCGGGGCCATGCGGCCTTCGAGGTGGCCTATCCAGCCGGAGCAGAGGGGTTCGTTGAGCGTGGCCCACTGGGTGACGCGGTCGCCGAGGCGTTCGGCGACGACGGTGGCGTAGGCCGCGAGGTGTTCGGCCGTCTCGCGGACGGTCCAGCCGCCGCGGTCCTGGAGGGCCTGCGGCAGGTCCCAGTGGTAGAGGGTGACGGAGGGGGTGATGCCGGCGTCGAGGAGTCCGTCGACGAGCCGGTCGTAGAAGTCGAGTCCGGGCGCGTTGACGGGTCCGTCGCCGCCGGGGACCACGCGGGGCCAGGCGACGGAGAGCCGGTAGGCGTCGGTGCCCAGCTCCTTCATGAGGGCGACGTCCTGGGGCCAGCGGTGGTAGTGGTCGCAGGCGGTGTCCCCGTGGTCGCCGTTGTCGACGGCGCCGGGGGTGCGGGAGAAGGTGTCCCAGATCGAGGGGGCGCGGCCGTCCTCGGCGACGGCGCCCTCGATCTGGTACGCGGACGTGGCCGTGCCCCAGGTGAAGGAGGGCGGGAAGGCGGCGAGGTCGAGCGGTGCAGACACGGGAGTCCTTTCGGGGGCGCCGGCGCCGGTGGTGGGCGTCACTTGACCGCGCCCGCGGTGAGGCCGGTGACGAGGTAGCGCTGGAGGAGGAGGAAGCCGGCGACGACGGGGACGCTGACCACGAGCGAGGCGGCCATGACCTGGTTCCAGTAGACGTCGTTCTGGGTGGCGTAGCCCTGGAGGCCGACGGCGAGGGTGCGGGTGGTGTCGTTGGTCATGACGGAGGCGAAGAGGACTTCGCCCCAGGCGGTCATGAAGGCGTAGACGGCGACGGCGACGATACCGGGGACCGCCGCGGGGATGACGACCCGGAAGAGGGCCCCGAGGGGTCCGCAGCCGTCGACCTTGGCGGCTTCGTCGAGGTCGCGCGGGACGGCGTCGAAGTAGCCGATGAGCATCCAGATGGAGAAGGGCAGCGAGAAGGTCAGATACGTGAGGATCAGACCGCCGCGCGAGCCGAAGAGGGCGATGCCGGTGGCGTTGCCGATGTTGACGTAGATGAGGAACAGCGGCAGCAGGAAGAGGATGCCGGGGAACATCTGCGTGGACAGGACGGTGACGGTGAAGACGCGTTTGCCGCGGAAGGCGTAGCGGCTGACGGCGTAGGCCGCGAAGATCGCGATGACGACGGAGCAGACCGTCGCGGCCCCGGCCACGACCACCGAGTTCACGAAGTAGTCGGCGAGCGGGACGGTCTCCCAGATGTCGGCGTACGGGCGCAGGGTGAGCCCGGAGGGGATCCACTGGAACTTCCCCGAGACGTCCTCAAGGGGTTTGAGGGAGCTGGAGATCATCACGTACACCGGCAGCAGGACGAAGCCGGTGAGCAGGGTGAGGAAGATCCGGCGGCTCCAGAGGAAGGAGCGGGGCGCGGCCATCGGGGAGCGCGGGCGCCTTCGTGCGGTGTCAGACATCGCTCGTCTTCCTTCCCCGGGTGGTGAGGAGCAGGTAGCCGCCCGTGACGACCAGCAGGAAGAGCAGCAGCAGGACGGACATGGCCGAGCCGGTGCCGAAGTTCCAGGTCTGGAACGAGGACTGGTAGATGTGCAGGGAGATCAGGTCGGCGGATTCGGGGGCCGCCTTCCCGAAGAGGACGAAGGGGGTGTTGAAGTCGTTGAAGGTCCACAGGAAGAGGACGAGGACCAGGACCTGGTTGACGGAGCGCAGCGACGGCAGGGTGATGCGGCGGATCTGCTGCCAGACGCCCGCGCCGTCGAGGGCCGCGGCCTCGTAGATCTCCTTGGGGATGTTCTGAAGCCCGGCCATCATGATGAGGAAGGCGAAGGGCCAGCCCTTCCAGACGGAGACGACGAGCAGGGTCACGAAGGCGTTGTCGCCGATGAGCCAGAAGGCGGGGCTGTCGCCGATGCCGAGCTGGTCGTGCAGGACGTGGTTCACCAGGCCGTTGTCCCGCTGGAACATGAACGCCCAGGTGATGACCGCCGCGTAGACCGGCAGGGCGTACGGGACGAGGAAGAGGGCGCGCAGGAAGCCGCGGCCTCGGAAGGTCTCCTGCATGAAGATCGCGGCCGCGGTGCCGAGCAGCCAGCACAGGCCGACCGAGCAGAGGGTGAAGAGGCAGGTGGTGAGGAAGGAGGCGAGCAGGGCCTCGCCGACGGGGGCGTCGAAGTCGACCGAGACGGCGTAGTTGTCCAGGCCGGCCCAGGGCGCGCTGCTCCAGTCGCGGATGAAGAACTGGGTGAGTTCCCGGAAGCTCATCGCGATGCCGATGAGCATCGGGACGAGGTGGACGAGGAGTTCCAGGAGCAGGGCCGGCAGGAGCAGCAGGTACGGCAGGCCGAGGGCCCGGAGCCGCCCGGGGCGGCGCGTGCGGGGCGCCGTCCCGGGGGTGTGCCGCTGTCCGTTCCGTCCGCCGGTCTTCTCGGGGGCGGTGGTGGTCATGGTGGCGTCCGGACTCACTTCTTGGGCATCTGCTGCTGGGCCTTTTCGAGCTTGGCCCGTACGGACTCGGTGGTGACGGCGCGGCCCGCGGCGGCGTCGGCGAACAGCTCCTTGACGGCGGTGCCGACGACGGTCTCGAACTGCGACTCCTCGGGGACCTGCGGCAGGGCGGCGGCGCTGGTGGCGAGGGTGTCGCGGAGGACGGCGACGGCGGGGGTGTTGAACGCGGGGTCCTGCTGGGCGGCCTTGACGGGCGGGATGGAGCCGTAGGCCGTGTTGAGGATCTTCTGTTCCGCGTCGCCGGTCATGAAGTTCACGAACTTGAGGGCGCCGTCGATGTTCTTGGTGTTCTTGAAGACGGCGAGGTTGATGCCGGCGACCATGGAGTTGGTGGACGTGCCCTGGCCGGGGGCGCCGGAGGGGACGGGCGCGGGGGCGACGCCCCACTCGTCGTCGCTCATGCCCTGGGACTTGAAGGTGGCGGAGGCGGTCTGCCAGAGGACCATGGCGGTCTTGTTCTTGGCGAAGTCGCTGAGGGACTGGTTCTGGGCGTACTCGGCGTTGCCAGGGGCGACGATCTTGTGGCTGGCCATGAGGTCGACGTACTGCTTGACGGCGGCGACGGCACCGTCGGAGGTGAAGTCGGCCTTGCCGTCGGGGGTGAAGAAGTCGGCGCCGTGCTGCTTGCCGAGGACGAAGACCTGGTGGATGTTGTTGGAGAGGTTGGAGCCCTCGACGCCGATGCCGGAGCCGCCGCCCTGGGTGATCTTCTTGCCGGTGGCGATCAGTTCGTCCCAGGTGGCCGGGGGCTTCTCCACGCCGGCGTCCTTGAACATCTTCTTGTTGTAGTAGAGCGCGTACGCCATGGAGTACAGCGGCACCGCCGCCGGGTCCTGGCCCTGGACACCGGTGGAGCCGAGCGCGGAGTCGACGAAGCGGTCCTTGCCGCCGATCTTCTCGAAGTTCTTCGCGTCCCAGGGCAGCAGGGCGCCGCTGGCCTGGAGGGACGCGCTCCAGGTGTTGCCGATGTTGAGGACGTCGGGGCCCTGGCCGGAGGTGGTGGCGGTGAGGATGCGGTTGAGGAGGTCGGACCAGGGGACCACCTCCAGCTTCACCTTGATGCCGGTCTCCTTCTCGAACTTGTCGAGTTCGGGCTGGAGGACCTTCTTGTCGACCTCCAGGCTCGAACCCTGGTTGGAGGCCCAGTAGGTGAGGGTCTTGGGCTGGGAGTTGGAACCGGCCCCGTCCGTGCTGCCGCCGCCGCAGGCGGCTGCCGAGAGAACGAGGGAGAGGGTGACGGCACCGACGGCGGCGGCTCTGATTCTGCGCATGATCCCAGGGGCCTTTCGTGGGGTCGTGGAAGTCGGGGAAGAGGGAGCGCGACGTCCTCGCGTTCAACCTCCGAAGCCCTCTCCCGACTTAATTTAGGATGTGAGTTAAACCTCAAGCGAAGGTGGCGTCAAGAGGTCCGCCAGGGGTATGTTGCGAATCCGATCCAAGGGAAGAGGGTGCTCGGTGAGCGTACGCAGCGGCCGGACCGTGCGTGACCTGCGGCGGGAGAACCGCACCGCGGTCCTGCAACGGTTGTATTTCGACGGGCCGATGAGCCGCTTCGCGCTGGGCCCCGCCACCGGACTCAGCTCGGGGTCCGTCAGCAACGTCGTCGCCGAACTCGTCGCGGACGGCCTCGTCGAGGAGGCCGGCAGCGTCGACTCGGCCGGCGGCCGCCCCCGCACCCTCCTCCGCATCCGCCCGAACAGCGCCTACATGATCGGCGTCGACGTCGGCGAGACCCGCGTCCGCGTCGAGCTCTTCGACCTGGCCCTCACCGAACTCGCCCGCGTGGAACACCCCCTCGACCCCGAAGGCCCCCGCCGCGTCGACCGCTACGACGTCGGCGTCGTCGTCGGCCACGTCCGCGACGGCATCGAAGAGGTCGTCCGCCACGCCGGCGTCTCCCCCGACCGCCTCCTCGGCGTCGGCGTCGGCGTCCCCGGCATCGTCGTCCGCGACCCCGACGACCACGCCGTCGTACACGGCCAGACCATCGGCTGGGACGCCGTCCCCCTCGAACGCCTCCTCCGCGCCGCCGTCCCCCTGCCCCCCTCCGTCCCGTACGTCATCGACAACGGCGCCAAGACCCTCGGCCAGGCCGAGATGTGGTTCGGCGCCGGACGCGGCGTCCGCAACGCCGTGGTGGTCCTCTTCGGCTCCGGCGTCGGCGCCTCCGTCGTCTCCGACGACCTCCGCCCCGGCCGCGCCGTCGAATGGGGCCACCTCACCGTCCGCGTCCGCGGCCGCCGCTGCCGCTGCGGCTCCCGCGGCTGCCTGGAGGCCTACGCCGGCGCCGAAGCCCTCCTCGAACGCTGGCGCGAAGCCGGCGGCAACCCCCCGGCCGGCGCCGACGAGGAGACCGCCCTCACCTCCATGCTCGCCGCCGCCTACCCCTCCGCCCCGGACGCCGAGCCCGACGCCACCGCCCTCTCCGTCCTCGAGGAAACCGCCGAATACCTCGGCGCCGGCTTCGCCGACCTCATCAACCTCTTCCAGCCCGAACGCATCCTCGTCGGCGGCTGGGCCGGCCTCCAACTCGGCACCCGCTTCCTGGAGACCGTCAAGGGATACGCCCAGGAGTACGCCCTCACCTTCCCCGCCTCCCGCGTCCACATCGGCCTCGGCACCCTCGGCCCCGACGCCGTCACCGTCGGCTCCGCCATCCTCCCCCTCGCCGACTTCTTCGCCCGCGGCGGCCGCCCCGCCCCACCCGCCGCCCCGGACGTCACCCCGGCCTGGCAGGAGACGCTGCGGGAGCGGGCTGCCCACTAGGAACTGCCTCGGGAATCAGTGACGTTGCCTACCGGGAACCGAACTCACGCTCGGACACGTCGAGTTCACCAAGACACCAGGGGTTTCGGCCGCAACTCCCTTGCAGCGCCCCCGGTTGCGCCAGTTCGGCTCCAACAGGGAGGGGACGCCCGTGTCCGACGGGACGGCAGCGGCGCTCGACGCACGGCTCGCGAGGTACGAGAAGAGCGGCGACCGGACGCTGCTCAGGGAGCCGGAGGCGCTCGCGGAGGCCGCCGCGGTGCTCCGGAACGCGCTCGCGTCCTTGGACGACGGCAGGCTCGACATGGACGGGCTGAGCACCCTGTGCTGGTTCCACCTCCGCCGGTTCGACCCGGAGCGCGGGGTCGACCTCCATGACATCGACTCCCCCGTCGCCATCATCCTCACGTCGGTCCTGCTCGAAGTGGCGACGGGCACTTCGTATCCCGTGTCCGCGATTCCTCACGGTCTCATCGACCAGCAACCGGAGCTGGCCCTCTTCGCGTGCGACGCGTTCTCCGTGCAAGCCCCGCAGCTGGCCCGCTCGCCCGCGCGGCTCGCCACCGCGCGGGCCGTACTGGAGATCGCCGCCCGGTTGACGTCGACTCCTCGTCTGCGACGCAAGGCATTGAACACCCTTGCCCATGTGGAGTACGACAGCCACCGGGAGTCCGGAGACGTCGCCGTCCTGGAGCAGGCGGTGCGACTCGCGCGTCAGGCGGCCGACCCCGAGCCGCTCGGGCCTTCGGACCCCGGCCCGACCGCGGAGATGTGCGACTCGCTCGGTACCGCCTTGTACTTCCTCTATCGGGCCACCTACGAGGTGGAGCTCCTTGAGGAGTCGGTCTTCCAGCACTCCCGCTTCCTGGAGATCGGCCCGGGAGACGAGCCGGCCGACGACGGCCGGCTGGCCCATTACACGGACAACCTGGGCGCGGCGCTGTTCGCGCTCGCCGAGACGCGCCGCGACATGGAGACGCTGCGCCACGCCTTGGAAGCCTTCAAGGAAGCCGCGCGAATCGAAGAAGCCGGACCCGCGCGGTGGGCGGTTCTCGACAAGGTCTGGCGAACCCTGGCTCTCGTCCCCACGCTCTGTCGTTCGGCCCTGGACCTCGACGAGGCGATCGCGGAGGCGCGCGCCCTGCTCGACGACGACGGCGAAGCGGACCCCCGGCACGCCGCACACCTGACGACCCTGTCCACGTTGCTCCACAGCCGCTGGTCCCTGAGCGGAACGGGCGCACCCGCCCGTGCGGCGCTGGACTTGCTGGTCGAGACCGCACGCCGCACCTGGGAGGCGTACCCGCACGACGATCCGGATCGGTGGCGGGCAACCGGCAACCTGTACACCGCCCTGACGACCAGATCCATCGTGACCGGCAGCCTGGAGGACGCCGACGAGGCCGCATCCCTGGCCTCGGGCCTCGGCCGTCTGCAGGAGGCGGACGCCCTTGAGAACATCGCCTCGCTCAACACGTCCCCGTCCGCCATCGCCGGCGAGGTGAGAGCCCTCCAAGCCCTCGCGTTCCTCTACTCGGAACACAGCAACCCCCTCTATCTGGAGACGGCCATCCGGCAGGGGGACGAGCTGCTCACGACAGTCGGCCCCGGCGATCCCGGGTACGCCGATCTCCACGCGGTCCTCGCGGAGCTCCGGGAGGACCGGATCCAGCGCACGGGCCGGACCGGAGACCTAGACGAGTGCGTCACGCGGCTCCGCTCGGTGCTGCAGCAGCTGGCGGAGGACTCGCGCGACTGGGCCACGGTGGCGTCGACGCTCGGTCAACTGCTGCGCGTCCGGTACGAACAGCGGGGCGCCAAGACCGACATATACGAGGCCGTGCAGCTGGCCACCGCTTCCCTCGGCAACCTCGGCGAAGGCCCCGCCCGAGCCATGTCCCTCAACCGCCTGGGCCTGGCCCTCAGACTGCGCTACGACCACAACCGGGACCTCACGGACCTGCGAGCCTCCATCGCCGCGCTCTCCGAAGCCGTCGATCGACTGTCGGGCAACCCGGGCCTCAAGGCCTCCGTCCTCGACAACCTGGGAACGGCCCAAGGCGAACTGTTCAGCCGGCTCGGGGACATGGGAGATCTCGAACGGTCCATCGCCCAGCTACGGGAGTGCGTGGCGCTCACCGGGAACGGCGAGGTGCACGCCGCGACCCGATGGGACAACCTGGCCAGCGCGCTCCTGAGCCGGTACCACCACTCCGGGGAACCCGCGGACCTGAACGAGGCATTGGCGCACGCGCGGCGCGCCGTCGAGGAGACCCCGCCCGACCACGTGGAACGCGGCCGCCGCGTCAGCCGGATCGCGATGCTCCTGCGGGTCCGCTTCACGACGGGCTACGAGATCGCGGACCTCACCGCCTGCATCGCCTGCGCACGAGGCGCCGTACGCGCGATTCCCCTCGAACATGCCAACCGGGCGGAGTTCCTGGGCACGCTCGGCGAACAGTTGAAGTTCCACTTCCGGCTCGCCCAGGTGACGACCGAACTGGACGAGATCCCCACCGCCTACGACGAGGCACTCGCCGCCTTCGACGAGGGTCGACAGCACAAGAGCTCCCTCATCCACCTGCGAGCCTGGTGCGCCCGGGAATGGGCCTCCCTGCGCGCCCTCCGGGACGACCACGACGGCGTCCAAGCCGCCGCCGAGGGCGCCCAGCTCGCCTGGGAGCTGCTCTCCGAGATCGACTGGCACGGCATGACGGTGACGGACCGGCTGCGGCTCGTCCAGGAATGGAGTGGCTTCGCGCGGGAAGCCGCCGCCTGGGCCCTCGCGGCGGGCGATCCCGAAAGGGCGGTCGACTTCCTGGAGCAGGGACGCGGTCTCCTCTGGGCACAGCTCACCGAGCACGAGTCGGACATCGAGCGGCTGCGGGAGGTCGACGGCGACCTCGCCGACCGCTTCCTGGCCGTACGCGCCCAGGCGAGAGAGCTGACGGACGGGCAGCCGGCACGGGCGGACGTGCGGGGGGCGCTGGAGGGGGGCAGGGCCGAGTTCCTGGCGCGGGTGAACGACGAGCACCGGGCGCTCGTGCGGGAGATCCGCGGGCTCGACGGGTTCGACGCCTTCCTCGGGCCGCCGTCCCCGCGCTCCCTGGCGGGTGCGGTCGACGGCGGCGCGGTCGTCGTCCTCAACGTCGCGCCGACGCGCTGCGACGCCGTCCTCGTCACGGCGGCCGGTAAGGAGTGTCTCCCGCTCGCCGTCACCGCCCAGGAGATCGCCGAGAAAACGGCCCGGTTCACGGAAGCGTGGCGGACCGCCGGGAACGCCCAGGGCTTCCTGTCGGCCGCCGGCTCCTCGGCGCCCCCTTCGGCGACCGTCGCGTTCCGCACCGCCGTTGCCGAGATAGCGGATGTGCTCGCCTGGGGTTGGGACACCATCACGGGGCCCGTCCTGGAAGCCCTCGGGCACCGGACCGCTCCGGCCGAGGGCGAGCCCTGGCCGCGCGTCTGGTGGTGCCCCACCGGGCCTCTCACCGCCTTCCCGCTGGCGGCCACCGGGCACCACGACGGTTCCATGAGGGCCGTCATCGACCGTGTCGTGTCCTCCGAGACGCCGACGCTGAGGACCCTGGCCGAGGCCGGATCGCGTGCTCCCGCACAGACCGAGCCGCGGCTTCTGGTCGCCGGGGTCCCCACCCCGTACGACAGGGCGGACGTCCTCCACGGCGTCGCGGACGAGGTCGCGTCGGTGAGCGCGTTCTCTCCGGTGCCGGTGACCCGCCTCGACGGGCCGGAGGTGACGCGGGCCGCGCTGCTCCACGGCCTGCCCGGGCACGCCTGGTTCCACTTCGCCGGGCACGGCGCCGCGGCCGTGACCGACCCCGTGGACACGGCCCTCAGCGCCTTCGACGGCCCGGTGACGCTCGCGGACCTGACCAGGCTGCGCCGCGCCGGAGGCGTGCTCGCGTACCTGTCGACGTGTCACGGCGCCACGCCCGACTCGGATCACCTGGACGAGTCCGCCCATCTGGCCGCCGCCGTCCATGTCGCGGGCTTCCGCCATGTGATCGCCGTCCGTCAGGAGCTGGACGATCGGGTGGGTGCCGAGCTGGCCGCGGGCTTCTATCGCGCGCTGGGCGACGAACCCGATCCCGGTCTCGCGCTTCACCGGGCCCTGCGCGCCCTGAGGGAGCGCCTGGCCTCGGACACAGGGGTAGGGGGGCATCCGCCCGTGCATCCGTGGGGCTGGGCCGGCTTCGTCCACTTGGGGCCCGCCGGCTGAGGCCATGGCCGGCCCCCTGAGGGCAGGGCCTACTGGTCCAGGCCCGGGAGTGCGTCCGGCGCCGGGCAGATCCTCGTGCCCTGGTGGTCGAAGACGTACAGCTGGGCGAGGTCGACGAGGAGCGGCACCTGGGCGCCGGTTCGGACGCGGACGTGGGGGCCGGTCCGAAGGACGAGGTCGCTGCGGCCCGTGGTGCGGCGCTGGGCGGCGGCGTAGGGGTCGGGTGCGGAGGCGGGGACGGCGGTCGGGGCCGGTACGGCGTACGGGGCACCCGAAGGGGACCGCTCGGTCTCCAGGACGGCCCTCGCTCTGCCGACACCGAAGGCCGCTGCCCGTGCCCGGAGGCCGCCGAGGCCGCGCTTCCTCCGCAGGGAGGCCCGGCGGCCGCCGGTGCGGGGCCGGGAGGCCTCCAGGTCGGCCACGACGGCGGGGCGGGAGCCGGTGTCGAGGTGGACGAGCGCTTCGTGGCCCTGGTATTCGACGTGCTCGACGATGCCGACGAGCGAGGCCTCGCCGGGGCGGGCCTGGCTGGGTGGGGCGATGCGGACGGCTTCGGAGCGGAGGCCGACGATGATGGGGCGGCCCTGTTGGATGCGCAGGAGCTGGTGGTCGACGCTCAACGGGAGGGGGAGGAGGAGGCGTTGGCGTCCGAGTTCCAGGCTCATCGGGCCGTCGAGGGGGGCGTGGACGACGGCGTCGAGGAGGTTGATGCGGGGGGTGCCGACGAAGGCGGCGACGAAGACGTTGGCGGGGCGGGCGTACAACTCCTGCGGTGGGCTGACCTGTTGGAGGACGCCGTCGCGCATGACGGCGACGCGGTCGCCGAGGGACATCGCCTCGGACTGGTCGTGGGTGACGTAGACGGTGGTGACGCCGAGTTCGTCGGTGAGGCGGGCTATCTCGGCGCGGAGGTGGCCGCGCAGTTTCGCGTCGAGGCTGGAGAGCGGCTCGTCGAGGAGGAAGACGGAGGGGCGCCGGGAGATGGCGCGGCCCATGGCCACGCGCTGGCGTTCCCCGCCGGAGAGCTGACCGGGGAGCCGGTCGAGGAGGTCCTCTATCGCGAGCATGCGGGCGGTCGACTCGACCTGCGGGTCGTGGTCGGCCGAGGGGTCCCGCAGTTTCAGGGGGAAGCCGATGTTCTCGCGCGAGGTCATGGACGGGTAGAGGGCGAAGTTCTGGAAGACCATGGCGATGTCGCGCTCGCGGGGCGGTATGTGGTTGGCGTGCTCGCCGTCGAGGTACAGGTCTCCTTCGGTGATCTCCTCCAGGCCCGCGATCATCCGCAGGACCGTCGACTTGCCGCATCCGGAGGGGCCGAGCAGCACCAGGAACTCGCCCGGTTCGACGGTGAGGGAGACCCGCCGCACCACAGGGGAACCGCCGTATTTCTTGCTCACATCTCGCAGCACGATGGCGCGACTCATGGAAATCCGCCCGGAGTAGAAGGATCACAGGGGGGTGTGTGGCCGAAAGTAGCCCATCATGAAGCGCTGCGGAACAGTTTCGTACGGATAGGGAAAGAGGAATTCACCACGGGGGGAATGACAGGGGTACGGGGCTTGTCGGGGTCCGTCGCGCGTGTTGCCCTCAGGCCGATTCCCGTACGACGAGTTCCGGGGCGAACACCACGTGCGCCGGCCCCTCCGACGCGCCCTGGAGCCGCGCGATCAGCAGTTCCGCCATCGCCGCGGCCATCCGTTCCACCGGCTGGCGGACCGTCGTCAGCGGCGGCCGGCAGGTCACGGCGACGCTGGAGTCGTCGAAGCCGACGACCGCGACGTCTCCCGGCACGCTCAGGCCCCGCTCGCGCAGCACCTCGCACGCCCCTTGGGCCATCAGGTCGTTGGCCGCGAAGACGCCGTCCACGCCCGGGTGCTCCGCGAGGAGCCGCCGCATCGCCGCCGCGCCGCTCTCCACCGTGAACCCGCCCTCGACCACCGCTGGCGCGGCTCGTCCGGCACGCTCCAGGGCCTCGCGGAACCCGGCGAGGCGGGCCGCGCCGGCCGGGAGGTCCCGGGGCGCCCGGATCGTGGCGAGGCGCTCGCATCCCCTGGCCAGCAGGTGCGCGCCGGCGAGCCGGCCTCCCTCGTGGTGGTCCACGTCGACGTAGGCGATCTCCGATCCACCCGATGCGTCCACTCCCACCCCCTCCGATGCCTCCGGCGGGCGCGCGAACAGCACCAGGGGAACGCCCGAGGCGGCGAGCATCGACGGCAGCGGGTCGTCCGCCTGGATGGACACGACGAGCGCCCCGTCCGCGCTGCCTCGCCGCAGGTGGTCCACGACCTGGCGCCTGGCGTCGTCGGACTCCGCGAACATCAGCACCGGATGGGCCCCGCGCCCGCGCAGATACGTGACGGCTCCGCTGACGACGCGCCCGAAGAAGGGATCCGCGAAGACGCGCGCGGCGAACTCGTCGCCCGCCCCGGCGATGACCAGCGCCACGGTCTCGGCGCGCGGGCCCGGGTGTGGGTCGCGGCCGGTCACGAGGCTCCTGGCGGCACTGTTCGGGGTGTATCCGATGCGCTCGACGGCCTGCCGCACCACGTCCTGGATCGCCGGGTCGACGTTGCGCACCCCGTTGACGACCCGCGACACCGTCGCCCTGGAGACACCCGCCTCCCGCGCCACGTCCTCCAGCGTCGGTCCCCGCTTGATCACTCCCGTACTGTAACGCGCCGTTTTCCCGAGGACGATGGGCGGGCCGCGAGAGGTGGCGGGCGCCAGAGACGACCTCGGTGCGCTATTCACGGATGAGCATTCGCGGTTCCCGCACCCGGAATTCACCGCGTACGGGAAAGAGGAATTCGATATACGGACGATGGCGCCGCGCCGACAGGGTCACGCATTCCGGTCGTCCGGAGCAGGTTCGACCGTGACCGTCGTCCCGTATTCCACCGCACCCGCCGAGCGACCGACCATCAGCCGGTACTCCCCCGGTTCGGTGCGCCAACGGCCGTGCTCTGGCGACCAGTACCGCAGCGCTCGCGGCTCCACGACGATCTCGGCCGCGACCGTCGTCTCCGGCTCCGCGTGGACGGCCGCGTGGCCGGCGAACCAGCGAACGGGCCGCTCGACCTCGGAGTCGGGTCGCGCCAGGTACACCTGGACGACCTCGCGGCCGGGGCGGGCTCCGGTGTTGCGTACCGGCACCCGGACGGTGAAGGGCGCATCGGGGTCGACGCGGGCGGGGACGTCGGGGGTCCCGTACTCCCAGGTCGTGTAGCCGAGGCCGTGGCCGAACCAGTAGGCGGGGCGTGTGCCGGAGCGCAGCCAGGCGCGGTGGCCGATGTGGAGGCCCTCGGAGTAGTCGAGGCGGCCGTCGACGGGGCGGGTGCGGGTGACGGGGGCGTCGGCGAGTGTGGCGGGCCAGGTGGTGGGGAGCCGGCCGCCTGGTTCGCGGCGGCCGAAGAGGACGTCGGCGAGGCCCGCGCCGGCTTCCTGGCCGGGGAACCAGGCAAGGAGCACCGCGGCGACCTCGTCGCGCCAGGGGAGTTCGACGGGGCCGCCGCTGTTGACGACCACGACGGTACGGGGGTTGGCGGCGGCGACCGCGCGGACCAGGTCGTTCTGCGCGGCGCCCAGGGACAGGTGGGTGCGGTCGTGGCCCTCGGTCTCGTCGTGCTCGGTCGTGCCGACGACGACGATCGCCGCGTCGGCCTCGCGGGCCGCCGCCACGGCTTCGGCGAGCGCCGGAGCCGTGGCGCGCCGAGGGGGCGCGGCGGCGACGATCGTCGCCCGGCCGGAGCCGGGGACCAGTTCGCGGCGGGCGACGAGGTGGACGTGGCGGCCGCGTTCCAGGTGGGCGGTCGTGGTGTGCAGGGGCGGGGTGACGTGGACGATCGCAGGGTCGTCCGTGGTTCGCGGGTGGGTGCCGTCGAGGATGACGTGCCCGTCGACCTCGATCGTCATCCGGCCGAAGCCGCCGATGCCGAAGGTCCACGGCCCGGTGGTGTCGGGGCGGAGCAGGGCCCGGATCTCCACCGTGTGCGTGTCCGGTGCGAGGTCCGGTTCGAGCAGGCGGCCCGACAGGCGCCGTTCGGCGCGCAGTTCGCGGCCTTCGGCGTCCAGGAGGCGCAGCAGGACGCCCGGCTCGCCGGAGCGCGGATCGGTGCACCGGTCGGTGTCGAGCGGTGCGGGCGGTCCGTCCGTCGAGGGTCCCGCGGTGTACGTGACGCGCCCGCGTCCGCGGAGACAGGCGCGGATGCCGGCGAGCGGGGTGACGACGGCGGACGGGAAGACGCCGGCGCTGCCGCCGCCCTGGACGCGGGGCGAAGCGGCGTGCTCCCCGATCACGGCGACCGTGTCGAGCCCTCCGGGGTCGAGGGGCAGGACGCCGTCGTTGCGGAGGAGTACGGCTCCGGCGGCGACCGTGCGGCGCAGCAGTCGCCGCGCTCCTTCGGCCGGGAGGGAGGGCCTGCGGCGGGGGTGGTCGCCGAGTGCGCCGACCCGGGTGGCGAGCCGGAGCAGGCGGCGGACCTTGTCGTCGACGGCGCGCTCGGGGACGCGGCCGGCGCGGACCGCTTCCGCGAGTTCCGCCGCCCAGGGGCTCGTCGGGCCGGGCATGGCGAGGTCGAGCGCCGCCCGCGCCGGTTCGTCGGTGGTCCGGACGGCGGCCCAGTCGGAGACCGCGACGCCGTCGAAGGCCCACTCCCCCT
This sequence comes from Streptomyces sp. NPDC037273, assembly GCF_055603625.1. Lineage (NCBI taxonomy): Bacteria > Bacillati > Actinomycetota > Actinomycetes > Kitasatosporales > Streptomycetaceae > Streptomyces > Streptomyces sp. NPDC037273. The sequence continues at coordinate 191,677 of NZ_JBVJVO010000005.1, forward strand.
TCAGAGGCTCGGCGAGCAGCGGGTGGGCCGTCATCGTCGTACCGCCGACGCTGTTGTAGCCGGCCATGACCAGCCACACCCCGGCGTCGACGGCGGCTTCGAAGGGAGCCAGGTACACCTCGCGCAGGGCTCGTTCGGAGAGCCGGACGTCCAGGGTGAGGCGTTCGGTCTCGGAGTCGTTGGCGACGTAGTGCTTGGCGGTCGCGGCGACGCCGTGTTCCTGGATGCCTCGGATCAGGGCGGTGCCGGTGCGGGCGGTGAGTTCCGGGTCCTCGGAGAAGCATTCGAAGTGCCGGCCGCCGAGTGGCGTCCGGTGGAGGTTGAGGGTCGGCGCGAGGACGACGTCGACTCCCCTGCGGACCGCCTCGGCTGCCAGCAGGCCGCCGAGGCGCCGCAGCAGCGGTGCGTCCCAGGTCGCCCCCAGCGCGGACGCCGACGGCAGGAGGAAGGAGACCCGGCGCTCATCCCAGGCCTCTCCCCTCACTCCCGCGGGTCCGTCGGAGAAGACCATCTCCCGCAGCCCGATCGCCGCGTCGGCGGCGGACCGCCAGGTGGTGGCCCCGGTGAGGAGCCGCACCTTGCGCTCCAGGTCGAGCCTGCCGATGAGCGAGTCGAACTCGCCGGCCGGCGGGTCGAGCTCGTCGACCGACGGGGCGAGCCTGCCGGCCGGCTGATCGGGCATGTCGTCGGGCAGGGCGCCCCGTTCGTCGTTCATCTCTCCCTCGTCCTCGCGGGTGCTGTCATCGGATGCCGGTGGCCGCGCGCGGTCAGGGCAGTCGGTACTGCGCGTTCAGCGCGGCGCCGCGCTCTGGGTGGGTCTCGTCGTAGCCGCGTGCGTCGCACTGGAGGCCGCCGATGATGCAGTGGTCGACCAGGGCCTTGAGGGTGCGTTCTTCCCAGGCGTTGAAGAAGTCGTAGTGGAAGGAGTAGCCGCGGCCGCTGGCCAGGCGGACGTCCGACATGTCGCCGTCGACGGGGAAGGCCATCTTGAACTCGATCATCGGCAGGGCGACGGGGTGGCTCGCCGGGCACACGTCGTCGTTGGTGCCCGGCTTGACGACCGGGTAGGCCATGTGGCTCTGGTGGTCGGGGGTGTCGAGGTACAGCCCGTTCCAGCAACTCGGCGCCTGCATGCGCAGGTTCAGCTGGGTTCCGGCGGGACAGTTCTGCGGGAAGTCGGCGTTCTTGTAGCTGTTGCCGCACTCCCAGCCCTCCACCCAGCCGGGGTGGTCGCGGAACTGGTCCGCGCTCTGCAGGGGGTTGCCGACGACGAAGCGGAGCCCCTTGGGGAAGGGCCGGACGCTGGTGTAGTCGGTGACTCCGGTCTTGTAGTAGATGACTTGGGGGCCGCTGGGCAGCACCTTCCGCTCCCCCTCGAAGAGGGAGGGCATCCAGTAGGCGGAGGCGTCGGCGGGCGCCTTGCAGGCCGTGGCGCCGCCGTAGAGGGTGTCGGTGACGCTGTGGGCGTTCGTGGAGGTGTTGCCCATGAACGTGTGGTCGTGGGACCTGCCGGGCTGCCCGGGGTAGACGATCGGGTCGTCGGGGGCCGTGTGCGTGACCGCGCAGTTGGCCTGGAACTCGTGGAAGTAGCGTGGCGGCGGGGTCGCCGTCGACGGCGTCACGCCGGTGACCTGGGGTACGGCGGGGATGTAGCCGTCTCCGTCGGCGTCGTCGCCCGATGCCTGGAGCGAGGCGGCCATCCGGTGTCCCGCGTGCGCGGCGGCGGCCGGCGGCGTGGCGTCGGGTGCCGGGTCCGCCGCGGAGGCGAGGGTGCCGATGCCGAGGAGGGTGGCGACGAGGGCGGTGCCGAGGAGCAGTGCGGGGAGCCGTTTCGGACTCGCGCTCATGGGGTCTCCTGCCCGTGAGAGGGGATGGGTGATGCGGTGCGTTTCGGTGGTCGGTCGGCGGGGGCGGTCAGCTGTAGATGCCGAACTCGTGGAGCGAGTGGCCCCAGCCGGTGCCGCGGGCCGTCAGCTGGAGCCGTACGTGGCGGCCGGTGGTGGCGAGGGAGATGGTGTCGACGTCGCCGTCGCCCGTGGTGGTGGCGTGGACCGTGCGCCAGGTGGTGCCGTCGTCGGAGACCTGGACCTCGTAGGACTTCGCGTAGGCGGGGTCCCAGACGAGTTGCACGGTACGGATGTCCTTGACGGCCCCGAGGTCGACCTGGAGCCATTGCGGGTCGCTCCAGTCGCTGGCCCAGCGGGTGTCGGCGCGGCCGTCGGTGGCGTGGGCCGGCGGGCAGGGGCAGTCGCCGTAGCCGGTCTGGTAGGAGGAGGCGGTGGTGGGCCGGCCGAGGGCGAGGTTGGTGCCGGCTACCGGGGGTGCGACCACGCGGACGGACTTGGTCTCGATGCCTGCGTTGCCGTGGCCGTCCTCGGCCTGGACGTAGACCTTCCAGACGCCGAGCTTCTCGGGTGCGGTGACGGCGAAGGTCCCGTCGCCGGTGGCGCGCCACCGTGCCTCGACGAGTCGCTTGTCGCCGTTGGCGTAGTTGCCGCTGAGGAAGATCCTGGGGGTGACCTGGTCGCCGTCGGGGTCGCGGATGTCGGCGCGGACGGTGAACTCGCGCCCGGCGGGGGCGGCGGTGGCCGGGGTCACGGTCATGCCGCTGATGACGGGCGGGGTGTTGTCGCCCGTGACGGAGCCGCCGTAGGCCTTCTTCACGGCGTAGTAGGAGAGGCGCTTGAGGCCGTCGGGCAGCAGGTTGAACCAGACGCCGCCGAAGTCGTGTTCGGTGCCGTAGTGGAACATCGTGGCGCCGAGGGCGACGCCCCGGTGGCCGGTGACGCAGTTCCAGGCGGCGGTGTACCCCGCGGCTTTCTGTGCGTCGGTCGGCTCGTCGGGGACGCCGTTGGCGTCGTCGGGGACCTCCCATTCGCCGGCGGGGCCGGTCTCGGTGATGAGGTAGGGCTTGGTGTAGCCGCCGTCGATCCAGTCCTGCCGCACCTTGCAGAGGTTGTCGTACGAGTTCATCGAGTACAGGTCGAGGTCGGGGGCGTTGCGCTTGTAGTAGGGCCAGGCCCCGGTCCAGGCGTCGGTGGAGGTCACGGGGTGGTCGGGGTCGATGGAGTGGATCCTGCGGGCGACGTCGTTGACGAAGCCGGTGTAGGCGTTGCGCTGGTTCTCCAGGGCCGTGCCGTTGTAGCAGTTCTGCAGGCCGAGGACGGATTCGTTGCCGACGTTCCACATGAGGGTCGCGGGGTGGGTCTTGTACGTCTCCACCCACTTCGCGAACTCGTCGAGCATCGAGGTCTTGTACGCGGTGTCCGTGACGTAGTCGACGCAGCCGCCCGCGCCGGGCCCGCCGCCGGGCTGGAGCCAGAAGCCGTTGACGACCTTGACGCCCTGGGCGGCGGCGGCGTCGAGGAGTGGCTTCGTGGATCCGTCGGTGCCCCAGGTGCGGAGGGTGTTGACGCCCATGGACTTCACGTCGGGCAGGTACTTGGGGGCCTCGGCGGCCGATGGGCCCCAGGTCAGGCCCTTGACGGTGTACGGCTGCCCGCCCACGGTCAGCTGCCAGTCGCCCTGGCTCCCGGTGACCCGGACGGCGCCGGTGGGCGGTGGTGTGGTGCCGGTCTCCCCGTACACCTGGAACTCCCAGAGCGAGTAGCCGTATCCGGTCGCGCGGGTCACCCCGTGCATCCGGACGTAGCGCGCGGTGCCGGAGACGGCGACGGTCTCCGTGCCGCCCGCGCCGCTCTGCGTGCTGTAGGCGGAGGTCCACGTCGTGCCGTCGGTGGACAGTTCGATCCGGTACGCCTTGGCGTACGCGGCCTCCCAGCGCAGGACGACCTGGCTGACGGCGACGGGGGCTCCGAGGTCCACCCGCAGCCACTGGTCGTCGGAGGCCGCGCTCGACCAGCGGGTACCGAGGTTGCCGTCGACGGCGTCGGCGGCCGGGGTCCCGTAGTGCTCCTGGCTGGACGCGGTGACGGGCTTGCCCTGGGACAGCAGGGTGGGGGCGGCGGCCTGGGCTTGTTGTGCGGGGAGGAGCGCGAGCAGTGTCGAGGCCACCACGGTGGCCACGGGTATGCCGGCTGAGGGCATGGGGGGATCTCCTTGTGGCGAGGGGGGAGTTGCGGGAGAGCGCTCTCCCAGACCTTGCCCGCGCCCGCCGAACGTCGTCAATAACCGCAACCGACTTTTCTTTTGGCTTGACTTAAGGAGGTCCCCTTACCGAGGTGCTCTTTACGGCGAAGCCCCGGGGGGGGGGGGGGGGGGGGGGGGGGGGGGGGGGGGGGGGGGGGGGGAGGAGGGAGGGGGGGGGGGGGGGGGGCGGCGTGACGCCGTCGCAGATGAGCATGAGGGAGGTGCGCATGTGGTCGGCGACCACGCGCAGCGAGA
>NZ_JBVJVO010000005.1:196030-234508 GCF_055603625.1 Streptomyces sp. NPDC037273
TCATGTTTTTCTCTCTCCCTCTTTCCTCTCCCCCCCCCTCCCCCCCCCCCCCCCCCCCCCCCCCCCCCCCCCCCCCCCCCCCCCCCCCCCCCCCCCCCCCCCCCCCCCCCCCCCTGGGCCGGCCGGACAGGAACGGACTGCTGGTCAGACCCGCAGCCACACCGCCGTGTCCGGCGGAAGCAGACCGTCCGGGGTCAGCGGGCCGCTCCCGAGGAGCAGGCGCTCGTACGGAGGGAGGGCCACGGGCCCCTCGGCGAGGCTGACGACGCAGACCAGACCGTGAGGCCGCGCGAAGGCGAGCACGCCGTCCTCGGCGGGCAGCCAGGTCAGCGGACCGTCACCGAATCCGGCGTCGGACCGGCGCAGCAGGAGGGCCTCCCGGTAGAGCGCGAGCATCGAGTCCGGGTCGGTGCTCTGCCGGTCGACCGCGTAGCGGTCCCACCCCTCGGGCTGGGGCAGCCACGGTTCGGCGGACCCGCCGAAGCCGGCGTACGGGGCGTCGGCGTTCCAGGGCAGCGGGACACGGCAGCCGTCGCGGCCGGGGTCCGTACCGCCGGAGCGGAAGAACATCGGGTCCTGAACGCGGTCGCGCGGGATGTCGGCCTCGGGGAGACCCAGTTCCTCACCCTGGTAGACGTACACGGAGCCGGGCAGGGCGAGGGTGAGCAGGGCGGCGGCGCGGGCGCGGCGGGTGCCGAGCACCAGGTCGGTGGGGGTGCCGAAGCTCTTCGTGGCGAAGTCGAAGGCGGTGTCGGCGCGGCCGTACCGGGTCACGGTGCGGGTGACGTCGTGGTTGCAGAGCACCCAGGTCGCCGGGGCGCCGACGGGGGCGTGCTCGGCGAGGGTGTCGTCGATGGTCCGGCGCAGCCGTTCGGGGTCCCAGGGGCAGGCCAGGAAGTTGAAGTTGAAGGCCGTGTGGAGCTCGTCCGGGCGGAGGTAGCGGGCGAAGCGCTCGGAGTCCGGGAGCCAGACCTCCCCGACGAAGACGCCCCCGTACTCGTCGGCTATGGCGCGCCAGGAACGGTAGATGTCGTGCAGTTCGTCCTGGTCGATGTACGGGTGGGGGTCGACGCCCTCGACGAAGTCGCCGAGCTCCGGGTCCTTGGCGAGCAGCGCCGCCGAGTCGATCCGTACGCCCGCCACTCCCCGTTCGAACCAGAAGCGGAGGACGTCCTCGTGCTCCTCGCGGACCTCGGGGTGAGCCCAGTTGAGGTCGGGCTGCTCGGGGGTGAAGAGGTGGAGGTACCACTCGCCGTCCGCGACGCGGGTCCACGTCTGGCCGGAGAACTGGGAGGGCCAGGTGTTCGGCGGGAGTTCCCCGTTCTCGCCGCGCCCGGGCCGGAAATGGAACCGTGCGCGCTCGGGACTGCCGGGTCCGGCGGAGAGCGCCGCGCGGAACCAGGCGTGCTGGTCGGAGACGTGGTTGGGGACGATGTCCACGATGACCCTGATGCCGAGTTCGGCTGCCTCGGAGATCAGCTTCTCCGCCTCGGCGAGGGTGCCGAAGGAGGGGTCGATCGTGCGGTAGTCGGCGACGTCGTAGCCGCCGTCCACCAGCGGAGAGAGGTACCACGGCGTGAACCAGACGGCGTCGACTCCGAGTTCCGCGAGGTAGGGCAGTCTCGCCCGGACCCCCGCGAGGTCCCCGGTCCCGTCGCCGTCTCCGTCGGCGAAGCTCCTGGGGTACACCTGGTAGATCACGGCGTCGCGCCACCAGTCGTCGGTGCGGGGCGAGTGAGGGGCTGCCACGTGACGGTCCTTTCGGGCAGATCGGGGTCTTCGCCGCCGGCCCGCTGGCTGCGGGGCGTCGGACGGGCCGACGGCGAAGGCTTGGTGGTGAGGGGTACGGGCGGGGGCGGGGGCCGGGACGGCGAGGCCTCTGAGGCCGGGGGCCGAGGGCCGAGGCCGGTGGCCAGTGGCCAGTGGCCGGTGGCCGAGGGCCAGTGGCCGGTGGCCGGTGGCCGAGGGCCGAGGGCCGAGGGCCAGTGGCCCGTGGCCGAGGGCTGGTGGCCCGTGGCCGAGGGCTGGTGGCCCGTGGCCGAGGGCTGGTGGCCCGTGGCCGAGGGCTGGTGGCCGGGGCCCAGTGGCCCGTGGCCGAGGGCTGGTGGCCCGTGGCCGAGGGCTGGTGGCCGGGGCCCAGTGGCCCGTGGCCGAGGGCTGGTGGCCGAGGGCCGGTGGCCCAGCGGCCGAGGGCCGATGGCCCGGCCGTGCGATGCACGGCCTGGGGGTCTCCGGGGCCGGGCGCCCCGGACATGCGGCCCCCGGCCGCGCGGCGCTCGGCCCCGTGGGACGTCCGGGTCGGGGGCGGCGCCCGCCGGTTCAGCCTTTGAGGCCGCCGGCGGTGAGACCGCTCATGATGTTGCGCTGGAAGATCAGGAAGATGAGCAGCGTCGGCACGGACGCGATGGTGAGGGCGGCGATGAGGACGTTCACCGGGACGCCGGTCGAGAGGGAGTAGATCCCCACGTTGAGCGTCTGTTTGGTGGGGTCGGGCAGGGTGAGCATCGGCCAGAGGAAGTCCTTCCAGACGCCGACGACCGCGAAGATGGACACGACGCCGAGGATCGGCCGGGAGATCGGCAGCACGATGGAGCGCAGGACGCGCAGCGGGCTCGCGCCGTCCATGGCCGCGGCGTCGAGCAGTTCCTTGGGGATCGAGTCGAAGAACCGCTTGAGCAGGAAGATGTTGAAGGCGTTGGTGACCGCCGGCAGCCAGATCGCCCACGGCGTGTTGAGCAGGTTGCGCTCCACGACGGGCACGTCGAGCACGGTCAGGTACTGCGGGACGACCAGGACGGTCGCCGGGATCATCAGCGTCACGAGCATGCCGCCGAGGATCGCCTTGCCGAGGACCGGGCGCAGTTTGGAGAGCGAGTACGCGGCGGCGACGTCGAGGACGAGCTGGAAGGCGAGGGCGCCGAAGGCGTAGTAGAGGGTGTTGAAGAGGAGGGTGGAGAGGTCCATGACCTCCCAGGCCCGGGAGTAGTTCTCGGGGGCGAAGGATTCCGGTATGAGGGTCGGCGGGGTGCGGACGACTTCCTGGGTGTCCTTGAACCCGCTGGACAGCATCCAGTAGAGGGGGCCGAGGAAGACCAGGCTGAAGCCGCCGACGACGAGCGCGAAGGTCAGCCGGTAGAGGGCCTTGGCGCGGGGCCGCGCGAGCTGCGCGGGCGAGATGAGTGTGCGGGTGGACATGCGTGCTCTCCCCGTTCCTACGCGTCCTCGGCGCGGCTGAGCTTCACGTACACGGCCGAGAACCCGGCCAGGAGTACGAGCAGGAGCAGGCCGAGCGCCGCCGCGGCACCGTAGTCGTTGAAGTTGAAGGCGTACTGGTAGATCAGGTGGACGACGGTCGTGGTCGAGCCCTCGGGGCCGGCGCCGCCGGTGAGCAGGAACGGTTCGACGAAGACCTGCATGGTCGCGATGACCTGCATGAGCAGCATCAGCGACAGGATCAGCCGGGTCTGCGGGATGGTGACGTGCCAGATCTTGCGGAACAGCCCGGCGCCGTCGAGTTCGGCCGCCTCGTACAGCTCGCCGGGGATGCCCTGGAGGGCGGCGAGGTAGATGAGTGCCGCGCCGCCCATGTTCATCCAGGTCGAGGCGATGACGACGGAGAGCATCGACAGGTCGGGGTCCTGCAGCCACTGCTGTTCGGGCAGGTGGAGGAAGCGCAGCAGCTCGTTGAGGAGTCCGTAGCCGGGGTCGTACAGGTACTTGAAGAGGAGTACGGAGGCGACCGGCGGCAGCATCACCGGCAGGTAGACGAGGAGCCTGAGGTAGCCCTGGCCGTGGTGGAACTCGTTGATGACGATCGCGACGGCGAACGGGACCGCGAAGCCGAGGATCAGCGCGAGGACGGTGAACAGGAGGGTGTTGCGCCAGGCCTGCCAGAACGCCGGGTCGCCGACGACGGTGGCGAGGTTGTCCAGTCCGACCCAGCTCGTCTGCCCGCCCTCGGTCTTCTGGAACGCGAGGAGGAACTCGCGGACCATCGGGTACCAGGAGAACACGGCGAAGCAGAGGACCGCGCCGATGAGGAATCCGTGGGCCGTCAGATTGCGCTTCAGGCTCTTGGCGAACCGGCCGGCGGGTGGCGGCGCGGAGGCCGCCGTGCGCGGGGGTGAGTGACGGGGCGTTCCCGTCGTGCTCGGGGTCAGGCTGGGCGCCGACATCGTCGCTCCTTGGTGCTGGTCTGCCGGATCGAGTGCCCGGCGGGGGCGGGCCGGGGGCGGGGAGGCGCGTGCCCGGCCCGCCCCTGCCGGGAGGGCGTCACTAGTGGGAGAGGACCTGGTTGACCTGCGTCTCGGCGGTGGCGAGCAGCTTGTCGATGTCGGCGTCCTTGTTGGTGAGGATCCCCGACATCACGTTGTCCAGGACCTTGTAGACCTCCTGCGCCTTCGGCGGCTCGGCCTTGCCGGCGACGGGGTTGTCCATGAAGGTCTTGAAGTTGGCGACGGGCATCGTCGCGTTCTGGAGGCGCGCGGCGTCGTCCTTCGCCTTGGACTCGCCGAGCCAGAAGTTGGGCTGCGGGACGCCGACGGGGAGGCCGTCGGCCTTGGTGCGGGCCCAGTCGAACTGGCCCTTGCCGACGGAGAGGTTCTTGAAGTTGAGCCAGGCGACCGCGGCCTTGATCTTGTCGCCGGAGATGCCCTTCTTGATCATGTAGTTGTTGCCGCCGGCCAGGGTGTTCTTGGCGCCGGGGATCGGGCCCATGCCGAAGTTCTCGTATTTCGCGCCGAGTTGCTGGACCATGTACGCGATGTCGTCGGGAGCGGCGAGGAACATGCCGAGCTTGTCCGTGGCGATCTGCTTCTGCAGGTCGCCCCACTGGAGCAGCTGGGTCTTGCCCATGCTGTCGTCCTCCCAGCGCATGGCGTGGAGGTTCTTCGCGACCTGCTTGCCGAGGTCGTTGTTGAACGCGGCCTTCTTGCCACTGGCGTCGACGACCTCACCGCCGACGCTGTACATCTGCGCGGTGAAGTGCCAGCCGCCGGTGTTGCCCGCGCTGTACTCGCCGAAGCCGGAGATGCCGTTGCCGAGGGCGGCGATCTTCTTGGCGGCGGCGCGGACCTCGTCCCAGGTGCGCGGCGGGGCGTCGGGGTCCAGCCCGGCGTCCTTGAAGAGCTTGCGGTTGACGAGCAGGCCCATGGTGTAGTTGCTGGTGGGCAGGCCGTACAGCTTGCCGTCGTGCTTGAGTGAGCCGAGGACGTTCGGGTCGATGTCCTTGAGGAGCGGGACGGTCTTGTCGGTGACGTACGCGCTGATGTCCGCCGCGCCGTCGTTGTCGAGCACCTGCGGCAGGTCCGTGAAGTACGTGTAGAACACGTCGGGCTGCGACTTGGCCTTGAGCATGGCCGTGAACCGCGGCGGCTCCAGACACTGGCCGGGGGTGGACCGCCCCTCGATGGTGACGTTCGGGTACGTCTTGTTGAACGCGGCGACGTCCTCCTTCCACTCCTTCAGCTCGGCCGCCTTCGCCGCCGGCGGCATGCAGTCGATCGTCAGCGTCACCTTGGTCTTCGGGTCCAGCGGGGCGGCGGGATCGACCGACCCGCCGCCTTCGGAACCGCCGCCGCCGTTGTCACTGCTGCTCGTGCCACATGCGGCGAGCGCCGTCAGCGTCACCGCGGATACGAGCGCCACCGCGCCGGCGCGACGGGTACGGCGGAACCGAGCACTTCTCATGGGTGGTCCCCTTCGGGCAAGTACGTGGAGGTGGCCCCACCGCCGGTGCGTTGTGGGGCGCGGCACACTCAACCACCCCCAACAAGTGAACGCAAGGTATCGCGCTGTTTTCGTAATTTCCTGACAGCCGACGGCATCCCCGGTGCGGACCACAGCTCACGAACAGGACACACCGGACGGCGACAGTCTCCCCAAGTCGCCCCGGACACGGCCCCGCCAGCCCCTTCGCGCCATCGGACGACGTCTGCTCCCGCGGCAAACAAACGGCGGGGGCTCCTGACGAGCCCCCGCCTCAAGCGCCAGCGATGCTTACCCTCACTTGCGTATAACGATCAGGAATTTGCGTACTCCACTGTCAGCGGACTGGCCACCACACACCGCGCCCTGCCCTCGGCCGCCGGCAGGGACGCCGTCACGCGCGCGTATCCCCGCATGAACGCGGCACCGCCCGCCTCGGCGTGCCGGGCGTCGAGCGCCGCGAGCAAATCGTGTACGCCGTAACGGTTCGGCGCGGGGCCCGATGGGGGCTGGACGGCGTCGCTGTCGGCCCACAACCCCCGTACGACATCCCCGGCGGCGCTGGCCTCCATGAACTCGTCGCCGCCGCTGTTCATGGACTCCCTCTCCAGCTCAGGCCCCTCCACACTCACCGGCACACGACCGAGCATGTGGGCGACAGACCCATGCATCAGCAGCCGGCACCCCACTTCCCGCTCGTGGTCCGGCTCCTCCCCCGGCGCCGGATCGACGAACAGCACCATCGTCCGGTACGCGCCCCGCAGGGTCACCCACCGCAACGGCGCCTCGAACCAGACCCACTGCCCGGCGCGCAGCCCCTCCTCGCCGAACCACAACGCCCGCTCCCGCAGATGCCGGTCCACCTGCTGCAAGCGCCTCAGCCGGTCACGCTCGCCGTCGGGCCCGCCCCGCTCCACGTCGACCCCGCCCACCGGCGTGGTCAGCCGAATGGCAGCCGGCTTGCCGAACCGGCCGGGCTCCGGCAGAAACTGACGCAGCTTGCCGTCCGACACGTACACGAACTCGCGCATCCCCACCCCCGTGGAAGTCCTGTCGTCCCTCCCATCCTGCCACTGCCCCTCCCGCGACAACCGCTTGTCTACGATGCGCCCATGACGATCCCCGGTCCGGACCAGCCCCGCATACGTGTCCTGTACGACGCGACGCGCAGTGACCTGCGCGACCCCACGCGCCCGCGTCCCGTGCGTCTGTACCTGTGGGAGCCGGGTGGCCCGTCGGCGTCACCCGCGCCGCTCGTCGTGGTGTCCCACGGCACCGGCGGCTCGGGCGGGGACATGGGGTGGCTGGCGCACCCGCTGCGCGAGGCCGGGTTCCGGGTGGTGGCGCTCGACCACCATGGCAACAACCACGTGGACGGGTACGAGCCCGAGGGCTTCGCGCACGTGTGGCACAGGCCGCTCGACGTGTCGTTCGCGCTCGACGTGCTCGGCGGGGAGCAGCCGCTCGGCCCTGTGGGGGCGGCCGGGTTCTCGCTCGGCGGCTACACGGTCGCGGCGCTCGCGGGGGCGCGCGTGGATCCGGACGTCCTGCGGGCCGTGCTCGGCGGGGCCGTACCGATCCCGGACGTCCCCGAGTTCCCCGGGCTCTTGGAGGCGCTCCGCGAGAAGTACCCGGACGAAGAGTCCTCGCGGCGCGTGCTGGAAGGCGCCGACGCGGACCTCACCGATCGGCGGGTGCGTGCCGTGTTCCAGGTCGCGCCGGGTGTGGGCGGCTTCGTCACGCCGGCGAGCCTGGCGACCGTGCGGGTGCCCGTCGGGATCCGGTGGGGCGGTGCGGACACGGTGAATCCGTACGAGGTCGACACGGCGCCCTATCTCGACCACATCCCGACGGCGACGGGCGAGTCGGCGGGCCCGGAGGTCCGCCACGACGACTTCTTCTCCCCCGAGCCCGCCGATCCGGACGTCCGGCACCGGGTCGGGCGGGAGGCGGCCGCGTTCTTCCTCGCGCATCTCAGCTGACGCTCCGAGTGAGCCGCCGGACGCACGCGAGCGCTCCGGACGACCCGAGGGGTCGGACGGAGCGCTCGGTGTGAGGAGGGTGCGGTGCGTCAGTTGGCGGCGAGGAGCTGCAGGGTGTCGATGACGCGGTTGGAGAAGCCCCACTCGTTGTCGTACCAGGCGACGACCTTGACGTGGCGGCCTTCGACGCGGGTGAGGGCCGAGTCGAAGATCGACGAGTGCGGGTTGCCGACGATGTCGGCGGAGACCAGCGCGTCCTCCGAGTACTCCAGGACACCGGCCAGCGGGCCTTCGGCCGCGGTGCGGTAGGCCGCGAGGACGTCCTCGACGGTCACGTCGCGGGCGACGGTCGTGTTGAGCTCGACGATCGAGCCGACCGGGACGGGCACGCGGATCGAGTCGCCGGACAGCTTGCCGTCCAGGTTCGGCAGGACGAGGCCGATGGCCTTCGCGGCGCCGGTGGAGGTCGGAACGATGTTCACGCCGGCGGCGCGGGCGCGGCGCGGGTCGCGGTGCGGGCCGTCCTGCAGGTTCTGCTCCTGCGTGTAGGCGTGGACCGTCGTCATGAAGCCGTGCTCGATTCCGGCGAGGTCGTCGAGGACCTTCGCGAGGGGCGCGAGCGCGTTGGTCGTGCAGGAGGCGTTCGAGACGATCGTGTGCAGCTCGGCGTCGTACGCGTCGGTGTTCACGCCGTAGGCGAGGGTGACGTCGGCACCGTCGGCCGGCGCGCTGACGAGCACGCGCTTGGCGCCCGCGTCGATGTGCGCCCGGGCGGCCTTGGAGGAGGTGAAGCGGCCGGTCGACTCGAGAACGATGTCGACGCCGAGCTCGGCCCAGGGGAGGTCCGCCGGCTCGCGCTCCGCCAGCACCTTGATGCGGCGGCCGTCGACGACGAGGGTGTCGCCGTCGACGCTCACCGGACGGCCGAGGCGACCCGAGGTCGTGTCGAAGGCGAGGAGCCGGGCGAGGGTGGCGGGCTCGGTCAGGTCGTTGATGGCGACGACCTCGAGGTCGGTCCCCCGCTCCAGCAGCGCGCGCAGCACGTTGCGTCCGATGCGGCCGAATCCGTTGATGGCGATGCGAGTCATGACTGTGTCCCTTCGGTCCCTTCGCGTTCGCCACCCATCGTGCTCCGCTGGATCATCCGGTGACAGCGGCGGGATCGCCATGGTCCGCAAGTATCGCGCCAAGGTCATTCCAGGGCGCCACGCATCGACGCGTCCCGTCCCGCTACTCGCCGTGGGCGAACGTGCGCCGGTACTCGCTCGGTGTGGTGCCGAGGATCCGCTGGAAGTGGAGCCGGAGGTTCGCGCCGGTGCCGAGGCCCGTGTCGGCGGCGATCTGCTCGACCCCCCGCTCGGAGCGTTCGAGGAGTTCACGGGCCATGTCGATGCGCGCGCGCATGATCCACTGCATCGGGGTGTAGCCGGTGTCCTCGGCGAACCGCCGGGAGAAGGTGCGCGCGGACACCGCCGCGTGCCGGGCGAGGATCTCCAGGGTGAGGGGCTCGTCCAGGCGGTGCAGGGCCCATTCGCGGGTGGCGGCGAACCGCTCGCCGAGCGGTTCGGGCACGCTGCGGGGCACGTACTGGGCCTGGCCGCCGCTGCGGTAGGGGGCGGCGACGAGCCGGCGGGCGGCGTGGTTCGAGACCGCGATGCCGAACTCGGCGCGCAGGATGTGCAGGCACAGGTCGATGCCCGAGGCGGCGCCGGCGGAGGTCAGGACGCTGCCCTCGTCGACGAAGAGCACGTTCTCGTCGACGCGGACGAGGGGGCGCTGCGCCGCGAGCGCCCGCGTGTAGTGCCAGTGGGTGGTGGCCCGCTTGCCGTCGAGCAGTCCCGTGGCGGCGAGCGCGAAGGCGCCCGTCGAGATCGCGGCGAGCTTCGCGCCGCGCGCGTGGGCGGCGATCAGCGCCTCGACGACCGCCGCCGGCGGGTCCTCGCGGTCCGGAAACCGGTAGCCGGGTACGAAGACGATGTCGGCCCATGCGAGTGCGTCGAGACCGTGGGCGACCTGGTACGCGAGGCCGTCGCCGCCCGCCACGACGCCGGGTTCCGCGCCGCACACGCGGACTTCGCACGGCATGCTGGCGCGCGTGGTGAAGACCTGCGCGGGAATGCCCACGTCGAGCGGCTTCGCGCCTTCCAGGACGAGAACGGCGACACGGAGCAGACGAGAGGGAGGCACGGACAAGAGCCTACGCACCGGAGCGCGCCGCCAGGCCCGCCCGGGGTGTCGTGCGCGTCACGACGACACCCCGGCCGGACCCCGTTTCACCTGCGGTGTCCGCCGGTCCGGCGGACCGTGGCTCTACAGGTTGTCCTACAGGTTGTCCTACAGGTACGGACGGGTGATCAGTTCGATCGCGTGCCCCGCGGGGTCCTTGAAGTAGACGCCGCGGCCGCCGTGCTCGGTGTTCGTCTCGCCGGGGCGGCGCATCTGCGGGTCGGCCCAGTGCTCGACGTCGCCGTCGCACAGCCGCTGGTACGCCCGGTCGAAGAGCTCGTCGTCGACCATGAACGCGTAGTGCTGCATTTGGATCTCCACCGGCGGCTCGGCGAACTGGATGAGCACGCCGTCGGAGAGCTGGATGTTGATGAACGGGCCCCAGGACGGTGCCTCGGGGAGCTCCAGGAGATCGCGGAAGAACTTCGCCGACTCGTGGCGGTCCTTGGCAGCGATGATGGTGTGGTTGAACGTGACGGTCATAGGGGTGGCCTCGCTTGTGTTCGACACGGAATAGGACTCGTAGTGCGTGAGCACTAGGAGGTCCGCGTGCCGAACCGAGGGGGTGCCTTGCGCGCACCCTGGGGGCGATCAGCCCTCCACCGGATAGCCCGTCTGTGCATGGCGATTCGCCGGTCCGGTGTTCATACGTGCGACGCTACTTGATCGAAACGGGGGAGGGCAAGCGCGGCCGGCGGACCGTCCGCCCCTGTCCCCTCCCCCGGTACGTCACTTGAGGCCGTCGAGCACCTGCTCCGCCCTCCGCTTGTACTCGGCCGCCTCCGGCCCTTCGTACAGGCCGAGTTCGACGATGTACGCGCTCACGCGGTCGATGCCGTCCTCCACGCGGCCGAGCTCCTGCTCCGTCCAGGCCGCGTAGACCAGGCACTGGGAGCGCTCGCCGAGTGCGTCGGTGCCGAAGCCGGCGTAGATGCCGGCCGCGCGGTCGAAGAGGACGACGATCTGCTCGCGGGTCGCACGCGCTTGGGCGGACGCCCCTTCGTCTTCCGCCTCGTCCGCGTCCGCGTCCTCGTCCGCGTCCGCGTCCGCGTCCTCGCCTTCCGGCAGGGAGTCCTGGAGGAGGCGGGCGAGCTGCTGCCAGGTCTGCGCCTGCTCGTAGCGCAGGGCGGGCTCGTCGGAGTCGGCGACGACCGACGCGGCCTGCTCCATGAGGGCACGCGCGCGTGCCTGACCGGCCTCCTCGTCCTCGTCGTCGGCGGCCAGCCAGGCCAGCGAACGCAGCAGCCGTGCCTCGGCCGTCGGGTTGTCGCCCACCCGCCGCCACAGCTCCAGGGCGCGTTCGTAGGCGGCCGCGGCCTCGTCGGGCATCCGCGAGGCGGCGAGGGCCTCGCCGGCGGAGTGGGCGAACCCGGCCTCGTACACGGGCTCGTCCCAGCCCTTGGCGGTCTCGGCGGCAAGCAGGTACTGCTCGGCCGCGCCGCGCGGGTCGTTCAGTTCCCGCAGGAGGCCGCCGAGGAGTTCTCTGGCCCGTACGCCGTCCGCCTCGCTGAGCTCCAGGAGGTCGGGCAGGGCGGACGCGAGCACCTCGGCCGCTTCGACGGTCCGGTCGGCGGCCGCGTAGCAGCGGGCGAGGAGCAGCCGCGCCTGGGCACCCGCCGTGTCGGCGTGTCCGGCCTGGTCGAGCCAGTGCGTCGCGTCGAGTGCGTGCGAGGCGGCTTCCTGGGCCGCGTCGCCGCCCTGGCGGAGGAGGACGTCCGCGAGCGTGAGCCGGACGCCCGCCTGTTCGGTCGCGTCGGTGAGCTCGGCGGCGTGGTCGAGGGCGGCGCGGGCCGCGGACTCGGCCTCGGTGAGTTCGCCACGCGCGGCGAGGACGCTCGCCCGGAGGGCCAGGGGTTCCACCGCGTCCCAGGGCTGTCCCGCGGCGAGCAGCCGGTCCGCCGCCGAGGCGAGCAGGGGCGCCGCCCCGTCGAGGTCGTTCTCCCCGAGGAGCATTCTGGCCAGGGTCACTTCGCTGTCGGCGATGAGGTCGGCGATGCTGCTCGGCCCGCCGGTGCGGGCGATGGGCGTGTCGCCGTGCTCCGCGACGAGGCGTGCGAACGCGGCCGCGAGCTGCGCGTGGTCCGGGCGCGGCGCGGTCTCGTCCGTGGCGCGCTCGGTCAGGTGCGCCTCGATGCGGAGGGTGGTGAGTTCGGCGCCGAGGAGGCGTCGGGTGCGCTCCGGGTCCGTCGCGTCCAGCGCCTGGGCCGCCTCAGCCGCGGCGGCGATGAGGGCGCGGACCTCGGTGGGTTCGGCCTCGCGCTGGGCCGCGGCCCCGGCGGCGGCGAGCGCGGCGTGGGCCGCGCGGCTGAGCCGGCCGGCCGCGCGGTAGGCCGCGGCGGCTTCGGCGTACAGCTCGCCGGCCGCCGGGTCTCCGGCCTGCGCGGCGGTCATGGCCCGGTGGGCGAGCAGGTCGGCGGCGAGGACGGGGTCGGCGAGCAGGGCTTCGGCCGTCTCGCTCTCCCCGGTCGCGGCGAGCCCGGCGCCGGTCGTCTCGGCCTCGCCGGTCGCGGCGAGTGCGGCCACCCGGGTCCACAGGGCGTCGGCGCCGGGGTGCCCCTGCTGGCGGGCCGCGCGGGCGCGTTCGACGAGGGTGGGGAGGTCGGTCTCGGCCTGGTCCGGTCCGGAGCCGGGGGTGGCGGTGGGGTCGGGTGCGCCGCTGTCCGTCTCGGTGCGGCGGACGGGGGCGGGCGCGGGCGGCAGGTTCGCGCTGCGTACGCCCAGGGGGAGGGCGTCGGTCAGGGGCCGGCGTGCGATGCGGTCGACGAGGCGCTGGGAGACGAGGGTCGTGCCGTTGCGGGCGTCGAAGCGGGCGGCGATGTCGGTGGCCTCGGTGTGGAGGAGCTCGTACAGCTCCTGCACGGTGCGGTGCTCGCCGGCGTAGGCGACGGTGGGCCGGTCGCCGTGGCCGAGTTCGGTGAGGCGGCGCAGCAGGACGAGGACGCCGCCGGAGAACTCCATCTGGGACTCGACGTCGGCGAGCGCGCCGAGGTGGGCGGCGTGTTCGGCGAGGATCTCCAGGCCGCGGGACTCGTTGCCGGTGAGGGCGCAGAACTCGATGTGCTCGCCGACGGAGCGGAGGAGGCTGTCCTTGCCGCGGGCCATGCGGTAGCCGCGGAGGTGGTAGGAGCGGGCCTCGTCGGTGCGGCCGAGGCGGGCGAGCGGGAGCAGGGCGTGGGCGAGCACCCGGTGGGGCTCCTCCATGCAGGACATGCCGTCGGTGAGGACTGGCTGCCAGACCTCGATCGCCTTGGCGTCGTCGCCCTTGCGGGCCCAGTACCAGCCCTGGGTGTTGATCTCGCAGGCGTGGCAGTCGCTCATGGCGTCGCGCTCGGCGGCGGCCCAGCCGGTGATGGCGCGCTCGGTCCTGGCCTCGTCGCCGATGGCGTCGGCGAGGTGGAACTCGGCCTGCCGGACGGCTCGTTCGCTGTAGCCGGCGAGCCGGTAGCGGCGCTCCATGTCGGTGAGCCAGCCGTCCACGGCGGTGAGCGGGATCTCGGGCGACTCGACGATCCGTCCGGCGACCCACTTGAAGCGCCAGAACAGGCGGTGGACCTCGTGGGAGGTGAAGGAGCCGGGGTCGCGGTCGTATTCCTGGAGCAGCCGGGCGAAGGGCACGACCATCTTGGTGCGTTCGGCGCTGTACTCGTAGGCCTCGATGAGGCAGACGAGCGCGGCGCGGAAGAGCTGTCGGTCGCCGGTGGCCTCGGCGGCGGCGCCGAGCGTCTCGGCGTGGACGTTGCGCGCGGCGCCGTAGGGCGCGCGGGCGTTGTCGGCGAGGCCGCGGCGGATCTCCTCGGGGGTCATCGTGGTCACGACTGGTTCTCCTGGGCGTTCGTGGCGGCGGTGGGGTGGGTGGCCCATTCCAGGAGCCCGAGGAAGGCCCGGTTGAGCAGGGTGGAGTCGGCGGGGCGCAGGGGACGCTGGGACATGAGGAGGGCCTGGCCGTAGAGCGATTCGACGGCGGTGCCGGTGAGTTCCGCGTCGGGCAGGGCCGCGATCCTTCGGATCAGCGGGTTGTTGTGGTTGAGGACGAGCCGGGCCCGGGGCGCCGAGCCGCGCAGGGAGCCGAGGATGTCGCTCCAGAGCGAGTCGGCGTTCTCCTGGGCGGTGGCCCGGTCGCGTTCCTGGCGGGCCTGGCGGTCGTCGAGGTAGAGCGCGGGGACGCCCACCGGCTGGAAGGCGCGGAGCACGACGTCGCAGCCGTGCGGGTCGAGGCGGGTGCGGGCGGTGGCGAGGAAGGTGGCGAGGGCCAGTTCGGCGGTGGTCGGCACCGGGTCGAGGCGGTCGGTGACGGCGCCGGCGTCGAGTTCGGTGACCTTGATCCCGGGGCGGACGGTGGGGAGCAGGGCGAGCAGTTCGGCGTCGTAGGTGTAGCCGGCGTTGACGACGCCGAGGCCGTGGGCGGCGGCGATGGGGGCGATCTGCCGGAATTCCTCGACGGTCCTGGTGAAGTGGATCTCGCTGTGGGCGGCGGCGAACTCCTCGAGGCCGAGGTCTCCGTCGCTGGTCTCGAAGGGGAGCCAGGGCAGCATGAGCTCGAAGAGCTCGGCGTCGTGGCGGGCGAGGGACTTCACGCCGAGGTGGTGGACGCGCAGGAAGGCGGCGAGTCGCTGGGGGTCGCCGGCGGCGAGTTCGGCGAGCCACTGCCGGATGCGGGCGCCGAGCGCCTCGCGTACGGCGGCGAGGGTCTCGTCGTCGTACAGGTTCTCGCGGGAGGCGGTGGGCCGCAGGGTGTCGGTGTCCACGACGGCCCGTACGAAGAAGGCCCATTCGGGCAGCAGGTTGCTCGCGTGGTCGGTGAGCAGCATGCCCTTGAGGTAGGTGCGGTGTCCGGCCCGGTGGGCGGGGCTGGTCGGCTCGGGGAGCACGTAGGCCACGCCGCGCACGCCGGCGACCGGGAGGTCGAGGTCGATGGTGTCGAGCGGGGTGAATCCGAAGACCTTGGCGCAGTGGCCCGCGAGCGCCACCCGGCGGGAGGCGGGGGTGGGGTAGGGGCGGTCCCAGACGGCGGGCCGGTCGGTGACCGGGCGCTCGACGTCGTCGGGGCCGGCGAAGGTGATGTCGTACGGGAGGAGGGAGCCGAAGTCGCGGGCCAGTTCCTCGACGCGCGAGGGTTCCGTCCACTCCCCCACCCCGGGGCGTGCCTCCAGGTGGACGGTGGTGCCGGGCTCGGGGCGGGCTTCGTCGGGCAGGGTCCGTACCGTGTAGGAGCCGTCGTCGGAGGCGAGCCATTCCACGGGGGCGGCCCACGGGGTGCGTGCGGAGCGGGTGACGACCCTGATGCGTCGTGCCACGACGAAGCAGGCGAGCAGGCCGATGCCGAACTGGCCGAGGAACTCGCGCCGGGCGGACTCCAGGCCGTGCTCGCCGCCGCGCTTGGAGCTGCGGCCGATGGTGGCGAGGAGGGTGTGGACCTCGTCTGCGGTCAGTCCGATGCCGCTGTCCTCGATGGACACGGTGCCGCCTGCGGCGTGGAGGCGGATGCGGATCTCGGCCATCGGGTCGAGGGCCTGGCGGGCGGTGACGGCGTCCACGGCGTTCTGCAGGAGCTCCCGGACGTACACCCGGGGGCTGGAGTAGAGGTGGTGGGACAGCAGGTCGACGAGGCCGCGGAGATCGACCTGGAAGGTACTTGTGTCCGGCGTCTTCTCTTCGTCCGGGGTCGCGGAAGTCATGGTGCATCACCTCGTGAGCGCAGGTTGGGACAAGCGACCTCGAGGACCCCCCCCCTCATAGATCGCGAACGGAACACAGCCTAGATGCGCGCACTGACAAGTGCTCCTGAGATATGCGGGCCCGGTGTTCAGGCGTTCGTCGTGGTCCGGGCCTCGCGCAGGGCCGTGTGGACGGACCAGACGACGGAGACGAGGGGTACGGCGACGACGGCGCCGACGATGCCGGCGGCGATCGATCCGGCGATGACCGAAAGGGCCACCACGAGGGGGTGCAGCCGTACGGCCCAGCTCATGACGAGCGGGTGGAGCAGATGGCCCTCGATCTGGCCGATCACCACGATCAGGGCGATGACGATGGCCGCCACGAGCGGCCCCTGGGAGGCGAGCGCGACCACGGCGGCGATGGCGAGGGCGATCGGGGAGCCGATCAGCGGTACGAAGGCGGCGAGGAATTCGAGGAGGGCGAGCGGGACGGCGAGCGGCACCCCGAGGAGCCACAGGGCGATGCCGACGAGCACCGCGTTGGTGGCGGCGACCAGGACGATCCCGTGGGTGTAGCCGGTGAAGGTGCGCCAGGCGGCGCGCCCGCCGGTGCCGACCCGGGCGCGTACGGATTCCGGCAGCTGTTCCTGGAACCAGGCCCACTGGCGGTCGCCCGAGTACACGAAGAAGACGGTGCAGAACAGT
Organism: Streptomyces sp. NPDC037273; assembly: GCF_055603625.1. Lineage (NCBI taxonomy): Bacteria > Bacillati > Actinomycetota > Actinomycetes > Kitasatosporales > Streptomycetaceae > Streptomyces > Streptomyces sp. NPDC037273. The sequence continues at coordinate 212,307 of NZ_JBVJVO010000005.1, forward strand.
GCCAGGGCGAGCGTGGTGAGGACGGCGACGATGTGGTGGGCGCCGCTCACGGCCGTGCTGAGGAGGTCCGAGCGGTGGCTGGAGAGGAAGTCGCCGATCCGTGTCTGGAGGCCGGCGAGCGCCCCGGGGTCGAGGTGGAACGGCGGCCTTTCCAGCCAGTGCTCGATGCGGCCGATCCCCTCCCGGAACTCGCGCACCAGCGTGGTCCGCTCGCCGTTCACCGCCTCGCCCACCAGGGCGAGCACGCCGAGGACCAGGGCGATGCTGCCGATCAGGGTGAGGGCGACGGCGAGCGGCCGGGGCAGGCCGCGGGCGACCAGGTCGGCGACGGGGCGCAGGAGCGCCGTGAGCACCAGGCCGAGGAAGACGGCCACGCCGATCTCGTGGAAGCGGCCGAGCACCGCGAACAGGCTGTAGACGAGCAGGCCGACGACGAGGATCCGCCACGCGTAGGCGGCGGCCGTGCGGAGGAAGGGGGTCACCGGCGGGGGTGTGCCTGGCTGCATGGCGTACGAGGTACCACCCGTGGCCCGCCGGGCCACGCCACGGCGCCGACATTCCCCCGACCGGGGCCCGCCCCCGGCCGGGTGCTCCGGAGGCGGGGGCGGGCTCGGGGCGGGTCAGGGGTCAGAGTGCGGGGCCGGGGATCTGCTGTGCCTTGGTGTTGCGGTCCCATCCGGAGAAGAGGCCGCTGTCGGTGCAGTAGGTGCAGCCGGGGCCGAAGAACATGCCGCGGGCGTTCTCGTCGCCGAGGAGCCAGAAGCGGAGCCAGGCGGTGGTGGGGGCGCGGAAGTTCCCGCCGTCCCCGATGGAGCTGAGGTGGCCCGCGCCGCGGATCTCGCCGTACACGGAGGGCACGTGGTCGGAGTCGCGGTGGAAGGCCTTGACGAGGGCGGGCCAGACGGTGAGGTCGTTCTGGCCGGCCAGGTAGAAGACGGGTTCGTCCATGAGGTCGGGGTCGGCCAGTGGTCCGGGCTGGATGGGGACGGCGGTGTCGACGCGCGGGTCGATGGCGGCGTTGATGGCGGCGGCGCCGCCCTGCGAGTGGCCGGCCGAGGCGATGTGTTCGAGGTCGACCTTGCGGTAGAAGCGGCTTCCGCTGTCCGCGTTGCGGTGTTCGAGGACGTCGATGCCGGCGCGCATGCTGAGGGCGAAGTTGGAGGTGGGCGTGTTGGCGGCGGCGACGATGAAGCCCTGGCTCGCCCAGTGCCGCAGGAGCGAGCTGTAGATGCCGGGGACGGCGCCGGTGCCGTTGCCCCAGATGACGACGGGGTGCAGTTCGCCGCGCTGCCCCATGTTCTTCGGGTAGTAGAAGGTGTGCACCGCCTCGATGTCGACCTCCACCTCGTAGGGGCCGGGCGCGCCCCAGTCGGTGCCGACCGACGGGATCGTGCCGGTGGTCTCCTCGGCCGCGCCGGCGGTGCCCGGCGCCGCGTACACGGCCGTCATGACGGCGAGCAGCAGGCCGCCCAGTGCGCGGCCCCATTTCCCTGACATAGGAACTCCTTTACGGATCCGGCACGTTGCGCGTCCTCGCAAGCGTGACCAGCGCCATGATCGGGGTCCCCGGATCGCGTGTCTGTCCGCAGGAGCCCAGACCTGCCGGGGCCGTGTTGGGCGTCTGCACAAGCCGGGGGTACGGCGGCCAGGGCCGGAATGGTGACGTCCGGATCTCGTGGGCCCGCGTCAGGAACCGATCCCGCTCGTTGGCACTCATGATCCATACCGAACGAACGCTCCGAAGAAGCAGAGGAATCACCGTGCCCCTGTCGTCCCGCCGTCGTCTGGCCGCCGGCACCACCCTGGTCGCCGCCCTCGTCGCCGGTCTCGCCCCGACCGCCCAGGCCTTCGCCGCCTCCCCCGCGCCCGCCACGCCCGCCGCGGCCGTCCGCTCGGCGGCGCCCGCCGTTCCCGCCCCCGACATGGAGGGCGTGGTCGCCGCGCTGAACTCGGCGATGGCCAACGGCGCGCCGGGGGCGATGGCCCGTTTCGTCGGCCCCGGTGGCGTGCAGAGCCGGACCGCCGGTGTCCAGGACCGGGTGGCGGGCACGCCCATGGACATCCACTCGCGTTTCCGGATCGGCAGCGTCAGCAAGACGTTCACCACCGTCGTCCTCCTCCAGCTGGTCCAGGAGGGGAAGGTCGCGCTCGACGCGCCCGTGAACGACTACCTGCCGGGCCTGCTCCCCGACAACCGCATCACGGTCCGTCACCTCCTCACCCACCGCAGCGGTCTGGCGGACTACACCAACGCGATGTTCAACGACACCGTGCCGGGCTTCGAGGCCGTACGGAACCGGGTGTTCAGCTACCAGGAGCTCGTCGACCTGTCCCTGAGCGAGCCCCGCACGACCGAGCCGGGCGTGTCGTACAAGTACTCGAACGCCAACTTCGTGGTGGTCGGCATGATCATCGAGAAGCTCACGGGCCGGCCGGTGGCCGACGCGTACAAGCAGCGCATCTTCAAGCCGCTGAAGCTGCGCAACACCTCGTACGTCCACCCCGACGCGCAGATCAAGGGCCTGCACGTGCGCGGCTATCTGCACCCCGACGCGGCGGGCGACCCGCTCGTCGACTCCACGGAGCAGACCGTGTCCTGGGCGCAGACCGCCGGGGCCGTCATCTCCACGCCCGCCGACCTGAACACCTTCACCAGCGCCCTGATGCGCGGCCGGCTGCTCTCCCCGGCGATGATGGAGGCCATGACCACGGTCACCCCGACGGACACCACGAACACCCGGTTCTACGGGCTCGGGCTGCGTCGCTACGACCTGTCGTGCGGGACCCAGGTGTTCGGCCACACCGGCACCGTGCAGGGCTTCTACACGTACACCTTCGCGACCCGTGACGGCCGGCGCGCCCTCTCGGCCATGGCCAACACCTCGAACCACGGCGTCGCGAACACGGCACTCGGCGGCACCCTCGAGGCCGCGTTCTGCGGCAAGAAGCCGGCCCCGACGGCGTCCGCGCGCGTGGCCTCGCCGTCCGCCCCCGCCCTCACCTCGCGTCCGGCGGAGCGGGACCTGCCCGAGCGCCACTGAGGCCCTGAGCGGGCCCCGGCTCAGGCCTCGTACTCGCTGAGGTCGATGGCGTAGAGGCGCAGGGGCACGTCGAAGACCGGGTGGTTCAGCTCGCGCTCGGCGGTCAGGCCGAGCTTTCCGATGACGTTCTCGGAAGCGACGTTGCTGATGTGCGCGAGGGCGATCACCCGGTCGAGCCCACGGTCCTGGAGTGCGAACTCCAGGACCGCGTGGGTCGCCTCGGAGGCGTACCCCTGCCCCCAGAACTGCCGGCCGAGGCGCCAGCTGATCTCCACCTCCGCCGCCAGCTCCGGCACCTCGGGCACGGAGAGACCGGCGAGGCCGATCAGCTCGCCGGACCCGATGAGCTCCACGGCGAAGACGCCGAAGCCCTCGTCGTCCCACTCCTCCTCGTACCGCTCGATGTCCCCGGCGGTCTCGTCCAGGTCCCGCACCGAGCCGTCGCCGATCCAGCGCATCACCTCACGGTCCGCGTTGATCTCGGCCAGGGGGACAAGGTCGTCGTCGCTCCAGCGCCGGAGGATGAGACGAGGGGTACGAATTTCGGTCATGCCCCCATCCTGACGCACGCGCCGCCCCTCCCCCGCCACCGGCCCTTCGGCCAGGGACCTCGGCCCTCGGCCGGGGAGTCACGCTCCCGCGGGCGCCCCGGTGAGATCCACCGGGTCGGTGTTGGCTCCGCAGAGCACCACGCAGACCTTCTCGCCCGGTTCCGGCCGGTAGCCGCCGGTCCCCGGGGCGGCCCCGTCCGGCGTGGCGAGAGCGGCCAGCGCGGTCGCGGCGGCGTGTTCGACGGCGAGACGGCGGTCGTCCCACAGGGCCCGGCGGGCCCGGACTATCGCGGCGTCGGGGACGAGGACGGTCCGCACCCCGTCCTGCTGCGCCGCGCGCAGCGCGGTGGCGGAGACCCGGGGCGCGCCGAGCGAGTCGGCCGCGACCGAGTCGATGGTGACGTCGACCGGCTCGCCGGCCCGGAGCGCCGCGTCGAGGGCACGGCAGTTCTCCGGTTCGACGGCGACGGTGCGCAGGCCGTGGTGCCGGGCGGCCGTGGCGACGCCGGCGAACAGGCCGCCGCCGCCGACCGAGAGGACCACGGTGTCCAGGTCGGGTACCGTCCGCAGGATCTCGTCGAGCAGGGTGCCGGCGCCCGCGACGACCAGCGGGTCGTCGTAGGCGTGGGAGGCCAGCGCGCCGGTCTCGGCGGCGAACGCCCGCGAGGCCGCGAGCGCCCCGGCGTATCCGGGTCCGACCAGGCGCACGTCCGCGCCGTACGCGAGGAGCTTGTCGACCTTCACCTTCGGCGCGGTGGGTGGCAGGAACACGGTGGCGGGCACGCCCTGGCTGCGGGCGGCCCAGGCGCAGGCGAGGCCGGCGTTGCCACCGGAGGCGATCGTGACTCCGCTGTCGGGGAGGGTGCCCTCCTCCCGGTGCGCGAGCAGGAAGTTCTGCGCGCCGCGCGCCTTGAAGGAGCCGGCGTGCTGCATGAGTTCAAGGGCGAGGTGGAGCTCGTACGGCTCGTCGCCCGTGTCGGCGGGGGCGACGGTGACCGGGCGGATGTGTCCGCCGATCCGGTCGGCGGCGGTCCTGATGTCGTCGTACGTGAGGGTGTACACCTGCGACTCCTTGCGGGGGCGGGACGGCAGCGGGGAGGACACACCGGGAGGTGCCCGTCGGACACCTCCCGACGCGCGGCTCAGAGGAAGTCGGCGAGCGCGGCGACGAACCCGTCGGGGTTGTCGAGCATCAGGTTGTGTCCCGCTCCCGGGATCTCGACGACCGGGACGTCGCGGGCCGCCATGCTCGCCGCGTCGGCGTCCGGCAGGCTCAGCTCGCCGACCACGTACAGCCGGGGCATCGCGAGCTCGGCGAGGAGGTCGCCGGGGGCGGGCGCGCTTCCCTCGACGAGGGCGACGGCGCTGCGGTGGACGGCCAGCGGGTCGGAGAGCCGCAGCCGGGCGGCGTAGTCGGCGCGGCCGACGGTGGCGACCATCTCCGCGAAGCCCTTGGCGACGAAGGTGGACTCGTCCTGGGCCGCGATCGGAGAGCTGAAGGCTCCGCCGCCCGGGTAGAGGTTCGGTTCCGCGACCACGAGCCGGGCCACCAGGTCGGGCCTTGAGGCCGCGAGGAGGATGGCCACGGCGCCGCCCATCGAGTGCCCGATCAGGTCCACCCCCTTCACGCCCAGGTGGTCGAGCACGGCCGCCACCGCCGCCGCCTGCGACTCCATGCGGTAGTCGAAGTCGGCGGGGCGGTCGCTCAGCCCGTAGCCGAGGAGGTCGACGAGCATCGCCCGGCCGCCGCCGAGCGACGGGGAGGCGGCGATGTGCGCGAAGTCCGACGCCGACGTGCACCCGAGCCCGTGCACGAACACCCGGAGGGGTCCGTCACCCGGCAGCGCGATCCACCGGATGTACGCCCTCTCCTTGGCCAGGAACAACTCCCGCATGCGCCCACTCCCCTGTGTCTCCCGGCGGCATCCCCACCGACGGGAGCCACCCTACGAGACGGTACTGACAGAACGCCTCGGCGGACGAGGTGCCCTGACGGTTCGGCAGCCTTCGCGGCGGGCGGCTCGCGCGGTCAGGACGGGGAGAGGACGGTGAGGAGGTGGGCCACCTGCTCGGCCACGGCGGCGCGGGCGGGGGTGAGGTAGTGGCGGGGGTCCACGGCCGTGGGGTGGTCGGCCAGGTGGGTGCGGACGGCCTGGGTGAAGGCCTTGTTGAGGTGGGTGGAGACGTTGACCTTGGTCATGCCGGCGGCGATGGCGGCGGTGAGGTCGCGGTCCGAGACGCCCGAGGAGCCGTGCAGGACGAGCGGGGTGTCGACGGCGTTGCGGAGGCGGGCGATCAGGTCGAAGTCGAGGACCGCGTCCCTGGTCAGCATCTGGTGGGAGCTGCCGACCGCGACGGCGAGGGCGTCCACGCCGGTGGCCGCGACGAAGGCGCGGGCCTCGTCGGGGTCGGTCCTGACGCCCGGGGTGTGGGCACCGCCCTTGCCGCCGACCTCGCCGAGTTCGGCCTCGACCCAGACGCCGTGCCGGTGGCAGTGCTCGACGACCTCGCGGGTCGCGGCGACGTTCTCCTCGTAGGGGAGCTTGGAGGCGTCGAACATGACGGAGCCCAGACCCAGTGCCACGGCCTCGCGGACGAGGTCGGGATTCTCGGCGTGGTCGAGGTGGACGGCGACCGGGGTCTTGGCGGCGCGGGCGATCGCCAGGGAGGCGAGCGCGACCGGTTCCAGGGCCCCGTGGTAGCGGACGGTGTTCTCGCTGATCTGGAGGACCACGGGCCGGTCGGCGCTCGCGGCGCCGGCCACGATGGCCTGGGCGTGTTCGAGCTGGAGGACGTTGAACGCCCCCACGCCCGCGCCGGCCGCTCGGGCACGGCGGACGATCTCGTCGGTGGGCGTCAGCGGCATGGTCCTTCTCCCGGGGTGTGAACGGATATGGGGCGGCGGTCAGGCATGGACGTCGGTGAGGACCACGGAGCGGGTGAGGTTGCGGGGGGTGTCGGGGTTGAGGCCCTGGGCCTCGGCGACGGCGACCGCGAGGCGCTGGGCCCGGATGAGGTCGGCGAGCGGGTCGAGGTCGCTCTCGGCGAGGGTGCCGCCGACCTTGCGGACGTCGTCCGCGAGTCCGGCGGGCAGTTCGCCGAAGCCCCAGGCCACCCGGCCGGGGCCGGTGATGCTGATGGGTCCGTGGCGGTACTCCATGGCCGGGTAGGCCTCGGTCCAGGCGCCGGCCGCCTCGCGCATCTTCAGTCCGGCTTCCAGGGCGAGCCCGTAGGTCCAGCCGCTGCCGAGGAAGGTGAACTGTTCGGCCTGGAGGATCTCCTCGGCGAGGGGCGACTCCAGGGCGCGCTCGGCGTCCCGGGCGGCCACCTCGACGGTGGCGACGCCGGCGGGCAGCGCCTCCTCCGCCTCCAGGTGCGCGCGGAAGAGGGCGAGGGCGGTGGTGGCGAAGCGGGTCTGGACGACGGATTCCTCGTCGGCGAAGTCCAGGACGGCGACCTCGTCGGCGAGGTCCATCACGGGGGTGGTGGGGTCGGCCGTGATCGCGCCGGTGGGCACGGTGCCGCGCAGGCGGGCGAGGACGGCGAGGACTTCGCTGGTGGTGCCGGAGCGGGTGATCGCCACGACCCGGTCGTAGCGGCGGCCGTAGGGGAACTCCGAGGCGGCGAAGGCGTCGGTCTCGCCGTGGCCGCCGGTCTCGCGCAGCTCCGCGTAGGCCAGGGCCATGAACCAGGAGGTGCCGCAGCCGATCACCGCGACCCGCTCGCCCCGTCGGGGCAGTGCCGCGGTGTGCTGCGGCAGGGTGCGGGCAGCCTGGCGCCATGTCGCCGGCTGAGAGGCGATCTCCACGGCGGTACGGGTGGTGGTCATACGACCCTCCTTGCAAGAAGCATGCGCAATGATGAGTGAAGTTGCTCGAAGTCGAGGGTATTCAAGCAGAAAGATGCAGTAGCTTTCCAGATCCCGCGCATACCGGCGGCTAGAATCGGACGCGCGCACGAGCGGGAGGGAGGGACGCAATGTCCAAGCACGAACGGTGGAACACGCTCCTTGAGCTGCTGGCGGCCTCGGGAAAGGTGGAGGTGGAGGAGGCGGCGACCGCGCTCGACGTCTCCGCCGCGACGATCCGCCGGGACCTCGACGAGCTCGCCGAGCAGCAGTTGCTGGTACGGACCCGGGGCGGGGCGGTGGCGCACGGCGTGTCGCACGAGCTGCCGCTGCGGTACAAGTCGACCCGGCACGCGCCGGAGAAGCGGCGGATCGCGGAGGCCGCGGCCGATCTCGTCTCGCCCGGCGACGTCGTCGGACTCAACGGGGGCACGACGACGACGGAGGTGGCCCGGGCCCTGGCCCTGCGGTTCGCGAGCGGCCGCGCCGAGGCACCGGCCTCCCCGGGAGCCGCGTCCGGCGGGCCGGCGCTGACCGTGGTCACCAACGCCCTGAACATCGCGAGCGAGCTCGCCGTGCGGCCGCAGATCAAGATCGTCACGACCGGCGGGGTGGCACGCCCCCAGACGTACGAACTGGTCGGCCCCCTGACGGTCGGGGTACTCAACGAGGTCGTGCTCGACGTGGTGGTCCTGGGTGTCGACGGGGTCGACGCCACCCTCGGCGTGATGGCCCATCAGGAGGACGAGGCGAGCATCAGCCGGCTCTTCGCGGAGCGGGCGAGCCGCGTGGTGGTGGTGACCGACTCCTCGAAGATGGGCCGTCGCGCGTTCGCCCGGATCTGTGGTCTGGACCGGATCGACGTCCTGGTGACCGACACCGGCATCACCCAGGAGACGGTCGCCCAGCTCACCGAGGCCGGCGTGAAGGTGATCACCGTCTGACCTCATTGGTCTGCGGGTGAACCAATCCAGTGCCCGTATTTCCTGGACCCCAGCTGTTAACCCACTAATTACGGCACAGCCGTATACCTTTACGCTCGCCTCCCCCATCATGTCTCCGACGTGCCCGCTGGGGCACACCGTGACACGAGAGGCGGGGCATGATTCCCATCAGCCGCAGGGGGTTCGTCGGCATCGGCGCGGGGCTCGTGGCGGGTGCGGCGCTGCCGCCGGTCCGGGCCTCCGCCGCCGCGGCGGCGGCCACCGGCACCCTCACCGACGTCAAGCACGTGGTGATCCTCATGCAGGAGAACCGCAGCTTCGACCACTACTTCGGCACCCTGCGCGGCGTCCGCGGCTTCGGCGACCGCGCCGCGGGCAACCTGCCCGGCGGATGGGGGATGTTCAACCAGCCCAACTGGGGCGGCCGCCACTACCCCTGGAAGCTCAGCGACACCCCGCCCGCCGGTGGCGTCGACGGCGAGACCCTCGCCCAGTGCAACGGCGACCTGCCGCACAGCTGGACCTCCCAGCACGCCGCCTGGAACAAGGGGCGCATGGACAACTGGGTCACCGGCGTGGGCTACACCCGGACCCTCGGCCACCTCGACCGCGGGGACATCCCCTTCCACCACGCCCTCGCCGATCACTACACGATCTGCGACGCCTACTTCTGCTCCACCCTCAGCGCCACCGGCCCCAACCGCACGTTCCTCTGGAGCGGAAAGATCGACGCATCCAGCAAGGACGGCGGCGACGAGTCGGGCCTGACCTGGGAGACGTACGCCGAGGCGCTCCAGCGCGCGGGGATGAGCTGGAAGGTCTACCAGAACGCCCAGGACAACTACGGCGACAACGGCCTCGCGTACTTCAAGAAGTTCACCGACGCCCGGCCCGGCGACCCGCTGTACGACCGGGGCATGGGCTCGGTCCCGAAGGTCACCGGCTCGACGCCGGACGACATCGCCGCCGCGATCCGCGCCGACGTCCTCGCGGGCACCCTGCCGCAGGTGTCGTGGGTGGTCGCCAACGAGGCGTTCTCGGAGCACCCCTACGCGCCGCCCGGGGACGGGGCGCACTTCGTCGACCTCGTCTACCGCGCCCTGGCCGCCGACCCCGAGGTCTTCGACTCGACGGTGCTGTTCCTCAACTACGACGAGAACGACGGCTTCTTCGACCACGTGCCGCCGCCGGTCGCTCCCCCGGGGACACCCGGCGAGTACCTGGACGGCGTCCCGATCGGCCTGGGCTTCCGCGTCCCCATGCTTGTCATGTCCCCGTGGACTCGGGGCGGCTGGGTGAGCTCGGAGGTCTTCGACCACACCTCCGTCATCCGCTTCATGGAGACCTGGACGGCCGCCCTCGGCACCCCCGCCACCTGCCCCAACATCAGCGCCTGGCGCAGGAAGGTGACGGGCGACCTGACCGGCGTCTTCGACTTCGCGCACCCGGTCTACGGCGTGCCCGCGGGCCTTCCCGGTACGGCGAAGGTGATCGGCCAGGCCACCTGCGGCCCGCTGCCGAACCCGGCGCCCCAGAACAACGCCCTGCCCGCGCAGGAGGCCGGCACCCGGCCCGCGCGCACGGTCCCGTACCAGGTGAACGGCAACCTCGACCGCTTCGAGTTCGGGGCCGCCGGCAAGATCCTGGCCTGGTTCTCGATGACCAACCAGGGCGCGGAGGCCAAGCGTGCGGCCCACTTCTCGATCCACCCGCACCAGCACCGCGACACGGCCGCCTGGCAGTACACCGTCGACCCCGGCGGCACGGCCTCCGACTACTTCAACATCGGCCTGGGCTCGGGCTCCGGCAAGTACGACATCTCGATGATGGGACCCAACCGCTTCCTGCGCCGCTTCATCGGCGACGCCTCCAAGGCGGGCAAGGACGTCGAGGTGGCGGCCCGGTACGCGACCGAAGCGGGGACCGGGAAGCCCGCCCTGTGGTTCACCATGACCAACAACTCGGGCGGCCCCGTCACCTTCACCATCCGCTCGAACGCCTACCGCGCGGACGGCCCGTGGACGTACACGGTGCCGGCGCGCTCCAGCCGCGAGGACTTCTTCAACGCCGTCGCGTACCAGAACGGCTGGTACGACTTCACGATCCTCGCCGACATCGACGGCACCTGGTCACGCCGGTACACCGGCCACATCGAGACCGGCGCGCCGAGCATCAGCGGCTGACCCGCCCCCGTGTCCGCCGGGCGGCCCTTCGGGGCTCAGCCCGGCCGACGCGGGACACGCTCAGCGGCCCGCAAGCGCCGCCCGCGCGATGGTGGCGTCGAGCAGGGCGACGGCGTCCTCGGCGGTACGTCCAGGCGCCCGGTTCCAGGGCCCGATCAGGTCGTGCCAACCGCGCGATCTGAGCTCGGTCATGACCCAGGCCGCCGCCTCGTTCATGGTGTCCGCGCTGCCGTGCCCGAGCCGGTGCGCCGCCAGCAGCGCACCGCAGACACACCGCGCCCCGCGCACGTCGCGCAGCTTGTACGGGGTGTTCTGCCAGCCCCATTCCGTGAGCACGAGGCGCGCGTAGCCCAGGTGGACCGAGGGACGGAGGTCCGCGCGTCCGATACGGCGCCAGGCGTGCAGCCGGTCGGGCAGTACGGCTCCGACGCGGCCCGGCAGACGGCGCTCGACCGGGAGGGGCGGCGGCAGCGCGTGCAGCGCGTCCGCCACCAGCTGCTCCACCGGCACGCTGAGCAGCGCCCGCCAGCTCTCCGAGGGCGGCTCCGGAGCCTCGGGCGCGAGAGGCGCGAGCGGCGTGAGAGGTGTGAGGGGTGCAAGGGGTGCGAGGGGCGCCTCGGTGGTCAGGTCGATGACGATCCGCTGCCAGGTGGCGCTGTCGTACAGCGCGGCGGCCTCGCGGTCGACGGTGTCGGGGCTGGGCAGGGAGATGACGGGCGTCATCCGGCGGCTCCTCGGTCGGGGTGGCTCCATCTTTCAGGATGAATGTCGGGTTTGCGACTTTTGCCCTTGAGTGCACACCCGCCATCGAGCCCTTTTCCACCCACTCCGCCACTAACAGAATTACCGTGCATATTCGGACATTGGGCACCTGGTGATGCGACTCACTTTCCCGGATCCGACGCGGTGATCGAATTCTGCGCAGACCAGGGGGCACAAGGAAGTTGGAGAGCCGCCGGAGTGGGTCGATCTTGAATTCGCCGAATTCGGTGATCCATTCGCCGCACCACCGGACTCCGTCCCCTTGTTATCCGTCGCATTACTGGCCTACGGTCACCTCCATTCGAGCGGATCGCCGAATCCTGCCACCGCTCGAAATACCTCCCTTTTCACCCGACGGCAGGAGCGGGGGACCCACGAATACGCCGGCCCGGATATCCGGAACGGCTCGGGGTGCAGCCGCGTGCGCGCGGCCGGACACCTCCCGTCCGAACCCGACAGCTCACCCCGCAGGCGCCGGAGAGGAATCCGTCATGCCTGCTCACGGTAAGCACCGCCGCCCCCGACGCCGCCCCGTCTCCCAGGGCCTCGCGCTGGTCGGCACGGGCGGGGTCGCCCTCGCCCTCCCGCTGATCACCCCGGCCGTGGCCGGTGCCGCGCCCGTCTCCGGAGCCCCGGAATTCACGGCCCGCGCCGTCGCCGCCCCCGCCGCCGCGGCCCCGGCCTTCGCCCAGGCTCCCGCCGCTCCGGCCGCCGCCCGCAGCTATACCGTCGTCCGCGGCGACTCCCTTTCCCTGATCGCCCAGAAGAAGGGAATTCAGGGCGGCTGGAAGGCTCTTTACCGGGCCAACAAGAGCGCCGTGGGTGACAATCCGTCACTTATTCATCCGGGCCTTGAGCTGACGCTTCGTCGGGATTCCGCGAAGGCCGCTCCCGCCCCGGCGAAGAAGACCACCAAGTCCGACCGCGCGAGCCGCTCCGAGCGCCGCTCCGCCCCCGCCACCACCGGCGCGTCGGCCGCCCAGGCCGCCCCGGTGGCCGCGCCCGCCGCCGCCCCCGCCCAGGCGGCTCCGGCCCAGGCCGCCCCCGCGGCCGCCACCAACTACGCCGACAACCTGGACGGCTGGATCCGCGAATCGCTGGCCATCATGGCCCAGCGGGGCATCCCCGGCTCGTACGACGGCATCCTCCGCAACGTGATGCGCGAGTCCTCCGGCAACCCCCAGGCCATCAACCTGTGGGACTCCAACGCCGCGGCCGGTACGCCCTCGAAGGGCCTGCTCCAGGTCATCGAGCCGACCTTCCTCGCGTACCACGTGCCCGGCACGTCCATGGACCTCTTCGACCCGGTCGCCAACATCACCGCCGCCTGCAACTACGCGGCCGACCGCTACGGCTCCATCGACAACGTCAACGGCGCCTACTGACGCCCGAAGTGCCCGGTGAACCAGGAGGTGGCGAGCTCCGCCACCTCCTCCAGGGCCCCCGGCTCCTCGAACAGGTGCGTGGCGCCCTCCACCACGGACAGCCGGCTCTCGCAGCGCAGCAGTGACCGGGCCCGCCGGTTCAGGTCCAGGACCAGCGCGTCCTCGCCGCCCACCACGAGCAGCGTCGGTGCCCGCACCGCGGCCAGGCGGTCCCCGGCGAGGTCCGGCCGCCCTCCGCGCGACACGACGGCGCTCACATCGCACTCGGGATCGGCCGCCGCCCACAACGCGGCGGCCGCGCCTGTGCTCGCCCCGAAGTAACCCAGCGGAAGGCCCGCGCCCACCGGCTGCCCCGCGACCCACTCCGTGGCCGAAGCGAGCCGTCCGGCGAGCAGCGGCGTGTCGAAGACCCGCGCCCGGTCGCCCGCCTCGGCCTCGGTGAGCAGATCGAACAGCAGGGTCCCGAGGCCGGCCTGATTGAGGACCTCCGCCACCGCCCGATTGCGCGGGCTGTGCCGGCTGCTCCCGCTGCCGTGCGCGAACAGCACCAGGCCGACGGCCCCGTCGGGCACCGCGAGCCGCCCCGCGAGCGTGACGCCGGCGGCCTCGATCCTCACCTCCGAGTCCCGCACCACCGGGCCCCGCGCCGCACGGTTCCGGTCCAGGCAGGCGATCACCTCCGCATCGGCGGTCTGCTCGAAGTCCCGGTAGAACGGCCCGATCGCGTAGAAGATCTCCGGCTCGTGGACACTGACCGTCTCGTCCGCCTCACCGCCCAACCTCGCCTTCCACCCACTCGGCGCGACCGGGACGGCCAGCACGATCCGGGCGGCTCCCCTGGCCCGCACCACCCGGCAGGCCGCGAGGGCCGTCGCCCCCGTCGCCAGCCCGTCGTCGACGACCACCACCGTCCTGCCTTCGAGCGGCACGGACGCCCTGCTGCCCCGGTACCGGCCGGCACGCTCCTCGAGCACCGCGTGCTCGCGTTCCTCCACCGCCGCGAGCGCCCGCTCCCCCACACCGGTGTCCCGCAGGACGCGCTCGTTCAGCACGCGCACGCCACCCTCGCCGAGCGCGCCCATCGCGAGCTCCGGCTGATAGGGCACCCCCAGCTTCCGCACGAGACAGATGTCGAGCGGCGCTTCGAGCGCGTCCGCGACCTCCGCCGCGACCGGCACCCCGCCACGCGGGAGACCGAGGACCACGACGTCATGGCCCTTGAGGTGTTCCAGCCGGGCCGCGAGCTGCCTGCCCGCGTCGGTCCGATCGCCGAAGAACATGGTCCGCCGCCCTTCCGCCTGCGCGGCCCGGGCCCGGGGAGGTACGGCACGCCCGTCCCCTGCCCCTCCTTCCAGGGTAGACGCGTCGGCGACAGGCGGTCGGCGGGTGCTTTCGGCAGCCGGAGGTGATCAGCGGGACTGGAGGGCGTCGAGGGCGACGGCCTGGGCTATCGCGAGCCTCCGGTCGAGCTCGGGATCCGCTATCTCCAGGACGTACCGGTCGCGCAGACCGAAGCGCTTGTCGACGGACATGACGGGCCGTTCGCCCGCGGCAAAGTCGAAGTGATAGGGCACGGCGAAGGGGATCAGGTCCGTGAAGGGGAGGAACTCCCAGATCCTCCGAAGCAGCGCGATCCCCTGGTGCCGCTCCCGCCCGGTGGTCTCCACCGCCGCGCCCTCGCCGCTCAGATGCCAGGTACTGCGGAGCAGGGAGGCCCCGAAGTCCTTGCGGAAGCCGCCGAGCCGGGTGCCGGAGGCCCCGTGCACGTCGTAGGTCGCGCCGACGTCGAGGACCTGGCGGGCCTTGAAGGTGAACAGGATCTGGCGCCGGGACTCGTCGGTGTAGAAGGTGACGTGCTCCTTGAGCGCCATTCTCTTCTGGTGGGCGAACGCGACGAGTTCCGCCTCCTCGCCGTCGGGCCCCTCCGTGTGCACCAGGTAGCGGTTCGCCATCAGGGTCACCTTCTGGCGGACGAGGAAGCGGTGCTGCGACTGTGCGAGGCCCATCGACGGTGCTCCTGCTGATCATGGGCGGTCTCCCGGGAGAGACCGCCCTGTGGCGTCATGACCACGATGATCGCGCGCGGCACACCCCTGCCGCTGTCCTCGAAAGTCGTCGGTCCGGTCGACGTTCGGATGACTTCCGGAGCCCCCTCCGAAGACTTCCGACGACGACGGCGAGAACCTGCGAAAGGAGCTCCGTCAGCTCGGACCTCAGGCCCCGAGGAAGGCCTCGATCGCCTCGGCCAGCGGTCCCGGGGTCTCCTCGGGGGCGTAGTGGCCGGCGTCCTTCAGTACTTCGAGGCGGGCGTTGGGGTACCAGCGGAGCCAGGTGGACTCCATGGCCTCGGTGCCGAGCGCCGGGTCGTGGGCGCCGACGACGAGGAGGACGGGGGTGGGGTTGTCGCGGACGCGCTCGTGGAAGTCGGTGCCGGACCAGGAGTCCAGGTAGGCGCGGAAGGCGGTGGCGGAGGAGCGGCCGACGGACCGGTCGACGAGGGATCCGAGCCAGGCGTCGTCGTACCGGCCGCCCGTGGTGTTGTCGATGATCGCGCGCCGGTAGGCCGGTTCCTCGGCCGCGCCGGCGAAGAGGTCCCAGGTCTCGCCGTCGAGCGGGAAGCCGGCCGCCGAGACGGGCGAGATGCCGACGATCGAGCGGACGCGTTCGGGGGCGCCGAGCAGCATCAGCTGGGCCGCCTTGCCGCCCATGGAGTGGCCGATGACGGAGAAGGAGTCCCAGCCGAGGTCGTCGGCGACCGCGAGCGCGTCGGCGGCGACCTCCTCCATCGTGTAGGCGCCCGCGTGGTCGAGGGCTTCGCCGTAGCCGCGGCAGTCCAGGAAGGCGTAGGTGCCGGTGGCGTCGTTCAGGTGGGCGCGGAGGGCGTCGAAGCTGGTGCGGTCGCCGAACCAGTTGTGCAGCACGAGGGCCCGCGCGGGCCCCTCGCCCTGTACGTCGTACGGAAGAAGCCGGTCCGTCATCGTGCCCCCTGCTCGCGAGGTGTGTGGCGCCGCGCGCCGAACGGCGGCGGTCGACGACCGAGTGTGACGGCGCGGAAGCGCGCGGTCAACATCACCGCCCGGAATCCGGGCTCCGTGGTCCGGGATGCGGGGCCTTTCGCGTCGGGGGCATCCTGGCTGTGTGACCTCGCACGGCACGTCCGGCCCCGGCCCGGCGGGCGGCACCGGGCGTCCGTCCGGGAACGGAGCCGCCGACGAGACTGCTTCCTCCGCGCTCACCTGGGCGCTCGCGGAGGAGGCCCTGCGCGCGGTCGAGGAGGTCGGCGGCTACGCGGGCGGGGTGTACCTGCGCTCCGGAACCCCGGGGCTCCTGCGCCTCGCCGTCCTGGTGGGGTTGCCGGGTCCACTGTTTCGTCCCTGGTGGCGCATGCACGCGAACCGGCCGTTTCCCGTGGCGGAGGTCCATCGCTCCGGGCAGCCGGTGTACCTCTCCGACGTGGAGGAGGCCATGCGCCGCTTCCCCCAGCTCGTGGCCAGCCTGCCGTTCCCCTTCGCCTCCCTCTACGCGCCCGTGGTCGGCGGCCGCGAACGCTTCGGCGTCCTGGTGGCCCTGCGGCCGCCCACCCCGGGCGTCCCGGTGGACGCGCGCGACCGGAACCGCATGACCCGCGGCGCGCTCCGGCTCGGCGAGGCGCTGTCCGGCCTGGCCCGCGGGGGGACGGCCATCGAGTGGCCCGGCGACCCGGTCTGCGTGCAGCTGTCCACGGGGTCGGGACCCCCGGTGCGCTTCGGGTCCTTCGACTGGGACCTGGACGCGGGCACGGTCACCCTCGACGACGGTCTGCTAGCGATCCTCGGAGCGGAGGTCACCTCTCCGTGTTCGATCGAGGTGCTCACCTCCCTGCTCGAACCGGAGGACGGTTACGCGCTCTGGGCGGCGGCGCGGCAGGCGACGGGCGTGGACGGCAGGCCCGCGGTCCGCAGGCTCCGGCTGAGAGGGCCTGACGGCGGCCTGCACCTCCTGGAGATCTCCACGCGCGCGCGTGGAGGCACGGCTGGCGAACCGGCCCTCCCGGCCTCGGGCACGCCCGTCGCCCCCAGCCCCACGAGCGACTCCACGGCCACCGCCGGCCACCTCACCGGCACGCTCGTCGACCTCGGCACCGGCCTCGTCGGCTCGGACGCGACGGACCGGCTGCCGCGGGCGATCCTGGCGATCGACCGGCTCGGCCGCATCACGTACGTCAACGAACGCACGGAACGGCTGCTCGGCCGGCCGCGCGGCGCGCTGGCGGGGAAGGCCCTCTGGGAGGCGCTGCCCTGGTTCGGCCACCCCTTCCACGAGGAGCAGCTCCGCGCCGCCCTGCTCTCCGGCGAACCGGTGCGCTTTCTGGCTCGCCCGGAACGCGGCCGGTGGCTGTCGGTGTCGCTCCACCCGGGGCGCGACGGGGTCACGATGGTGCTGGTCCCCGAGGAGGATCCGGCAGGGCTCGGGGCCAGGGCCCGGAGTGGCCGGCGAGCGGACGACGGGCTGTCGGCGCCCGGTGACCGGGCGGCGGCCCTCTACCGGCCGGTGGCCCTGGCGATCGCGCTGACCGAGGCGGTGACGGCGCGCCAGGTCGCGGCGGTGGTCACGGAGGAGCTGCTTCCGGCGTTCGGCGGCCGGCAACTGGCGATCTATCTGCTGAGCGACCGGCGTCTGTACCTGGCCTGGGAGACGGGTTTCCCTCCCGGGTTCCTCGAACCCTTCGACGGCGTGGCCCTGGACGCCCGCCTGCCGGGCGTGGAGACGCTGACGACGGGTCGGCCGCTCTTCTTCGAGTCGATGGAACAACTCGGCAAGGCCTTCCCCGACCTGCCGATGGACGCGCACTCGGGAGCCCGGGCGTTCCTGCCGCTGATCGCCTCGGGGCGGCCGGTGGGCTCCTGCATCCTCGGCTTCGACCGGCCACGCGGCTTCAGCCCCGAGGAACGGACGGTCCTCACGGCGCTCGCCGGGCTCATCGCACAGGCCCTTGAGCGGGCCCAGCGGTACGACACGGAGTCCGCGGTGGCGCGCGGGCTCCAGGACGCGCTGCTGCCGCACCGGCTGCCGGTGCGCGAGGGCGTGGACACCGTCGGCCGCTATCTGCCGGGCACGCAGGGCATGGACGTCGGAGGCGACTGGTACGACGTCATCGAGACGGGGCACGGGTCGCTCGCCCTGGTCATCGGAGACGTACAGGGCCATGGGGTCGCGGCGGCCGCCACGATGGGGCAGCTGCGCAGCGCCGTACGGGCGTTCGCGCTGGGCGGGCATCGCCCGCAGGACGTGATGCGGGGCACCAACCGGCTGCTGATCGACCTGGATCCCGGGCAGTTCGCGAGCTGCTGCTACATCGTGCTCGATCCGGATACGGGTGAGGCGCGGGCGGTACGGGCCGGGCACCCGCAGCCGCTGCTCCTGCGGCCCGACGGGACGACGGAGCTGGTCGAGCTGGCCGGCGGGGTCGTCCTCGGGGTCGACAGCCGCGCCTCGTACCCGGTGACACGGCTGCGGCTGGCCCCCGGTGACGTGCTCGCGCTGTTCACGGACGGGCTCGTGGAGCGGCCCGGCCGGGACATCGACGAGGGGATCGAGCGCCTGCGCCGTGCCCTCGCCGCGACGGGCTCGCTGCCGCTTCCCGAAGCGGCCGACCGCCTGATCCGCGAGGCCCGCCAGGCCACCGCCCGACCCGACGACATCGCCCTGCTGCTCGCGGCGCGCTGGCCGCAGCACACCTGACCCGGCCGACAGCGGCGCGGGGCCCTGCCCACGCGCGCGTGGGCAGGCACCCGTTCACCCGGTCGGCCCCGTGACGCTGGTCCCCCGTCTCCGGCGCGGGGAGGCTGGAGGGGTGCCGTGCCGAGAGGGCCGGACGCGTCTGGGCGGTAAGCCCGAGGAGGACACGTGCAGCAGGACAAGCAGCCCGAGTACGGCCCCGTGGTCTTCCGCGACCGGTCGGCCGGATACGCGTTTCTCACCCGGTCCACGGCGACGAGCGACCGGACGATCGAGTGGGACGACGGCGAGACGTACCCGGTGATCGACGTCGAGATCTCCTCCGAGAGCCACCCGTTCTACACGGGCACGGCGCGGACGGTGGACTCGGAGGGCCGGATCGCCAAGTTCGAGCGCCGTTTCGGCGAGGAGGGCTGAGGCGCACCGCACGCCCTGGAGAACCCGTTTCCGAAACTGGCCAGAAGGTGGCCAGTTCGCCTTCCAGGATGAGGTCACGAAGACGGCGGAGCGCACTCGCTCCGCCCCTGACTCCCTGGAGGGGACTGCTGTGATCGTGGTGACCGGAGCGACCGGAAACGTCGGACGACCGCTGGTGGAGCTGCTGGCGTCGGCCGGTGAGGACGTCACGGCCGTGAGCCGGCGGCCGGTGGAGGGGCTGCCCGCCGGGGTGGCGCACCGGCGGGGTGACCTGGCCGACGCGGGCGGCCTGAAGGAACTGTTCGAGGGGGCCGAGGCCGTCTACCTGCTCGTCGCGGGCCTCGGTGACGAGCTGAGCCCGGACGAGATCGTCACGGCGGCGGTGGCCGCCGGGGTGCGGCGGATCGTGCTCCAGTCCTCGCAGCTGGTGGGCACACGGCCGGATTCCGTCTCGCACGGGATCCTGCGGGCGTTCGAGACGGCGGTACGCGAGTCGGGCCTCGACTGGACCGTCCTGCGGCCCGCCGGCTTCGCCTCCAACGCGTACCTCTGGGCCGAGGGGGTGCGCGCGGCCCGTACGGTCGCGGCCCCGTTCGCCGATGTGGTGCTGCCGGTGGTCGACCCGCTGGACATCGCCGCGGTGGCGGCGGCCGCGCTGCGGGACCCTGCCCACGCGGGCCGTACGTACGTGTTGACCGGCCCGGCCGCGGTGTCGCCGCGCGAGCAGGTGCGGGCCCTGGCCGAGGCGCTGGGCGCTCCGGTGGAGTTCGTGGCGCAGAGCGCGGAGGAGGCCAGGGCGGAGCTCGTCCGGTTCCTGCCGGAGGCGGCCGTCGACGGGATGCTGTCGGTGCTGGGCGCCCCCAGCGCGGAGGAGCAGCGGGTGAGCCCGGACGTGGAGCGGGTGCTCGGGAGGGCGCCGCAGCCGTTCGCGGCCTGGGCGGAGCGCAATGCTCCGGCCTTCGCCTGAGGAATCGGCTCACCCGAGGACGTGCCCTTCACGGGCGCGGCACCCGAGGCGGCGCGAGACACGGCGGAGGCGGGGGCGCGCGTCCTGAGGACGGCGCTCCCCGCCCCGGCCGGGTGGGCGAGCGAGGGCGCGGGGCGCCCTCTGCTCAGCTCGGGAAGGCGATCAGGCCTTCACGACGCCGGACGCGCCGACCGCGATCTTCGCCGAGGTGCGGCCGGACTGGGAGCCCAGGCTCTCGATCTTCTTGACCAGGTCCTCGCCCTCGACGACCTCGCCGAAGACGACGTGCTTGCCGTCGAGCCAGCTGGTGACGACCGTGGTGATGAAGAACTGCGAGCCGTTGGTCCCGGGGCCCGCGTTCGCCATCGAGAGCAGGAACGGGCGGTCGTGCTTCAGCGTGAAGTTCTCGTCGGCGAACTTCTCGCCGTAGATGCTCTTGCCGCCGGTGCCGTTGCCGTTGGTGAAGTCGCCACCCTGGAGCATGAACTGCGGGATGACGCGGTGGAACGGGGAGCCGGCGTAGCCGAAGCCGTGGACGCCGGTGGCGAGCTCACGGAAGTTCTGGGCGGTCTTGGGCACGACGTCGTCGAACAGCTTGAAGACGATGCGGCCCGCGGGCTCGTCGTTGATGGTGATGTCGAAGTAAACGTTGTCGCTCATGGGGACATCCTGTCATTACTCGCGCACGGCGCGCGCACGGGCTGCCTCCTCCCGGGTCATGGCGTGGCGGTGCCCCGCGATCCGCGAGGATCACGGGGCACCGGTCGCCACCTGGGAAGTACGGGGTCAGAGCAGTCCACCGGGGGCCGTCTGGCCCTGGAGGGCGCCTTCGGCGCCCTGGACGGTGTCGTGGAGGACGGTCGCGGCGCCCTGGTCCTCTTGGAGGAGGCCGGTGGCGCCGCCCAGCGGGCTTTCGGCGGCGTTCGCCTGCGGCGGCGGGGTGACGAGAGCGGTGACGACGCCTGCGGCGAGGGAGGCGATGGCGAGCATGCTGCGCTTCTTCATGCTCGGGTCAACTACTGAGACGCCCAGGGGTTACGGTCGCCGGCCTTCGGATCCGGAGGAGGACCATGAGCGAGGCGACGGCGGCGAGGGCGCACCAGGTGGAGACGAACGCCCGGCTCCACAGGACGGCGCAGACGATCGCCCCCGCTCCGGTCACGATGCCCAGGGCCCGCAGGGTCCGGTCGCGGGCGAGCAGCAGGGCGCCGACGGTGGCGAGGAGGTAGCCGGTGAGGACCAGGGACGCGTGGGGCAGGTCGACGGCGTAGCCGAGGGTGTGGCCGTGGATCGTGGCGGAGACGGGGTGGGTGGCCAGGCGGTACGCGAGGAAGGCCGAGGTCGCCACGCCGGCGGCGAGCGGCAGGCCCAGCCGCCGCCGGTCGGCGGGGCGGGCGGCCGCCATGACGCCGGCCGGCACCCAGAGGGGCAGGACGGGGAGGGCGATGACGGCCCAGGCGAGGGTGGCGGGGCCGGTGCCGCCGCCGGCGTGCCAGACGGCGGCCTCGACGATCTGATGGACGCCCAGGAGCAGGGGCAGGGCGGCGAGGAGGGCGTCGGCGGGGCGGCGTACGGAGGCGATCGAGGCCACGCCGACGGCGGTGATCCCGATGCCCGCCCAGAGGTCGGCCGTCGCACTCCAGCACATAGCAGACTTTTACCCCATATCGGGTGGAACCGTACGCTGGTGGTGGATGTCTCAGCCAGCGACACCACTGTCCCCGAGCAGGAGAACTTTGGGGGACGTCATGCAGTACCGTCACAGCCTCGCGGCCGTCGCCGCGGGAATCCTCCTGACCGCCGGGATCGGCGCGACCATCCCGGCAGGCGCCTCGAACGCCCCGTCCCGCACCGCCACGGCGCCGACCACCGCCCAGGTCGTCAACGCCCGCTGGGGCGGCCACGCGAGTTTCGACCGGCTCGTGATCGACGTACGGGGTGCCATGCCCCCCGTCACCGTGCGCCAGGTCGGCGCGCTCCACTACGACGGCTCGGGGAACAGGGTCCCGCTCGCGGGGAAGTACTTCCTGTCGATCACCCTCTCCCCCGCCGCCGCCCACGACGACGCCGGACGGTCCGTCTACCAGGGCCCCCGGCTGCTGAAGATCTATCTGCCCGCCCTCAAGGGGGTCGCCCTGACCGGCGACTTCGAGGGCGTGGTCTCCATCGGAGCCGCCTTCGACAGCAAGCCCGCGTACAAGACGTTCACGCTCCACTCCCCCGAGCGCTTCGTGATCGACATCGCCCATCCGGTCGGCTGCCGGGCCTGAGACGGCAGCGCGGGGGGGGGGGGGGGGGGGGGGGGGGGGGGGGGGGGGGGGGGGGGGGGGGGGGGGGGGGGGTGGGGGGGGGGGGGGTGGGTGGGGGGGGGGGGGGGAGAGGAGGCG
>NZ_JBVJVO010000005.1:234518-269461 GCF_055603625.1 Streptomyces sp. NPDC037273
GAGGAAAAGCTGTTAAATCTCCACCCCCCGAAGTTTTTGGGGATAAACACCCCCCCTCGGTTGGGTGGCGGGGCTGGAGAGGGAGGCGGGGGGGGCCCCCCCCGGGGGGGCGCCCCCGCCCTCGTGCCTCGCGCGCGCGTGGTCAGTGCGCGGTCGGCCCGGTCTCCACGTACACGGTGGAACCGGTCCTGCGGGCCCGGTCGATCTCGGCGAGGCGGGCGAACTCCACCGGGTCCATCTCCCGCTCCCACTCGTCGAGGGTGCGCAGGCTGTACTCGCTGTGCTCACCGGGGTCGAGGACGACGGCGGCGATCTGTTCGTCCGTCAGCTCGCCGCCGTCGAAGATGAAGCCGATGTGGTTGGCGGGCCAGTCCTCGCCCCGGTCGGTGACGAAGTGGGTGCCGAGGAGGCGCCGTGCGCCGGCGAAGGCCATTCCGGTCTCCTCGCGGCACTCCCGGACCGCGGTCTCCCAGGGGGTCTCCCCCGGGTCCATGTTGCCGCCGGGCCACTGCCAGCGCCGGGTGTGGTCGCTGGCGCGCATCTGGAACGGGCGGCCCGCCGTGTCCGTGAAGTAGAGGCAGGCGTACGCCGTCGCTCTCGGCAGGGTCGCGACGTACTCGACGGGCGGCAGCCAGGTGTTCGCCATGGGCGGCTCTCTCTCGACGCGCTGATGGATCACCTCCATCCAAGCGGGCCGGAGGGCAGCGGCGGGCCGCTCACCTGCGGATCACCGGATCGTGTGAGCGTTCCGCCCGCCGCCGGGGCCGGGTCAGCCGGTGGAGACGAGGCCGGCCTCGTACGCGATGATCACCAGCTGCACGCGGTCGCGTGCGTCGAGTTTGGCGAGGAGCCGGGTGACGTAGGTCTTCGCGGTGGCGACGCTGATGTGGAGTTCGCCGGCGATCTCCGTGTTGGACAGACCGCGTCCGACGAGGGTGAGGACCTCCCGCTCGCGGTCGGTGATGCCCTCGGCGCGGCGGCGCGGCTCGGGGGCGGTGCGCGGACGGTCGGTGAACTCCTTGATCAGGCGGCGGGTGACGCTGGGGGCGATGAGGGCGTCCCCGGAGGCGACGACGCGGACGGCGGCGAGGATGTCGTCGAGGGCCATGTCCTTGACGAGGAATCCGGACGCGCCCGCGTGGAGCGCGCCGTACACGTGGTCGTCGTCGTCGAAGGTGGTGAGGACGACGACCCGGGCGCCGGTGGTGCCGGCGGTGATGAGCCGGGTGGCCTCGATGCCGTCGGTGCCGGGCATGCGGAGGTCCATGACGACGACGTCTGCTCCGGTCTCCTCGACGACACGGACGGCCTCGGCGCCGTTCGCCGCCTCGCCGGCGACGACGAGGTCGGTGGTGTCGGTGATGACCATCCGCAGCGCGGTGCGCACCAGGGGCTGGTCGTCGGCGAGGACGACCCGGACGGGCCGTTCGGCGGTGGTCTCGCTCATCGGGTGGTGGCTCCTGCGGGGACGGTGGGAAGGGGCAGGCGGGCTGTGACGCGGAATCCGCCGCCGGGGCGGGGGCCGGCGGCGAACTCCCCGTGGAGGACGGCGACGCGCTCGCGCATTCCGGTGAGCCCGTAGCCGGAGCCGGGACCGGGGCGTACGCGCGCGTGGCCGGGGCCGGCGCCCCGGTCCTCGACGGTGAGGGCGAGGGCGGCGGGGTCGCTCCGGTCGACGGTGACCGTGCAGGAGTCGGCGCCCGAGTGCCGTACGACGTTGGTGACGGACTCCTGGACGATCCGGAAGGCCGAGAGGTCGATGTCCGGGGGCAGGGGGTGCGGGGCGCCGATCCTGCGGACGGTGACGCGGACGCCCGCGTTTCCGGTGACCTCCGCGAGTTGGTCGAGGGCGGCGAGGCCCGACGGCCCCTCGACGCCCTCCGTGCCTTCCGTGTCCTCCCTGCGCAGGGCTCCGAGCATGCGGCGCAGTCCCGCGAGGGTCTCGCGGCTGGCCGTCTCGATCTCGGTGAGGGCCTGGCGGGCGGCCTCGGGCTGGGTGGCGATGACGCGCCGGGCGGCGCCGGCCTGGAGGGCGACGATGCCGATGCTGTGGGCGACCGTGTCGTGCATCTCGCGGGCGATCCGGAGGCGTTCACCGGTGACGGCCTGCTCGGCGGCCTGGGCGCGGCTGCGTTCCGCGTACTCCCTGGCCTGCCCCTCCGAGCGGCCCAGGAGCCAGGCCACGAGGGCGACCAGGGCGACGGCCAGGGCGCCCGTGGTGCCGGCGCTCCAGCCGGCGAGCAGACGGACCGCCAGGTAGACGACGAGCAGGCCCTGGGCGAGCAGGAGGGCCCGCCACGCCTCGCGCCGGGGACGGGCCGCGGCGATGGCGTACAGGGCGACGTCGACGGCGAGGTACTGGGCCATGGGTATGGCGGTGACGCCGAGCGGGGTGGACGCGATGACGGTGGCGACGAGGAGGTGGTTGAGGGCCGCGGTCGGACGGCGGGCCAGGAGGACGCTGCCGCGCAGGGTGAGGAGGGTGGCGACGGCCAGCATGGTGAGGCCGTCCCAGCGCAGGATGACGAAGCCGGGAAAGACATCCGGCTCTTCCTGGCCGGGGACGCGGATCCGCAGCAGGGCGGTGAAGACGATGCCCGCGCCCCAGGCGACGGCGGCCAGGCCGCCGGGCGTGACCCGCTTGAAGAACGGCGCTGCTGACGGGGTGACGGACATGCGGTGATCGTAGACGCGCGCGGTGGGGCGGGGCATCGGACCGTGGTTGTACGACCCGGGGTGACAGCCGAGGTCGTCGATTGTCCGCGCCGGACCGATGCCCGGGGCGGGCTGCCGGCGGCACGGTGGTGCACATGATCGAAGTCAGGGAACTCACCAAGCGCTACGGCGCCACGACGGCTGTCGACGCCCTCACGTTCACCGTCCGGCCGGGCCGGGTCACCGGCTTCCTGGGCCCCAACGGCTCAGGCAAGAGCACCACTTTGCGGATGGTCCTCGGCCTGCACACGCCGACGAGCGGCTCGGTGACCGTCGACGGCCGGCCGTTCGCGGACCGGCCGCGCGGGCTGCGGCACGTCGGGGCGCTGCTCGACGCCGGGGACGCGCACGGCGGCCGGACCGCCCGGGCGCACCTTGCGGTCCTCGCGCGCAGCAATCGCGTCCCGCTCTCGCGGGTCGACGAGGTCCTGGAGGAGGTCGGTCTCGCGGGGGCGGCCAGGCGCCGGATCGGCGGGTACTCGCTGGGGATGCGGCAGCGGCTCGGCATCGCCGGCGCGCTGCTCGGCGACCCGCCGGTGCTGCTGTTCGACGAGCCGCTGAACGGTCTCGACCCGGAGGGCGTGAAGTGGGTCCGCGGCCTGTTCCGGCGGCTCGCGGCGGAGGGCCGCACGGTGTTCGTGTCGAGCCATCTGATGACGGAGATGGAGCACACGGCGGACGAGCTCGTGGTCATCGGCCGCGGCGCGCTCATCGCGGCGGAGAGCCTCACCGAGTTCGCCGCGCGCGGCCGGCGCCTGAGCGTGACCGTCGGTACGCCGGACCGGGTGGCTCTGACGGCCGTGCTGCTCGGCGCGGGCGCGGCGGTCGAGGAGGAGGCCGGGCAGCTGACGGTGACCGGTCTGACGGCGACCCGGATCGGCGAACTGGCCCTGGAGCACCGGGTGGCGCTCGACCAGCTGACCACCCGTACGGCCTCGCTGGAGGAGGCCTTCATGGAACTGACCGCCGACAGTGTCGAGTACCTGGCAGGAGACGCCCGATGACGACCCTCGAACTTCCCGTGGCCGCCGTGGTGGAGCCCCGTGCCCGTTTCCGTGACCTCGTGGCGTCGGAGTGGCTGAAACTGTGGTCGCTGCGGTCGACGGGCTGGTCGCTGCTCCTGGGGGCGCTGGCCGTGGTCGCCTTCAACTTCGGCACCGCCTGGGACCACTACCGCTACTGGCTCGACTACGACGAGGCGAGCCGGGCCGAGTTCGTCGCGAACGGCATGGCGCTCTGGGACGCGTTCACGTACAACGCGTCGCTGGTCCTGATCCTGGCCTCGGCGGCCATGGGGGCGAGCGCGGTGGTCGGCGAGTACGGCAGCGGTCTGATCCGCACGACGTTCACGGCGGTCCCGGCGCGGGGTGCGCTGATGGCGGCCAAGGTGCTGGTCGTGGCGGTGGTACAGGCCGTCTTCGGGGCGGTCGTCGCGGTCGCTTCGTTCTGGTCGACGCAGGCGATGCTGTCGGCCCGTGACATCGGGCTGCCCCTCACCCACCCGGGCGCGTGGCGGATCGTCGTGGCCTCCGCACTCCTGGCCCCCGTGTGCGCGGTGACCGGGATGGCGCTCGGCGCGCTGCTGCGGAAGAGCGCGGTCTCGGTGGTCGGTTCGGTCGTGCTGCTCCTGCTGCTTCCGGCGGTGCTCTCGGAGCGACGGCACCTGTCGGCCGTTCTCGCCCACGCGACCCCGCTGCACGCCTGGCAGCGGCTCGCGGACGCGGGGCCTCCGGCCGAGGTGCCGTTCCCCTGGTCGGCGGGCGGCGCCTGGCTGGTGTACGCGCTGTGGGCGCTGGGCGGGGCGGCGGTGACGGTGCTGTCGGTGCGGCGCCGGGACCAGTAGCGGTCGGCGGGGCGGCGATGAGTGACGGTCACAGGGGGCGGCGCAGTCGGCGGCGGACGAGGTGCTCGTGGACGAGGCGGCCCGCGAGCGCCCCTCCGTACACGACGAAGCCGACGCCGACGAGCCAGGACTGGAGGACGAGGACCGTGCCGAACTGCCCGTACGTCACGGCGTTCGAGGCGATGAGCGGGGAGAAGACGAGCTGCGAGAAGATCCGCAGGCCCAGGAGGCCCAGCGCGGTGAGCGCGGCTCCCGGCGCGAGCGCGCGCCAGCGGATGCGGCCGCAGAGCAGGAACCGCTGGGACCACCAGAAGAAGACGAAGGTGCCGAGGACGTCGCCGAGGGCGACGACGGTGGTGACGCCGGCCGGGGCGTTGTCGGGGGCGGGGAAGGCGACGAAGAGGAGCAGGGAGGCGACGAGGACGGCGAGCCAGACGACGTGCCGCCACATGGTGTGCCAGCGGGCGGTGGGGAGGTCCCACACTCGCTCGTATCCGGTCTGGACGGCGGAGCCGAAGGTGACGCCGAAGGCGGCGAGGGCGGCCAGGCCGAAGGCGGTGGTGCGCTGCAGGGCCTGCCCCGGCTGGCCGAAGAGCCGTTCGACCTCCTCCTGCGAGACCTCGGAGACGCCGAGTCCCTGGACCAGCCAGCGGGCGAAGCCCTGGCCGCTGGCGAGGTCCGCCGCCGCGACGACGATCAGGAGCGGGACGAGGGTGAGCAGGCTCAGCGCCGCGAAGCCCATGGCGCGGTGCATGAGCTCCATGGCACGGCCCCGGTTCCACGCGAGCCCGACGGGCGAGGCCATCACGCGCGTGTGGAGTCGGTGGAACCAGTGGCCGTGCTCGGCGGGGGCACCGTCGTGCGGCGGACCGGGAAGGGAGGGCATGCCTCGTCAGGTACCCGGCCGGGCCTCGGCCCATCGCGAGGGCGCCGCCGAACGGGTGGCGCCGACCGGGCCACAGGGCCCGCTTCGTCCCGTCCGTCCCGGCGAAGCCGGGCCGTCCCCGCGAAGCCCGACCGGCCAGGCGAAGCCCTACCGGCCCTGCAAAGCTCGGCCGTCCCCGCGAAGCCCGTCCGGCCCGGCAGAGCCACGCCGTCCCGGCGAAGCCCGGCCGTCCCCGCTAAGCCCCGCCGCCTCTGCGAAGCCCCCCAGGCCCGCGGAGCCCCACCGTCCCGGAGGGGCCTCAGCCGGTCCCGCGGAGCCGTGCGCCCGGGCCGGGGCGGACCGTGACGTCGCGGGGGGTGAGGACCGCGTGTTCGTCCCCCTCGCACTGGATGACGACGCGGACGGGGGCGTCGCACGTGGCGTGGCGGATGTCGAGGACGGGGCCCTCGGGGTCGGAGGCGTGCGTGTCGCCCCACTGCTTGAGGGCGAGGAGGACGGGCCAGAGGTCGACGCCCTTGCGGGTGAGGCGGTACTCGTGGCGGGTGCGGGTGCCGGGCTCGCGGTAGGGCTCGCTGCGCAGCAGGCCGGCGGCGACGAGCTTGCGGAGGCGGTCGGCGAGGACGGCCTCGGAGAGGCCGAGGTGCTGGCGGAACTCGTCGTACCGCCGGACCCCGTTGAACGCCTCGCGCAGGATCAGCAGGCTCCACTTCTCGCCCACGACGTCCAGGGTGCGGCGGACCGGGCAGTTCTCCGTATCCGTCTCCAGCCAGTTCATCCACCCACTGTAGCCACCTGGCTCTGTCGTTGACAGTCAGCTGACGCGGAAGCTAGCTTCGCTGTACAGAGTCAGATGGTGAACGGAGTGGAGCGGTCATGGGGCGGTCACGAACGGTCGAGTGGGAGGACGCCGGAGCCACCGCGCGCGCCGCGATGTCGATGGCGGGCATCGACTTCCTGCGGGAGATGATCGCGGGCCGCCTCCCGGGGCCGCCGATCGCCGCCCTGCTCGGCTTCACCCTGGAGGAGGTCGAGCACGGCCGCGCGGTGTTCGCGCTCGAACCGGGCGAGGAGCACTACAACCCGATCGGCAGCGTGCACGGCGGGGTCTACGCGACCCTGCTCGACTCGGCCGCCGGCTGCGCGGTGCACACCACGCTCCCCCAGGGCATGGCGTACACCTCGCTCGACCTCTCGACCCGCTTCCTGCGCCCGGTCACGATGGACACCGGCAAGATCCGGGCCGTCGGCAAGGTCATCTCCCAGGGACGCCGCACGGCGCTGGCGGAGGCGAGCCTCTACGACGCCGAGGACCGGCTCCTGGCGCACGCGACGAGCACGTGCATGCTGTTCCCGGTCCCGTCGTAGGACCGTTGCCGGCCCCCGGTGTCAGCGGCTGCCGGGGACCGGGCGGGTGCGGGTGCAGCCGTCGGGAGCGATGTCGGGGACGCCGTTGGCCTGGAGGGCGGCGCTCACCAGGGTGGCGAGCAGATCGATGTCCGAGCCCATGTCCAGACGGACCGTCACCCAGCCCGAACCGGCCCGCAGCCGCACCGCGCTCGACCCGAGGAGGGCCGGGCGCAGTTTGGCGACCATGGCGCGGGTGAGGTGGACGTCGGCCTCGTGCTCGCCGTGGAAGTGGACGATTTCCTGCGTCGCGGTGCCCAGTCCGAGCTCGGCGCCGCAATGGGCGCGGCCGGGGGTCAGCGAGGGCCAGCTCATCAGACGTTCACTGGCATGCCTGGCCGTGTTCATACGAGGAGCGTGCCGGGCCCCGGGGCCGTGCACAAGCGTCCGGCGGGAAGAATCCCGCGCAAGCGTGAAACCGGTCATGTACGAGGGCGGTGTGACCGTATGTCACGTCGATTCGTGGGGTGGGAGTGACCCTCTGTCACGACGTGGGGCGGGCGCGAATGCGGGCCGCCAGGACGGCGACGTCGTCCTCCGCCCCGTGCGCGCCGAGGCGGTGGAGCACCTCGTCGACGACTTCGCGCGGGCCCGACTCGGCGGGCAGCCGCAGGGCGGCGAGGCGGGCGAGGGACTCGTCGATGTCCTCGCCGCGCCGTTCGACGAGGCCGTCGGTGAAGATCAGCAGGGTCTCGGCCGAGGTGAGCGGGCGGGTGGTGGGCTCGTAGCCGCCGACGCCGGTGCCGAGCGGCGGGCCGACCGGGAGTTCGACGAGTTCCGCGGAGCCGTCGGCCGCGAAGACGGCAGGCGGCAGGTGCCCCGCGCTCGCGAAGGTCGCGCTTCCGCGCGCCGGGTCCACCCGGACCAGGAGGCAGGTGGCCGGGCGGCGGGCGTCGTCCTCGGCGACCACCGCGTCCAGGTGCCGCAGCACCCGGTGCGGCGGCAGGTCGGTCGCGGCGACCTCGCGGAGCGCGGTGCGGTACGCGTTCATGTCCACGGCCGCCGCCAGGCCGTGCCCCATCACGTCGCCGACGACGAGGAGGCTCCTGCCGAAGTGGAGCCGTACGGTCTCGAACCAGTCGCCGCCCACCAGCGTCCGCGGCCCTGCGGGCAGATAGCCGCCGGCTATCTCCAGGTTGGGGTGCGGCCTGCCCGGTTCGGCGACCAGGGCGCGCTGGAGGTGGAGCGCGGTGTCCTCGGTGGCCGCGAGCTTGCGGGCGTGGCCCAGGTGCCGGGCCGCGAGCCGGGCGGTGTGCCGGATCAGTCCCACCTCGTCGGCCGAGAACACGCCGCCGGCACGGGTGACGGTGACCGTACCGAGCGGCTTCTCGCCGTGCACGGCGAGCGGCACGGCGAGACTGCGGCCGTCGGCGGAGACCTCACGGCCGGCCGCGGCGGTGGAGCCCCCACCGGCGCCCGCTGCCCGGTCGTCGGTGCCGGCCGCGTGCCGCAGCGGGCCGGCCGGGGTGGTGAGGAGGTCGACCGTGACGGAGGCGCCGTGGAGGTGGTGGGCGAGGAAGGACGTGAGTTCCCGGCAGGTGGTCGTCTCGTCGAGCGTCGTGCCGATCTCGCCGATGGCCCGTTCAAGGCCCCTGGTCAGGAGTGCCTCGTCCCGTATCGCCACGACACCTCCACCGCCCGCGCGGTCCTCCGGGCGGCGCGCCCGGTCTCCCCATTGCACCAGCGGGTGGCGCCCCGCGCACGGCACGGAGGCGGTGCGGGGCGGTTGTGCGGCGGTGCGCGATCTGATCAAGTACGACTGATGCTACTGGCCGGTACGCCATTTCGCTCCCCGGGGGGACAGCCATGACCACCGCCACGACCACCGGATTCTTCGCCTCCGTCGACGACGTCGCCGAACGGCTCGCCACCACGGGCTACCTGGCGTCGCCGGCCGTCGCCACCACCGTCTTCCTCGCCGACCGGCTGGGCAAGCCCCTGCTCGTCGAGGGCCCGGCCGGGGTCGGGAAGACGGAGCTCGCCAAGGCCGTCACCGAAGTGACGGGAGCGCGTCTGGTGCGGCTGCAGTGCTACGAGGGGGTCGACGAGTCCCGCGCCCTGTACGAGTGGAACCACGCCAAGCAGCTGCTGCGGATCACGGCGGGACGCGGCGAGTCCTGGGACGAGACGCGGACGGACATCTTCGGCGAGGAGTTCCTGCTCCCCCGGCCGCTGCTGACCGCGATCCGCTCGGACGAGCCGACCGTCCTGCTCATCGACGAGACCGACAAGGCCGACGTCGAGGTGGAGGGCCTGCTCCTGGAGGTCCTCGGCGACTTCCAGGTGACCGTCCCCGAGCTCGGCACGATCACGGCGAAGCGGCGGCCGTTCACCGTCCTGACCTCGAACGCGAGCCGCGAGCTGTCCGAGGCGCTGCGGCGGCGCTGTCTCTTCCTCCACATCGGTTTCCCCGAGGAGGAGCTGGAGCGCCGGATCGTCACCCTCAAGGTGCCGGGGCTCGACGCCGCGCTCGCCGCGTCCGTGGTGCGGGTCGTGGGGGCGCTGCGGGCCATGGACCTGCGGAAGGTGCCGTCGGTGTCGGAGACGATCGACTGGGCCCGCACGCTGCTCGCGCTCGGCGCGGACCGGCTGGACGAGCGGGTCGTACGGGAGACCCTGGGCGTCCTCCTGAAGCACCAGGAGGACATCGTGAAGGCGGCGGCCAAGCTCGACCTGGACGCGGTGTGAGCACGCCGGCCCCCGCAGGAGGGACGGCGGAGCGCCTGACGGGCCTCGTGGCGGCGCTGCGCGCGCACGGATTCGGGATCGGCACCGGCGAGACGGTCGACGCGGGGCTGGCACTCCAGGCGGTCGGCTTCACGGACCGCGACCGGGTCCGTGAGGCGCTGGCGGCGACGCTGCTCCACGGCGAGCTCCAGCGCCCGGTGTTCGACCGGGTCTTCGACCTGTACTTCCCGCTCGGCGGCGGCGCTCCCGGAGCGGCCGAGGAGGACGGCGGCACTCCGGCGGACCTCGCGGCGCTGCGGGACCGGCTCGCCGAGGCCCTGGCTGCCGGTGACGGCGCCGCCCTCGACCGGCTCGCGGCCGAGGCGGTGGGCGGTTTCGGCGGCTATGGGTCCGGTCCGGAGTCGGACGGCTGGTCCTCGTACCAGACCTTGTCGCGGGTACGGCCCGAGACGCTGCTCGCCCGGGTCCGCGCCGCGCTGCGGGCGGCGGCCGGCACGACGGACCCCGAGTTCACCGACCGGCTGCTCGACGACGAGATCCGGCGCGGGATCGAGGCCTTCCGGGAGCAGGTGCGGACCGAGGCGCGGCGGCGCGTCGCCGAACGGCAGGGCCGTGACCGGGTCGCGCGGCGGGCCGTGGCGGGCACGGCGGACCGAGTGGACTTCCTGCTCGCGGGCCGGGCCCAGCTGGACGAGCTGCGGCGTACGGTACGGCCGCTCGCGCGGAAGCTGGCCACCCGGCTCGCGGCCCGGCGGCGGCGGGCCGCACGCGGCGAGATCGACCTCCGGCGGACGCTGCGCGGTTCGCTGTCGACCGGCGGCGTGCCGGTGCGTCCCGTGCTGCGGCGGCGCCGGCCGCGGCGGCCCGAACTCGTCCTGCTGTGTGACGTCTCGGGCTCGGTGGCGGGCTTCGCCCAGTTCACGATGCTCCTGGTGCAGGCCTTGCACGACCAGTTCAGCCGGGTCCGGGTCTTCGCCTTCGTCAACCGGGTGGACGAGGTGACGGGTCTGATCGCCCGCGGGTCGGCCGACCCGGCCGCGCTGGGCGACCGGATCCTCTCCGGGGCGCGGCTGACCGGCTGGCACGGCCAGAGCGACTACGGCACGTCGCTTGGCGAGTTCGCCGAGCGGTACGCGGAGGCCGTCGGCCCCCGCACGGTGGTGTTCGTCCTCGGCGACGCCCGAACCAACGGCGCCGACCCCAATCTGGCCGCGCTCCGGCTCGTCGCCGGACGTGCCCGCCGGGTCCACTGGCTCAACCCCGAGCAGCCCTCGCTGTGGGGCACCGGCGACTCGGTCGCCCCCGCCTACGCCGGTGTCGTCGACATGCGCCCCTGCCGCAACGCCAAGGAGCTGGGCGCCCTGATCGGCCGCCTGATGCCCGTCTGACCAGGGGTACGCGCGCGTGGTGGCCCGGTCGATCGCCCGGGCCACCGGCTCCGCCCGGTTGTACGAACAGCGGATCGGCGAACTAGCGTGACCTCCATGGAACTCTTGGGAGAGATCACGGCCGACCGTCCCCTGCTCGTCCTCGCGGTCAAGGAGGAGGCGCAGTTCCTGGACACCGACCTGCCCGTCCTGCTGACCGGCATGGGCAAGGTCAACGCGGCGACCGCGCTCGCGACCGCGCTGGGCCGGGGCCCCCGGCCCACCGGCGTCGTGAACCTCGGGACGGCCGGCGCGCTGCTGCCGGGCTGGACCGGCACCCACGTCGTCGGCACCGTGCTCCAGCACGACCTCGACGGCGAGCTGCTCGCCACCCTGACCGGCGAGACGGACGGCGCCCCGCTGACGCTGCCGGACGGCGGCGACGTGGTGCTCGCCACCGGTGACGCGTTCATCGCCGACGAGGCCGCCCGCGCCCGGCTCGCCGAGCGCGCGGCGCTGGTCGACATGGAGGGGTACGCGCTGGCCACGGCCGCCGCGCTCGCCGGCGTACCGCTGCGCATCGTGAAGCACGTCAGCGACGAGGCCGGCGACGGCGCCGCCCGCAGCTGGCGCGAGTCCGTCGCCGAGTGCGCCCGCGCGCTCGCGGACTGGGCCGAGGCGAACACCCCGTACCGCTCCTGAGACCGCCGTGCCCCCTCTACGGCCCCGGTACGCGCGCGTACCAGGGCCGTAGGGCCGCGCCCCCTCGGTCCGGGGCGTCAGGGCCGCTGGAAGTGGACCTCGGGGTTCTCCGGCGTCGGGCCGTCGAGGAGGGGGCGCGGGAGCCCCCGGAGGTGCTGGTCGAAGAAGGCGCCGACGTACGTCCGGGTGACGGCGACGGCGCGGTCCGTGGGCAGCGGGGGCTGCGGCAGACCGAAGTGACGTGTGATCACGGGGCCGTCGGAGAAGGTGAAGTGCTCGGACCCGGCCACCGTGACCCAGCGCTTCCACCCGTCGAGCGCCGTCCACGTCCGGTCCCAGCTGGCGTCCTTGCCCCCGGGCAGGTGCATGTCGTCGTGGGTGCCCAGCATCATGAACGGGCGGCCCCGCAGGCCCTCCGCCGGAAGCTCCTCCCAGAAGGCGCCGTCCATGTTGATCCCGGCGTCGATGCGCGGATCGGCGACCATCGCCGAGGCCGCGCTCGCCCCGCCGATGGAGTGGCCCGCCATCCCGATCCGGCTCGCGTCGATCAGCTGGGAGTAACGCCAGGCCGGCCTCGGCCCGGTGAGCCGGTCCAGGACGTACCGCATGTCGGCCGCCCGGGTCGAGGTGACGACACTGCCGGGCACCCCTCCCTCGTCCAGGGCCGTACAGGCGACACAAGTGAGCGTCCGGCCGTCGGGGAGGCTGATTCCGTACGACTCGTAGGCGTGGTCGACCGAGGCGACGACGTAGCCGCGCGAGGCGAGGTCCTCGGCAAGGTGGGTGAGCGTCCACCGCGAGACGCTGAAGCCGGGCGACAGCAGCACCAGGGGCCGTCGGCCCGGCGCCGGCCGTACGTCGGTCCTGCTGTGGGTGCGCGTCCGGGCGAGCACGTCGCCGGAGACGCCCGGCCCGAGCTGTTCGGCCAGGAGCCGCGCCTCCTCCCGCGTGGCGTACGGGGCGGGCTTACCGCCGCCGGAGCGCGCGGCCGGGTAGTGGAGGGTCACCATCAGCGCCCGGCCGTCGGCGGTGGGCACCCAGGGGTCGGTGCGGGACCGGTCGACCAGCGGAAGGACCGTGCTGCCGACGGCGTACGGGCCGGTGGGCGCCGGGAGGACGGCGGCCCGCGCCGCCTGCGCGGCGGCGGTCGGGGCCGCGGGGCCGGGGGCTCCGGCGGCGGTGGCGACCCCGGCGGATAAGGCGAGGGAGCAGACGAGGACGGCGGCCGCGGCCGCTCGCGTGATTCGGGTCATGCGGGCACGCTAGACGCGACGCGCGCGCCACCGCGTCCACCCACGGGCGCAGTCGGGGTCAGCCGGGAGTCTGAGGCGAGATCCGGCCCGGCGGACGCCCTGGCAGCAGCGGATGGGGCGCGCACCCGGCCGGTGCGCGCCCCGTGCTTCGCTCGCTGCCCCGGGCGTCAGCCGAGGGGCAGTTCCAGGAAGGACGGCTCGCCCTCGGGTGAGCCCACGGCCGTCTGCGTCCAGGTGACGGAGGCGTCGCCGTAGAGGGGGTCCTTGCTGTCGACGACCAGCGTCAGGCGGTGGCCTGCGGGGATGTCGTACGCGGCGGCCTGGAGGTTCCAGGTCACGGTGGTGTCCTGTTCGGGCGTCAGGCCGTACACGTTGAGCGGTTCGTGGGTGATGATCCGTGCCGTGCCGTCCTCGGCGACGTCGAAGAGATGGGCCACGAAGCTCGCCGAGGTGGCGGTGTTGGAGCGGACCGTGAGGCGCAGGCGCGGGATGCCCCGGACCCGGCGGCCTGCTGCGTCCGCCCCGTCGGCGGGGTGGAGTGGTTCGGTGGTCCAGGCGAGGGCGTGCCGCCGGTCGATCTTGTGGGTGTCGTAGATCTTCGGATTGCCGGCGTACTCCGCCTGACCGGTCGTCATGATCGGCAGGTCCATCGCGGTCGCCTCGGTGTCGACGCCGGCGACGAAGGTGCGTCGCCAGCCGACGCCCTCGGGCGGTGCCGACTCCTCGCCGCCGCCGGGGAGGAGGGCTCCGTCCGCGCCGCCGGCACCGTCGCCGGTGAGCGCGAAGGTCTCGACCCGGGTGGTGACGTCGTCCCAGACGGCCCGGGTCTCGCGGGCGGCGGGTTCGACGACCCGGTTCTGGCCGGTCGGCTCGCCGGTCTCCGGGTCCAGGACGGGTTCCGTGCGGTAGGTGAACATCACCTGGTTGCAGACCTGGTCCCAGTCCTCGACCCCGTTCGCCTCGCCCTTGAGGTGGTGGTCGAGCCAGGCGTACGCCTCCGCCAGCGGGATGTTGACCTGGCCGGGCTGGGTGCCGATGAGGCCGGCGCCCTCGGGGACGGCGTGGTCGCCGATCCAGACGTTGAGGCGCTTCGGGACGGTCAGCCCCTGGAAGGTCTTCAGGACCTGGTTGACCGGGAAGAGGCTCTCGTGCCAGGTGTTGGAGAAGAAGGTGGGCGTGCCCTTCTCGTTGGTCTCTGCGAGGTACGACTCGGGAGAGCGGCGCCGGCCCCAGGCGACGACGGCCTCCATGTTCCGGTCGTTCGCGAAGTCCTCGAAGATGGCCTGGTTGACCTCGTCGAACCTCTCGTGCACCTCTCCGCCGGTGAAGTCGAGGAGGAGTTCCACGGCCTTCACGTGCCGGGTCTCGTGGTCGTACAGGCTGGTGGCGAGGTTGCCCCAGGTGCTGAGGGCGACGACGGCCGCGACCCGGTCGTCGTGGGCGGCGACGAGCTGGCTGATGCCGGAGCCGTAGGACTCCCCCATGAAGCCGATGACGCTCGGCGCGAAGCGGTCGACGGCGAAGTCGATGACGTCGGAGCCGTCGGAGACGTCGTTCGGCCCCGCGACGTCGACGAGACCCTCGGAGGTGGAGGGAAGCCCCTTGTAGCCGAGGCCGCGGGGTGTGTACGCGAGGACGTGGTAGCCCTTGCGGGCCAGGGTCGCGTACGCCCAGAGGAAGATCGGCCAGCCGAAGGGCGTCCAGCCGGCCGGGAAGACGACGAGCGGGTGCGGGCCGGGGCTCAGCTGCCGGAGGCTGAACGCGGAGAGCCGGGTGCCGTCCGTGGCCTCGATGCGGTGGTAGGCGGGCCAGGCAAGGCCGCGTACCTCCTCGACGTGGGCGGCGAGTTCGGCGGGCAGCAGGCCCTCCGCGCTCGGGTCGAGCAGCGCGGTGGCGAGGGTCTGGCCCAGCCGGGCGGCGTCGGGGTTCACCGTTCCGTCGGCGGCCCAGATGCCGGTCTGCGCGATCCGGGCGGCCTCGGCGGCGGTGATCCCCGCCGAGATGCCCGGGAAGCCGGGGAAGTTCTCGGACGGTCCGGCGGTGAAGGGGGTGTCCTGGGGCACGTGCACCCGTTTCTCTCGAGTGGGCAGCTGACTGTCCGCCATGCGGACGGTCGCAAGCCTCACGCATGGGGAGCAGTGCGACCAGAGCGCACGATCAGCGCACAGATCACGGAACCGGACGCGAACGACACAAGACGCCCCGAAGTCGATGTTTGAGGACACCGGGTGCGAGCCAGGGCCAGGCCACGGTCAGTCGGACGCCGGCTCCGGCTCCGGCTCGGACGCGCGCTCGCGGACGACGAGCAGGGCGGCCACGTCGTCGTCGAGACGGCCGGAGCCGTACGCCGCGAGGTCCCGGTGCAGGAGTCCGGGCAGTTCGGCGGCCGGATTCCGCACCCAGCCGCGCATCCGGGTCTCCAGCGGGTAGAAGGTGCCGGCCCGGTCGCGGGTCTCGCTGACACCGTCGGTGTAGAGGAGCAGCCGGTCTCCCGGGCCGAAGGGGATCTCCTCGATCCGGTGGTGGTTCTCGGCGAGTCCCGCGAGGTTGATGGGCAGTGAGGGGTCGGCGAAGTCGACCGGCGCGACCTCATTGCCGTGCTGGAGCAGCGGGGCGGGGTGGCCACAGCTGAGCAGTCGGGCGACCTCGCGGTCGTCGGGGAGTTCCACCAGGACGACGGTGGCGAAGCGTTCCGCGGCGTCGGACTCCGGGTCCCAGCCTCCGTAGCGGGCGAGGCCGGCGTCGAGCCGGTCGGCGAGGGCGGCGAGGTCCGGGGCGTCGTTGACGCTGCCGCGAAAGGCGCCCAGCAGGACGGAGGCGGTCTCGACGGCGCCGAGGCCCTTGCCCTGAACGTCGCCGAGCATGAGCCGCACGGCACCCGGCACCCGTAGTGCCTCGTAGAAGTCGCCGCCGATCCTGGCCTTGGCCGCGGCGGCCACGTACAGCAGGTGCAGGTCGAAGCGGCCGAGGCGGTCGGGCAGCGGACGCAGGACGACCCGCTGGACGACCTCCGCGACCGCCGTCACCTCGCGCAGGTCCTGCTCGTAGCGCGTGCGGACCCGGCTGACCCAGGCCGCGGCGGCGGTGACGGCGACGAGCACGACCTCGCTCGCGAGCAGTTCGGGCACGACGGCCTCGTCCCTGCCGAAGCTGAGCAGGGCGCGCACCCCCATGGCGAGCAGCCCGATGCCGACCGTCCCGCGCACGCTCCAGGTGACGGCGGCGAGCGCGGGCGCGGCGACGAGGAGCCGTTCGAAGCGCTCCCTGTCGGGGGTGAAGACGTCGGCGAGGGCGGTCACGATCAGGATCAGGAAGGGCAGGGCGCGACCGAGGTTGAACTGGGTGCGCGCGGCCGCGCCGGGTGGACGCCGGTGACGAGCAGCGGGCATCTCATGATCGTACGCAGCTCCGCCGTCCCGGCCCGGGTGCCGTCGGACCCTGGCGTGTCCCCGCATCGGCCGTGCGGCGCACGGCGCCGGGCAGGGCGAGGGCGGCCGGGAGCGCGAGGGCCGCCATGGCCGCGAGGGCCGGCAGGGCGATCCCCCGCTCCGGTACGAATCCTCCCTCGGGGACGAGCGCGAGGAGGAGGGTCGCGAGGGCGACGCCGAGCGCGGGGCCGATGTTCATCGCGGTCTGCTGGAGGCCGCCGGCGACTCCGGCGTGGGCTTCGGGCGCGCGGTGCACGACGACGGAGGTCGCGGTCACCATGAGCGTGACGAACCCGGCGCCGAGGAGGGCGGAGGCTACTCCGACCGCGACGGCCCCTGCGGTCGCGTCGAGCCGCGAGAGGTGCAGGACCCCGAGTGTGAGCAGCACCGCGCCCGCCGTCGCCGTGTTCCGGGGGCCGAACCGGCGCTGGAGCGGTGGGCAGAGCGGGGCGCCCAGCACCATGAGTGCGGCGAGGGGCAGCACCCGCAGCGCGCACTGGAGGGGGTCGAGCCCCTGGACGTCCTGGAGGAAGTACGTCGCCACGAAGAGCGACCCGAACAGGGCGGCGGAGGCGGCGAGGAGCGCGGCGAGCCCGGCGACGACGGGCACGCTCCTGAGGAGCTCGGGGGCGAGGAGGGGCCGCGCCGTCCGCGTCTCGTGCCGGGCGAAGGCGATGCCGGCGGCGGCGCTCGCCAGGCACGCGAGCACCGCCGTTCCCGTGCCGCCGGGGCGCGCCGCCTCGACGAGCCCGTGGACGAGCAGGCCCAGGGCCGCGGCGAGCAGCAGGGCGCCCAGCGGGTCGAGCGAGGCGAGCCCGTCGGCGGCCCGGCGTTTCGACGGGTCGGAGGAGTGGGGCTGGTCGGGGCCGTGCGGCCGGCGCGTGTCCGGGTGCGCCGCGGCGTTCGGTTCCCGGGTGGTCAGAGCGACGAGTCCGATCGCGAGGGTCGGGGGTACGCCGAGGAGGAAGACCGCGCGCCAGCCGTACGCGGAGACCAGGGCGCCGCCGACGAGCGGCCCTGCCGCGGCGGCGAGGCCGATGGCGGCGGTGCGTATGGCGATCGGGGTCGCGAGCCGCTCCGGGGGGAAGGCGGTGCGCAGCATGCCGAGCGTGGCGGGCTGGAGGAACGCGCCGCACACGCCCTGGAGCACCCGCAGCACGATCACCGCGCCGATGCCGGGTGCCAGGGCGATGCCGGTGGACGCCACGGCGAAGCCGAGCGCGCCGAAGGCGAAGACCCGGCGGTGCCCGTACCGGTCGCCGAGCCGCCCGGCGAAGACCAGGAGGCTCGCGACGGCCACGAGGTAACCGGTGCTCGTCCACTGGACCTGACCGACGTCGGCGTGCAGATCGCGCTGGAGTGCGGGCTGGGCGACCGTGAGGACCGTCCCGTCGAGGGCGACGACGACGGCCCCGACGACGCTGCAGGTGAGGACCGGGGTGCGCGGCCGGGTCACGGCGCCACCTCCGCGGGTCCGAGGTGGGCGTCGAGCGCGGCCTTGAGGAAGGGCGCCGGGTCGTCGCCCCCGGTGGCGAGCCGGAGGCTGCCCCAGTGCCAGAGCTGGGCGATGCCGTGCAGGTTGGCCCACAGCGCGCCCGCGACGACGGCCGCGTCGGCATCGGGCCGTACGCGGGCGACGAGTCCGGTGAGGTGGGCGAAGAGCGGCAGGCTCGTCTCCCGCAGCCCCAGCCGGCCGCTCTCCAGGAGGTCGTGGCGGAACATCAGCTCGTACATCCCGCGCCGGGTCGCCGCGTAATCGAGGTACACCCCGGCGAGCAGCTGGACGCGTTCGCGCGGGGGTGCGGTCTCCCGGTCCTCGGCGGTGACTCGTGCGGCCAGCTCGGCGAAGCCCTGGCGGGCGATGGCCGAGAGCAGGTCGAGGTGGGTCGGGAAGTGGCGTCGGGGCGCGCCGTGGGAGACGCCGGCCCGGCGGGCGATCTCGCGCAGCGAGAGCGCCTGGGCGCCTTCGCCGTTCACCAGGTCGACGCCGGCGCGGATCAGGCGGCCGCGCAGTCCGGCCTCTTCCTCTGCTGCTTCGTCTTCTACTTCTTCCGGGCTCATAGACACTGTCTACCAGGAGTGAGTAGACAGTGTCTACGGAGCCGCGCGCCCCGTCCGTTACACTGGGACACAGCGAAGGGGAGTAGCCCTGCGAACCGGTCGTCGACACACTGGAACCCCCGGGTTCCCGGTGACCGGGTCCACGTATGCGGTGGACGGGCGAGACCTTCGGCCAGGCAACAGCCGTGTCCGCGTTCCCGTGGGCGCGGTCCGTCATGCCGGGCCGAGTGGTCCTCCCGTCGCCCTCCTAGGCGCGCGAAGTCCATGGGCCCGGACCGAGCAGAGAGCCCCGGTATGCACCTCGACCCCTTGGCGATCCTCACCGCCTTCGGGCTGATCTTCCTCGCCGAGCTTCCCGACAAGACGATGTTCGCGTCGCTCGCCATGGGCACGCGCATGCGTCCGCTGTACGTGTGGATCGGCACCTCCACCGCCTTCCTGGCGCACGTCGCCATCGCCGTGGGAGCCGGCAGCCTGCTCGGGCTGCTCCCCGGCTGGTCGGTGAAGCTGGTCTCCGCCCTGATGTTCGGCTTCGGCGCCTTCATGCTGCTGCGCGGCGGGGGCGACGACGACGAGGCCGACGAGGGCGGCCGGACCGTCACCGGCTTCTGGCCCGTCTTCTCGACCGCCTTCATGGCCGTCTTCATCAGTGAGTGGGGCGACCTGACGCAGATCACCACGGCCAACCTCGCCGCCACCAACGGCACCTGGTCGACGGCGATCGGCTCGCTCGCCGCCCTGATGAGCGTCTCCGCCCTCGCCCTGGTGGCGGGCCGTTTCATCGCCAAGCGCGTACCGCTCAAGACCGTGCAGCGGGTCGGCGGCGTCTGCATGGCCGGCCTCGCGATCTGGTCCCTGGTCGAGGTCTTCACCGGCTGACGCCGGCAGCCGTCACGGCTCCGCACCGCACGCCCCCGCCTCCCGCGGGGGCGTGCGGCGTTTCGCCACCGCGCGACGTCGCGCACGAGCACGTCGCCCCTCCGCTCGCCCGACGAGCACCGTCGCGCGATCCCTTGATGAAGCAATGAATCACTGCTTCACTCCTTCCATGCCCTACCGACGCACCCCCGCCGTCCAGGCCCGGCTCGACGCCCAGCGCGCCTCCGTCGTCGACGCGGCGCTCGGGCTCCTCGCCGAGCAGGGGTACGCGGGGTGCACCATGGCGGCGGTCGCCGCGCGGGCCGGGATCGCGACGGGCAGTGT
The DNA here is from genome assembly GCF_055603625.1 of Streptomyces sp. NPDC037273. Classification (NCBI taxonomy): domain Bacteria; kingdom Bacillati; phylum Actinomycetota; class Actinomycetes; order Kitasatosporales; family Streptomycetaceae; genus Streptomyces; species Streptomyces sp. NPDC037273. Next base: position 254,069 of record NZ_JBVJVO010000005.1, read on the forward strand.
CTACCGGCACTTCCCGAGCAAGGCCGATCTGGCCGTCGAGCTGTTCCGCACCGTGGTGGGCCGGGAGGTGGCGGCCGTCTCGGAGGCGGCCGGACACCCCGGGCACCGGTCGGCGGCCGAGCGGGTGGTGGCGGTCATCGAGACCTTCGCCCTGCGCGCCCTGAAGTCTCCGCGCCTCGCGTACGCGCTGCTCGCCGAGCCGGTCGATCCGGCCGTCGACGCCGAGCGGCTGGTGTTCCGGCGCGCCTTCCGCGATGTGTTCGCCGCCCGGGTCGCGGAGGGCGCGCGGACGGGCGAGCTGCCGCCGCAGGACCCGGTCCTGACGGCTTCCGCGCTGGTGGGCGCGGGCGCGGAGGCGCTCGTCGGACCGCTGGCGGAGGGGTCCGTCGGACACGAGACCGTACCCGCACTCGTCACTTTCACCCTGCGAGCTCTGGGAGTTCCCGATGCCGACCACGCATGAGGTCACCAATCAGGTACCGCCGCTGACCGGTTACGACGTCGCCGCCGACCCCGCGCTCCTCGAAGCGCTGCGCCGTGAGGGCGCCGGCTGGGCCGAGGCCGAGGTCCGCGAGCTCGGTCGACGGGCCGGCGGCGAGGAGGCCCAGGAGTGGGGGCGGCTCGCCGAGCGCCACTCCCCCGTCCTGCACACCCACGACCGGTACGGGCACCGGATCGACGAGGTCGAGTTCCACCCGCACTGGCACGACCTGATGACGGTGGCCGTCGAGAACGGTCTGCACGGCGCGCCCTGGGCCGACGAACGGCCGGGCGCGCACGTGGCGCGCGCCGCGAAGGTGTTCGTGTGGGGGCAGGCGGACGCGGGACACCTGTGCCCGGTCTCCATGACGTACGCGGCCGTGCCGGCCCTGCGCGCCCAGCCGGAACTCGCCGAGGTGTACGAGCCGCTGCTCACCTCCTCCTCGTACGACTTCGGGCTGCGGGTGCCGACGGAGAAGCGCGGGATCATCGCCGGGATGTCGATGACCGAGAAGCAGGGCGGCTCGGACGTCCGCGCGAACACGACCCGGGCGGTGCCGACGGGCGAGCCGGGGCTGTACGCGCTGACCGGGCACAAGTGGTTCACCTCGGCGCCGATGTCGGACGTCTTCCTCACCCTCGCGCAGACGGAGGGCGGCCTGTCCTGCTTCCTGGTGCCCCGGGTGCTGCCGGACGGCAGCCGGAACCCGATCCGCCTCCAGCGCCTCAAGGACAAGCTGGGCAACCGCTCCAACGCCTCATCGGAGATCGAGTACGAGGGTGCCGTCGGGCGGCTCGTCGGCGAGGAGGGGCGCGGGGTGGCGACCATCATCCGGATGGTCAACATGACGCGGCTCGACTGCGCGATCAGCTCCGCGTCCGGCATGCGCCTCGGGCTCGTGCAGGCGGTGCATCACGCCACGCATCGCGAGGCCTTCGGCGCGCGGCTCGTCGACCAGCCGCTGATGCGGAACGTGCTGGCCGACCTGGCCGTCGAGGCCGAGGCGGCGACGCTGGCGGCGCTGCGGCTCGCCGGCGCGGTCGACCGCGCGGCGCGCGGTGACGCCGAGGAGGAGCAGCTCCGCAGGCTCGGCCTCGCCGTCACCAAGTACTGGGTGTGCAAGCGGGCCCCCGCGCACGCGGCCGAGGCCCTCGAATGCCTGGGCGGAAACGGGTACGTCGAGGACTCGGGCCTCCCGAGGCTCTACCGCGAGTCGCCGCTTCCTTCGATCTGGGAGGGCTCCGGGAACGTGGCCGCCCTCGACGTCCTGCGGGCGATGGCCCGTCAGCCGCAGGCGGTCGAGGCGTACTTCGCCGAGGTCGACCGCGGCGCGGGCGCCGACCGCCGCCTCGACGCGGCCGTCGCCGGCCTCCGCAAGGACCTCGCGGGGCTCGGCGACCCCGACGCGGCGGCCTACGGCGCCCGCCGCCTCGTCGAGCGCCTCGCGCTCGTCCTCCAGGGCTCCCTGCTCGTACGCCACGGAGACCCGGCGGTCGCCGACGCGTTCTGCGCCTCCCGTCTCGACGGCGACCGCGGGCTCGCCTTCGGCACGCTCCCGGCCGGCGTCGACACCGCGGCGATCATCGCGCGCAGCGGCCCGGACGCCGTGTCAGCGGGCTAGAAGCGGGGGCCGCCTCTCAGGCGGCGGGCGGCACCACCGGCTGCGACTGGGTGGAGCAGTGGATGCCGCCACCGCCGCTCGCGATGTTGTCGATCGCGACCGGGACGATCTCGCGGCCGGGGTACGCGCCCTGGAGGATGGTGCGCGCCGCGGCGTCCGCGGTGGCGTCGCCGAACTGCGGGACGATGACGGCGCCGTTGGGCGTGTAGTAGTTGGTGTAGCTCGCGAGGAACGACTTGCTCGGGTTGGTGATCTGCCGGCGGTCCGGGCAGGGCAGTTCCGTGAGGACGAGCGGACGGCCCTGGGCGTCGGTCGCGCTCTGCAGGATGCGCTTGGTCTCCTCGTACACCGCGGCCCACGGGCCGGTGGACTCGGGGCCGGGCTTGTCGAGGATGACCTTGCCGGGCGCGCTGAAGCGGGCCAGGCAGTCGATGTGGCAGTCCGTGATGTCCTGCCCGGCGAGACCCGGCACCCAGATCACCTTGGTCACGCCGAGCGAGCTCTTCAGTGCCTGCTCGACCTGGTCCTGGGACATTCCGGGGTTGCGGTTGGGGTTGACCAGGGAGCTGACCGTGGCGAGCAGGGTGCCCTGGCCGTCGGTCTCCAGGGAGCCGCCCTCGCCGACGAAGCCGGCCTGGACGCGCTGGAGGCCGTAGTGCGTGAGCATGGTCGCGGCCGCGGCGGCGTCGTTGGCGAAGGGCTGGTAGTAGGTGGTGCCGGTCTTGCCCCAGCCGTTGAAGTTGGTGTCGAGGCCGGCGATCACGCCGGGGCCGGTCAGGAACGTCGGGCCGAAGTCCCGGATCCACAGGTCGTCATTGGCGATCTCCAGGACCGTGATGCCGTACGGCCCACCGGTGCCGCACGTGCTCCGCGCCTCGGCGGCGTGCGCGGGCCCGGCGACGAGGACGACCGGCTCGAAGCGGGAGATCTGCTGCGCGACGCGGGCGATGTCGGCGCGGACGCCCGGCAGGTTGGCGCCCCAGACCGAGGACAGCGTGGGCCACGCCATGAACGTCCGCACGTGCGGGCCGTCTTCGGCGGGCATCCGCAGCGGCACTCCGGTGGGGCTGGTGGCCGCGTACGCGGCGGTGGGCACGGTCGCGCCCAGAGCGAGCGCGGGAATCGCCGCCGCACCGAACTTGAGGATGCTCCGTCTCGACGTGTCCGACGGATTCATGAGGGTTTCTCCGATGCGTGAGGGGTGGGGGGTCGGGTGGTGCAGCACCCAACCCCCCTGGTTCGACTGATAATTCAGTCAGTCGCGACGAGATGGGCCGATTCCGGTCAGGCGGAGGGTCAGGCGGAGGGCGGCACCACCGGCTGCGACTGGGTGGCGCAGTGGATGCCGCCACCGCCGCTCGCGATGTTGTCGATGTTGATCTGGATGATGTCGCGGGTCGGGTACGCGCCCTGGATCACGTTCCGGGCCACGCTGTCGGCGTAGCTGTCGCCGAACTGCGGCATGAAGACGGCGTTGTTGGCGGTGTAGTAGTTGGTGTAGCTGGAGAGGAACTCCTTGCCCGAGCCGCGGATGTAGTTCTTGTCGGGGCCGGGGAGTTCGGTGATGGCGAGGCGGCGGCCCTTCGCGTCGGTGGCGCTCTGGAGGACCCGCTTGGTCTCGTCGTAGACGGCACGCCACTGGGCGCTGACGCCGGGGCCGGGCTTGTCCAGCATGACCTTGCCGGGCGCGATGAAGCGGGCGAGGCAGTCGATGTGGCAGTCGGTGATGTCCTGGCCGGCGAGGCCCGGCACCCAGATCACCTTGTCGACGCCGACGGAGGACTTGAGGTCCGCCTCGACCTGGGCCTGGGACTTGCCCGGGTTGCGGTTGGCGTTGACCAGCGAGCTGACGGTGGCGAGCAGCGTGCCGTCGCCGTCCACTTCGAGCGAGCCGCCCTCGCCGACGAAGGAGGCCTGGACGCGCTGGATGCCGTAGCGGTCGAGCAGGATCGAAGCGGCGGCGGCGTCGTTGGCGAAGGGCTGGTAGTAGGTGGTGCCGGTCTTGCCCCAGCCGTTGAAGTTGGTGTCGAGGCCCGCGATCACGCCGGGACCGGTCAGGAACGTCGGGCCGAAGTCCCGGATCCACAGGTCGTCATTGGCGATCTCCAGGACCGTGATGCTGTAGTACGCGCCGGCGCCGCAGGCGTACCGGGCACCGGCCGCCTGTCCGGGGCGGGCCAGCATGACGACGGGTTCGTAGCGGGAGATCTGGTAGGCGACTTCGGCGATGTCGTTGCGGACGCCGGAGAGGCCGGTGCCCCAGACCGAGGACAGGGCGGGCCAGGCCATGAAGGTCTGCAGGTGGCGGCCGTCCTCGGCCGGCATCCGCAGCTGCGTGCCGTTGGGAGCGGTGGCGGCGCGGGCGGTGGCGGGGAGGAGTCCACCGAGGGCCAGGGCGGGGACGGCCGCGGCACCGAACTTGAGGAGGTTGCGCCGGGAGGTTTGAGGCATGTTCATGGAGCTCTCCCTAGAGAGGTGGGGGCGTGGGGGGGGTGGGAGTGTGTCCTGCGCCGCACATACTGGCGTCAACTGAAAATTCAGTCAAGCTCTGTCCTGGACTGTTCTGGACGATACGGCTCCGCCGCCTGCCGAGACCTCTGGCAGGCGGCGGAGCCGGTTCCCGGGGACCCGCTGGGGTCAGCCCGTCAGGATGACGAGGCGCTGGGTGGCCCGGGTCATCGCGACGTAGCGGTCGACGGCGCCCGCGATGCCGTCGCCGAAGCGGTCGGGGTCGACGAGGACGACCAGGTCGAACTCGAGGCCCTTGGACAGCGACGGGGTGAGCGAGCGGACGCGGGGCCTCTCCCGGAACGTCGGATCACCGATGACGCAGGCGACGCCCTCGGCGTGTTCGGCGAGCCAGGAGTCGAGGATCGAGTCGAGGTCGGAGACGGCGCCGTGGACGACGGGGAGGCCGTTGCCACGGACGGAGGTGGGCACGTTGGCGTCGGGGATGGCGGCGCGGATGACCGGCTCGGCCTCGGCCATCACCTCTTCCGGTGTGCGGTAGTTGATGCTCAGGCTCGCGACCTCGATGCGGTCGAAGCCATTGCGTTCGAGCCGCTCCGTCCACGACTCGGTGAAGCCGTGCCGGGTCTGGGCGCGGTCGCCGACGATGGTGAAACTGCGGGAGGGGCAGCGGAGCAGCAGCATCTGCCATTCCGCGTCGGTGAGCTCCTGGGCCTCGTCGACGACGATGTGCGCGAAGGGGCCGGCGAGGGGTTCCGGGACGGCGACGGGCAGGGCCGCGTCGTCGATCAGGCTGTCCTTGAGGTCCTGTCCGCGCAGCATGGTCACCGCGCCCTCGCCGTCGTCGTCGGCGGCGAGCACGTTGTCGATGACGTCGGCCATGCGGGCGCGCTCGGCGTCGACGGAGGCCTGGTGGCGGCGCTTGCGCGCCGAGGCCTCCGGGTCGCCGAGCCGCCGGCGGGCCGCGTCCAGGAGCGGCAGGTCGGACACCGTCCAGGCCGCCGGGTCCGTGCGGCGCAGGGTGCGCACCTCGTCGGGGGTGAGCCAGGGCGCGCAGAGCCGCAGGTAGGCGGGGACGGTCCACAGGTCGCCGACGAGGTCGGCCGCTTCGAGCAGCGGCCAGGACTGGTTGAGGGTCTCGATGAGCTCCCGGTCGAGGAGCAGGGACTTCCGGAAGAGCTCGGGCGGGACGTCGGCGTCGTTCTTGTCCGTGAGGATCGCGACGAGTTCCTCCAGGATCTGGTCGCGTGCCTCGTTGTGCGGGGTGCCGGGCTCGACCGCCTGGAACGCCTCGGCCCAGTCGTCGGCGCCGAGCCACACGTCGGACCAGGAGGTGGTGACCGTCATCCCTTCGGTGGGCGGCGTCTCGTAGAAGCGGACGGCCGTCTCGATCGCACCGACCATGGCGGCCGAGGACTTCAGGCGGGCCACCTCCGGGTCGGTCTCGGCGGCCGCGCGGGCTCCCTCGGCGACGAGGTCCCGCACGGTGCAGGTCTGGACGCCTTCCTCGCCGAGGCTGGGGAGGACGTCGGCGACGTAGTTGAGGTAGGGCTGGTGGGGGCCGACGAAGAGCACGCCGCCGCGCCGGTGGCCGAGGCGCGGGTCGGAGTACAGCAGGTAGGCGGAGCGGTGCAGGGCGACGACGGTCTTGCCGGTGCCCGGGCCGCCGTCGACGACGAGCGCGCCGCGGGATCCCGCGCGGATGATGGCGTCCTGGTCGGACTGGATGGTGGAGAGCACGTCGCGCATCCGGGCCGAGCGTTCGCCGCCGAGGCTGGCGATGAACGCGGACTGGTCGTCGAGGGCCGCGTGGTGTGCGAGTCCGTCGGCGGTGAAGACCTCGTCCCAGTAGTCGCTGACGCGGCCCCGGGTCCACCGGTACCTGCGGCGGCTCTCCAGGCCCATCGGGTGGGCGTGGGTCGCCGCGAAGAACGGCTCCGCGGCCGGGGAACGCCAGTCGACGAGCAGCCGTCGCCCCTCGCTGTCGGTGAGCCCGAGGCGCCCGATGTACAGCGTCTCCCCGTCCGCGCCGACGACGTGTCCGAGGCACAGGTCGAGGCCGAACCGGCGCAGGGCGCGCAGCCTTCCGGTCAGCCGGTGGATCTCCAGGTCCCGCTCCATCGCCGCCTGACCGACACCGCCGGGTGCCTTGCGCTCGGCGTCGAGGCGCTCGGACAGTTCGGCGATCGCCTGCTCAAGGCTCTCCGCGATGGCCGCGAAGTGCTTCTCGTCGTGGGCGATCAACTCGGGGGCCGCCTTGCCGGCGAGGGTGTCGGGCAGTTCGAAGGCGCTGGTGGTCTGAAGGTGCATGTCTCCCGTTTCCGCAGGTCTTGGCGCTACGAGGGGAGATTCTGCGGCACCACGGGGGCCTTGCCGCAAGCCCCCCGGTGCGCTATAAGTTAAGAGTGGCGGAGGGCGTGTGCTCCTCTCCCCCGGTGGGCCGTGTGGATTCCGGCCCCTTTTTTCTTTCCCTTCTCGGTCGCACTCTCGCGGCGCGCCCTCCTTCCCGGTGGCAGGCTGGTGGAGCACGCGTCCCATGGCCACGGCGTCAGCCGTTTCGAGAGGGAGTCCCTGTTGGGCAGCGAGGCGATCCACGACGAACTGGACCGGCGATCGGGCGAGGTCGCCCAGCAGGTGGTCGCCTGGAGGCACCACCTGCACCGGCATCCCGAGCTGTCGAACCGTGAGGTGAACACGGCCCGCCTGGTGGCGGACCGGCTGCGCGAGTCGGGCCTCGACGAGGTCCGGACCGGCATCGCCGGGCACGGCGTCGTGGGGGTCCTGCGCGGCGGCGTGCCCGGTGACCGGGTCGTGGCGCTCCGGGCGGACATGGACGCCCTCCCGGTGCGGGACCTGTGCGGCACGGACTTCGCCTCCGACGTCGTGGACGCCGACTACCCGGGCGGCCCGTTCCCGGTGTCGCACGCCTGCGGCCACGACTGTCACACCGCGATGCTCCTCGGGGCGGCGACGGTCCTCGCCGGCGTCCGCGAACGGCTGCCGGGCGCGGTCCTGTTCGTCTTCCAGCCCGCCGAGGAAGGACCCCCGGTGACCGAGGAGGGCGGCGCCCGGGCGATGGTGGAGGCGGGCGCCTTCGCCTCCCCGGTGCCGACGATGGCCTTCGGCCTGCATGTGACGCCGCATCCGAAGGGGTACGTGGGGTACCGGATCGGCAATCAGTACGGTGCCTCCGCCCTCGTCCGTATCGTCGTCACCGGCAAGCAGACGCACGGTTCGACGCCCTGGGAGGGGATCGACCCGATGCCGGCGGTCGGGGCGGTGCTCACGGGCATCGGCCAGCTGTACCGGCAGGTCTCGGCCTTCGACGCGGTCACCGTGTCGATCGGGCACGTGGAGGACGTCGGGCGCTTCAACATCGTCGGCCAGACGGTCACCCTGTGGGGCACGGTCCGCTGTGCCGTGGAGTCGGACATGGCGGAGGTCCGGCGTCGCCTCACGACCCTCGCCGTGCACTCGGCGGCGGCCTACGGGGCCACCGCCTCCGTCGAGTACCTCCAGCCCGTGCCGCCCGTGCACAACAGCGGGCCCTGGGTGGAAGCCGCGTTGCCGACCTTCCGCCGGGTGGTGGGCGAGGAGCGCGTGGTGGAGACCGGCGGGACCCTGGGGTACGACGACGTCTCCGAGTTCGTGAGCCGGTTCGGCGGCCTGTACGTGATGCTCGGGGTCCAGGACGGGAAGCTGGACGCCATGGGGAGGCCGGTGCCGCTGCCGGGCGGCCGGGGTCTGGTCACCAACCACAACCCGCACTTCTACGCGGACGACGACACGCTCGTCACCGGTGTCCGGCTCCACGCGCACGTGGCGTACGACCATCTGGCGGGGGCGCTGGTCGCGTCGGCGGAGACGTAGCGCCCCGGATGCCGTCGGCTCACACGCCGACCGCCCGGACGAACGCCCTGAGCAGGTCGGAGTCGGCGGCGGTCGGCCAGGCGAGGCCGTAGGTGAGGGGCGGGGCGTCGCGCAGCGGGACGTAGGCGATGCCGGGCCGGGGGTGGTAGGCGGCGCCTCGTGCCGCGCCGGGGGCGGCCCCGCGCCCGGCGGAGACGTGGGAGAGGACCTCCTGCCAGGTGGCGGCGGCCGGGCCGCGGCCGATGGGGGCGCCGGACGGGGTGCGGCGCGGGTAGTGGTGGTCGGTCCAGTAGTCGGGGACGGCGCCCTCGGGGGCGATCAGCGCCAGGCCGGCGAGGTCTTCGAGGCAGAGGGACGGCCGTGAGGCGAGCGGGTGTGCGACGGGCAGGAGCAGGACCCGCTCGTCGGTGAGGACGACGGGGCCGGTGGTGAGGCCGGGCTCGCGGACGGGGAAGGCGACGAACTGGACGTCGAGCGAGCCGTCCTGGAGGAAGCGGGTCCCGGCGTCGTAGGGGACCTCGCGGACGGTGATCTCGCAGTCGGGGTGGAGGGCGAGGAGGGTGTCGGCGGCGGCGGTGAGGAGTTCGCCGCCCCAGGCGGGTCCGAAGCCGGTGCGCAGCCTGCCGTGGAGACCGCGAGCGGCGGCGGTGGCGCGTTCCACGGCGGCGCGCATCTGCCGGTAGGCGGGCAGGAGGTCCTCGTACAGGGTGCGGCCGACCGGGGTGAGGCTGACGCTGCGGCTGGTGCGGGTGAACAGCGGTGTGCCGACGCGGCGCTCCAGCTTCTTGACGGTCTGGCTGACGCGGCCGGTGGAGACGCCGAGGCGTTCGGCGGTGCGCCCGAAGTGGAGCTCTTCGGACAGCGTCAGGAACGCCTCCAGTTCGTACCGTTCGAGCATCGCCCCTCCAGCGATCGTTGAGTGTGGCTCAACGCCGATTCGATGATCGCATCTTGTTCGGCCCGGGTGGCGGCGAGGAGTCTGGACGGGTCCCCCTCGCCCGTACGGAAGAGAGTCCGTGGAACCGAGCCCCCTCGCCGCACCCGCGTCCGCCAAGCCCGTGAACGTGCCGCTGTTCGCGCTCGCGGGGGCCGTCGCCGTCGCCAACCTCTACTTCCCGCAGCCGCTGCTCGCCGCCGTGGCGCGCGGTCTCCAGGTCTCGGAGCGAACGGCGGGGCTGATCGCCCCGGCCGCCCAGCTCGGGTACGCGCTCGGTCTCCTGCTGCTCGTCCCCCTCGCCGACACGGCGCGGCTGCGGCGCCTCACGTCCGTGCTGCTCGCCCTGACGAGTGCGTCGCTGCTCGTCGCCGCGGCGGCTCCCGGTGTGGTCACCCTCGTCGTGGCGACGTTCGCGCTGTCCACCACGACCGTCCTTCCGCAGATCCTCACCCCGGTGGCGGCCGTCCTCGCGGGTCCGGGGCGGCGGGGCCGGGTGGTGGCCCTGGTGGGCCTCGGTCTGACGCTCGGCTCGACCCTCTCCCGTACGGTCTCGGGCGTGGTGGCGGACGCGACCGGCAGCTGGCGGGCGGCCTACGTGGTCGCGGCGGCGGCGACGGCGGCCCTGCTGCTCGTCCTGCCGGGGCGGCTGCCGGAGCGGCTCGGTGCCCGGGGGCGTACGTCGTACGCGGGGCTGCTCGCGGGCCTGCCGCGGCTGCTCGTCGCCCATCGGGAGCTGCGGGTGTCGGCGCTCCTCGGGGCGTGCGCCTTCGCCGCGTTCAGTGTCTTCTGGGCGGTGCTCGCCTTCCATCTGGCGGCGCCGCCCCTCGGCTACGGGCCGGGGGTGGCCGGCCTCTTCGGGCTTCTCACCCTGCCGGCGGCGCTGCTGTCGGCTGCGGCCGGTCCGCTGGCCGACCGGTACGGGCCGGGGGCGCTGAGCGCCGGCGGTCTCCTGTGCGCCGGGCTCGGGCTCGGGGTCGCGGTGCTCGCCCCTTCCTCCCCCGTGGCGCTGGCCGCCGGGGGAAACCTGCTGGTGCTCGGGGTCAGCTCGTCGCAGGTGGCGGCACAGGCGCGGATCTTCGGCATCGGGCAGGACGTGGCGGCGCGGGTGAACACGGTCTTCATGCTGGCCACCTTCGGCGGCGGCGCGCTGGGCTCGCTGGCCGGTTCCTGGCTGTACGCGCTCCACGGCTGGGCGGCCGCGGTGCTCGCCGCGCTGCTGTGCGTGGCCGCCGGGCTCCTGGTGGTGGCCGTGTCGACGCGGCCCCGAGTTGCGTCCCGCACGGCACACGGGACGCTGGGGGTATCCGCCCGCACACCGTCGCCGGAGTGACCCCGTAGGGAGAGACATGACGCCTGACGACCTCGCCGAGCTGGCCGACACGCACATGGCCTCGGCCCGCAAGGCTCCGCACGGACGCAGCACTCACGTGATCATGCACGACGGGGTGCTCCGGCAGTCCGTCATCGCGCTGACCGCGGGCACCTCCCTGGGCGAGCACAACGCGCCGCCGGCGGCGAGTCTCCAGGTGCTGCGCGGCCGGGTGAACCTGACGGCCGCCGACCGGACGGAGACGCTGTCGGAGGGCATGCTCCGCATGATCCCGAAGGAGCGGCACGGTCTGACCGCCGTGGAGGACTCGGTGGTGCTCCTGACCGCCGTGAACGACTGAGCTCAGTCCGCCGCGGTGACCAGGACCAGCGGCGCGCCCCCGCAGGGCAGCAGGCGCAGCCCGCCGTCCTGCTGTTCGGCCTGCGGTCCGGCGAGCACGGCGGCGAAGTCCGGTCCCTTGGTGAGGGATCCGGCGAGGTGGGCCGGGTCGGTGGAGGCGGCCACCCGGCCTCGGGCGTTGACCAGACGGGCCGGCGCGGGCAGCCGCTGGAGGACGGGCAGCACGGCGGCCTCGAAGTGGCGCAGGTACACGTCGGCGGCGGCGACTCCGACGAACCGGCCCGCGTGGGTCACGGGCGCGGAGAGGGTCAGGCCGTACTCGTCGGAGCACAGGTAGTCGACGTACGGGCCCGCGACGGCCCGCCGGCCGGTCTCGCGGGGCAGGGTGTACCAGTCCCAGTGGGTGTAGTCCGAGTAGGCGGAGTGCGCCGGGTCCAGGTCGAGCAGCAGCGGCCGTACGGCTCCGCCGGGTCCGCGCTGCCACCATTCGAGGCAGCCGGGCGCGTCGGCGATGAGGCCCGGCGCGGCGACGAAGCCGATGCCGGAGACCAGCGGGAGGGCGGCGAGGCGGGCGCGCAGGCCGGGCCGCAGGGCCGCGAGGTCGGCGGCGAGGGGCTCGCGGGCCTCCCCGGCCACCTCGGCGAGCAGGGTGCTCGTGTCGGTGCCGGTCTCGGCCACGGCGTCGAAGACCTGTTCCAGCGTGTCCCGGACCCGGTGCACGACCTCGGTGACGGGGCTCGCTTCCGTGCCCGGGGTCGCGGGTGCGGTGCGCGCGGTGCCGGGTGTGGCGAGAACGGCGCGCGTCGGCTCAGTGGTGGCCCTCGTGGGGCCCGCGAGCCCGGTGCTGCTGGCCATGCGTGTCCTCCTCGGACCGAGGCTCGGCGCGGCCGGGGGCGGCGAGGCGCAGCGCGATCAGCCGCTCCACCGACTCCCGTACGCATGTCTCGGCGAGCGTTCTGGCCCGCTCGTCGGCCTCATCCTGCACGGCGGAGATCACGGCGCGGTGACGATCCGACAGAACGGCCAGATACGCGGGGTCGTCGAGGACGAGACAGAGCAGGGCGCCCAGGTCGGTTTGGAGGGCGATCTCCTCGCGGGTGAGGCGCGCGGACTGCGCGGCGGCGGCGAGTTCGACGTGGAAGCGGCCGTAGAGCCGGCCGCGGGTCGCCGGGTCGGTGGCGGCGGTGAGCTCCTCGACCGTGCGGGTGAGGGGGCGCAGGTCGCCGGGCTGGGTGCGGCGGGCGGCGAGCAGGGCGGCGGCGCCGGAGACGGCGGCCCAGTGGTCGCCGAGGTCGCGCAGTTCCTCGGTGGACCAGTCGGCGAGCCGGGCGCGCAGCCGTTCTTCGGGAGGGCTGTCGGGCAGGGTGACGAAGCTGCCGCCGCCGCGGCCGCGGCGGGTGGTGACGAGCCCCTGCTGCCGGAGGGCCATGAGGGCTTCGCGCAGGGTGACGGTGGAGACGCCGAGCTGGCCGGCGAGCTCGGTCTCGCCGGGCAGCTGCTCCCCGTCGGCGAGCAGGCCGAGCTCGATGGCGTCGGCGATGCGGCGGACGACGGTGTCCACGCGCGCGCGGGTGTCGACGGGGGCGAAGGCGGCCTTGCGGGCGGGGCCCGCCCCGGCCGTGCGACCCCCGTCGTCCGACCTGCCGTTCGGTCTCACGGTTAACCACCTCGCGCGTCGCGCTTGAGCGTTGACTCAGCCTTTACCTTAAAGGGGTCTTGAGATTTGAACTATGACTTCATATGTTTACCGCCACGCCCGAGCAACGCTCCACCGCACCAGAAAGGTTCCCGCCCATGGAGGGAATGGCGATCCGGCTGACGGGACTGCGCAAGACCTACGGCAGGACCGAGGCCGTGGCCGGTGTGGACCTGGAGATCGCCGACGGCGAGTTCTTCTCGATGCTCGGCCCCTCCGGGTCCGGCAAGACGACCGTGCTGCGGATGATCGCCGGCTTCGAACCGCCCAGCGGCGGCACCGTCGAACTGGCCGGCCGGGACGTCACCCGGCTCGCGCCCTTCGAGCGCGATGTGCACACCGTCTTCCAGGACTACGCGCTCTTCCCCCATATGACGATCGAACAGAACGTCGCCTACGGCCTCAAGGTGCGCGGGGTCCCCCGCGCCGAACGCCTGGTGCGGGCCCGCGCCTTCCTCGCCCGGGTCGGCCTCGACGGCCTCGGCCGCCGCCGGCCCGCCGAGCTCTCCGGCGGCCAGCGCCAGCGCGTCGCCCTGGCCCGCGCGCTCGTCGGACGCCCCCGCGTCCTCCTGCTCGACGAACCGCTCGGCGCGCTCGACCTCAAGCTCCGCGAGCGGATGCAGGTCGAGCTCAAGGAGATCCAGCGCGAGGTCGGCATCACCTTCGTGTTCGTCACCCACGACCAGGAGGAGGCCCTGACCATGAGCGACCGGATCGCGGTCTTCAACCGGGGCCGCATCGAACAGGTCGGCACCCCCGCCGAGATCTACGAACGTCCCGGCAGCCCCTTCGTCGCCGGTTTCGTCGGCACCTCCAACCTGATCAGCGGCGACACCGCGCGGCGGGTGGTCGGGGCGCCGGGCACCTACAGCATCCGGCCGGAGAAGATCCGCGTCGTCGCCGACCCTGCCGCCCCCGCCGAGGCCGGGGTCGCCACCGCCGCCGGCACGGTCGCCGAGGTCGTCTACCTCGGCGACTCCACCCGCTTCCTGGTCGACCTCGACACCGGCGGCCGGCTCACCGCCGTCCAGCAGAACCTGGAGACCTCCTCCGCCGACCTCGCCGGCTTCCGCGGCGCCCGGGTCGGCCTCCAGTGGCACCCCCGCCACGCCGTGCTCGTCCCCGACACCCCGTAACACCCGCCCGGGACCCGTCCCCGCGCAGGACCGAAGCACCCGCCTCCGCGGAACACGTCCTCACAGGACCGCAGCACCCGTCCCTTCAGGCCCCCGTCCCCTCACGCAACGGAGTACCACGTGCGCCCGCACCGCTCCCTCCTGACCGCAGCCGCCGTCTCGGGACTGCTCCTCCTCACCGCCTGCGGATCGGCGGACCCGGCCGGTTCCGGCAAGTCCGGCGGCCTCAACCCGCCCGACCTCAAGGCGCCCACCGCGCTCGGCAAGGCGGAGGGCGAGGTCAACCTGATCGCCTGGGCCGGCTACGTCGAGGACGGCTCCAACGACCCCAAGGTCGACTGGGTCAGCGCCTTCGAGAAGCAGACCGGCTGCCAGGTGAACGCCAAGACGGCCGCGACCTCCGACGAGATGGTCTCGCTGATGAAGACCGGCCAGTACGACGCCGTGTCCGCGTCCGGTGACGCCTCGCTGCGGCTCATCGCCTCCGGCGACGCCGCTCCCGTGAACACGGCGCTGGTGCCCCACTACGCCGACGTCTTCGCCGGGCTCAAGAACAAGGACTGGAACTCCGTCAAGGGCGTCGCCTACGGCATCCCGCACGGCCGCGGCGCCAACCTCCTCATGTACGACACCGAGAAGGTGAAGCCCGCTCCCGACTCCTGGTCCGCGGTCTTCGACAAGGCCTCGGCACACAGCGGGAAGGTCACCGCCTACGACTCCCCCATCTACCTCGCCGACGCCGCCCTGTACCTGAAGGCGACCAAGCCGGAGCTGGGCATCAAGAACCCCTACGCGCTCGACCAGAAGCAGTTCGACGCCTCGGTCGCCCTGCTCAAGGAGCAGAACGCGCACATCGGCGAGTACTGGAGCGACTACCTCAAGGAGATCTCCGCCTTCAAGAGCGGCGACTCGGTCGTCGGCACCAGCTGGCAGGTCATCGCCAACCTCGCGCGGGCCGAGGGCGCGAAGACCGAGGTGGTGCTGCCGAAGGAGGGCTCCACCGGCTGGTCCGACACCTGGATGGTCTCGGCGAAGGCCAAGCACCCCACCTGCGCCTACAAGTGGCTCGACTGGATCGTCTCGCCCAAGACCAACGCCCAGGTCGCCGAGTACTTCGGCGAGGCGCCGGCCAACGCCAAGTCCTGCGCCGAGACCGCCGACAAGAACCACTGCGCCACCTTCCACGCCACCGACGAGACCTACTGGCAGCAGGTGCACTTCTGGACCACGCCGATCGAGCAGTGCCTCGACGGGCGCACGGACGCGCGCTGTGTCCCGTACGCCAAGTGGGTCCAGGCCTGGAACGAGATCAAGGGCTGATCGCCGCACCATGACCACGCTCTCCCCCTCCCCGCGCGCCACCGGTGCCGGTGCCGCCGCCGGGTCCGGCCGGGCTCCCGGCCCGGCCCGGCGGCTTTTCGGCGGGTCCTACCCCCCGCACCCACTCCGGGTTGTCTCCCCGTCCCACCCCCCCCCCCCCTTGCCTTGCTCTCCCCCCCCCCCGTCTTCCCCGC
>NZ_JBVJVO010000005.1:269471-349139 GCF_055603625.1 Streptomyces sp. NPDC037273
GGTGGGGGGGGCGGGCGTGGCCTCGACAGCTGGTGGGTTGTGGCCGGTGACCCTCGCGGCCGGCGCCGCCCCCCCCCCCCTCCCCGCCCCCTCGCCGGGGTCCTGCACCGCAGGCCCCGGCTGCGGCTCGCGGCGCTGCTCACCGCCCCGCTGCTGTGGCTGGTCCTCGCCTACCTCGGTTCGCTGGCGGCGCTGTTCCTCTCCGCCTTCTGGACGACCGACAGCTTCACCTCCGAGGTCGTCCGGATCTGGACCTCGCAGAACTTCGAGGAGCTGGTCACCTCCCCCGTCTACCGGACGGTGGCCCTGCGGACCGTCGGCGTCGCCCTCGCGGTGACCGCGCTCTGCGCGCTCATCGCCTTCCCGCTCGCCTTCTACACCGCCCGGGTCGCCCCTCCGCGCCGGCGGCCGCTGTTCGTGGTCGCGCTGCTCATGCCGCTGTGGGCGGGCTACCTGGTCAAGGTGTACGCGTGGCGGCTGATCCTTTCGGAGGGCGGCCCGCTGGACTGGGCGCTCCGGCCGTTCGGGCTGAGCGGACCGGGGTACGGGCTGACCGCCACGGTGCTCGTCCTCACGTACCTGTGGCTGCCGTACATGGCGCTGCCGATCCACACGGCGCTCGTCCAGCTCCCCGACAGTCTGCTGCACGCCTCGGCCGACCTCGGCGCGCGGGCGGGACGCACCTTCGTCTCCGTCGTGCTGCCGATGGTGTGGCCCGCGGTGGCCGCCGGATCGGTCTTCACCTTCTCGCTGAGCCTCGGCGACTACATCACGGTGCAGATCGTCGGCGGCAAGACCCAGCTGATCGGCAATCTCGTCTACTCCAACGTCACCCTCAACCTGCCGCTGGCCGCCGCGCTCGGCACCGTGCCGGTCGCCGTCATCGTGGTGTACCTGCTCGCGGTGCGGCGCTCCGGCGCGCTGCGCAGCCTGTGACCGGCCGGAAGGACCGCGACCGATGAACCTCTCCCGTCCCGCGCGGATCGCGCTGCGCACCGCGGCCGGACTCGGCTTCGCGGCGATCTACCTGCCGCTGCTGCTCGTGCTGCTCGGCTCGCTCAACCCGGACCGGTCGGCGAGCTGGCCGCCGCCGGGTCTCACGCTCGACTGGTGGGCGGCCGCCTGGGACAACGAGGGCGCCCGCGAGGCCCTGTGGACCTCGGTGAAGGCGGGCCTCGCGGCGACGGCGGTGGCGCTGGTGCTCGGCACGCTCATCGCCTTCGCGGTGCAGCGGCACTCGTTCTTCGGGCGCGAGGCCGTCTCGTTCGCGGTGGTGCTGCCGATCGCGCTGCCCGGCATCGTCACCGGCATCGCCCTCAACTCGGCCTTCGGCACGGTCCTCGCGCCCCTCGGCGTCGGCCTGGGGATGTTCACCGTGGTCGTCGGTCACGCCACCTTCTGCATCGTGGTGGTCTTCAACAACGTGGTGGCCCGGCTGCGCAGACTCCCCGGCTCGTACGAGGAGGCCGCCATGGACCTCGGCGCGCACACCTTCCGCACCTTCTGGGACGTGACGTTCCCCCTGCTGCGCTCGGCGCTCCTGGCGGGCGGTCTGCTCGCCTTCGCGCTCTCCTTCGACGAGATCGTGGTGACCACGTTCACGGCGGGGCCCGGGGTGCAGACCCTGCCGGTGTGGATCTTCAACAACATGACCCGTCCTCAGCAGGCCCCGGTGGTCAGCGTGGTGGCCGCGGCGCTCGTCCTGCTGTCGGTGGTGCCGATCTACGCCGCCCAGCGGCTGTCCTCGGACACGGCGGGCGGCGGGAGGGTCTGAGGCCGCGGCACGCGCCGCTCCACGGCGCGTGACCGCCACCCCGCTGCTACCTTTCCGAAATGCACAGCTTGTACGAGTTTCAGAGGAGGCGTGGCGCGGTCGCCACGGAGAGCGGGCGCGTGTGGTGAGGCGCCTCCGGTTCGATCTGCGCTCCCTCGCCCGCCGGGCGGCCTCGCTGCGGCCCTCTCGGCGCGGCGGGAACACCGTGACGGTGCCGGAGGCCGAGGACGCCGGCCGGGAACGGCTGCGGGACCTGGCCGCGTTGCTGTGCGAACTCGGCGCCGAACTCCTGCGGGCCGGGGAGCAGACGGCCGAGGTCGAGGGGGCGCTGCACGACGTCGCCGCCCGCTACGGCATGCGGGTGCGCTCCTTCGTGGTCCCCACTGGGCTCTTCGTCCGGGTCGGCGGCGGTCCCGACGGACGGGGCGGCGAACTGGACTTCGCCCCGGTCGAGGGACCCGACCTGCGCCTGGACCAGGTCGAGGCGCTCCAGTCGCTGGTCAAGCGGATGCGCGCCGAGGAGGTGTCCTTCGAGGACGCGCGGCGCTCGCTCCGCGAAGTGCGGGAGGCCCCCGACCGGTTCAGCCCGGCGACCACCGTCCTCGGCTACGTCCTCCTCACCGTCGGCCTCGGCGCGATGCGCCACGCGACCGTCCCGGCCGTCATCGGGTACACGGTGCTCGGCGCCGGCGTCGGCCTGCTGCGGCTCTTCGGGGACCGGCTCCCCGCCGCCCGCACCGCCCTGCCCGTGGTCGCGGCGATCCTCGTCACGGCGGCCTCCCTGCGCTGGGCCGGACCGCTCCTGCACGAGGAGCCCACGGTCCTGTACATCCCGCCGCTGATCGCCTTCCTGCCGGGCGCCGCGCTGACCCTCGGTGCCATCGAACTGGCCACCGGGGCGGCCCTGTCGGGCATGGCCCGGCTGGCCGGGGCCGTGAACGTGCTGCTGCTCCTGGCGCTCGGCATCCTCGTCGGCACCGAACTCCTGCGGCCCCGCCCGTCGGGCGGTCCCGCGTCCGACGCGCTGGGCGCCTGGGCCCCGTGGGCCGGGGTGCTGCTGCTCGGCTTCGGCTTCCTGCTGTACTTCTCCGCTCCTCCGCGCGTCACGCTGTGGCTGCTCGGCGCGCTGCTCGTCGAGCGGTTCGTGCAGTCGGCGGCCTCCGAGTTCGCCGGGGCGACGTTCGGCGCCTTCGCCGCCGGGATGCTGCTGCCCCCGATGGCCGGCTGGATCGCGCGCCACTCGCACACCCCGGACCAGGTGGTGTTCCTGCCCTGCTTCTGGCTGCTCGTGCCCGGCGCGATCGGCCTCACCAGCGTCTCCGAGATCATCGTGGAGGGTGACACCAACGCCGGCCTGGACAGCCTGGTCGGCACGGTCATCACCGTGGCCGCCATCGCCCTCGGCGTCCTCGTCGGGGCCGGTCTCCACCGGCGCCCCCGTCTCAGCCTCGGCGAACCCGCACCCGCCTCACCGCTGCCCGAACCCGGCGGGGACGGCACGTCGGAGAAGCCGAACGCCGGCGGCGGTCTCTGAGAGCCACGTGACGACGAGGCCCCGCGCTCAGCGGGGCTTCTTCGTCCATTCGAGCGTCACCCGCAGGCTCGCGTTCGCGCTGCCCTGCACGACGAGTGCCGTCAGCCGGCCCGCGTCCAGACCGAGCTGGCAGCCGAACTCGACGGTCGCCCGGTCCGGGGCCGCCTGGTGGAGGGCCTCGCCGATCTGCCCCGCGAAGGAGGACAGGGCCTCGGTGACGGCGGAGAGGTCGGGCAGGCGGTCGCCGAGCCCTTCGAGTTCCGAGTCGGGGCCGAGGCGGCGCGCCTCCACGAACAGCGTCGCGTCCCCCACCTCGACCTTGGTGACGTCGGACATCGAAGCTCCCTACGGTCGGCGGGGGCGGGCAGGACGCCAGTATCACCGAGGGGTACGGGCGGGAGGCCGCCCGCGACCGCCTCGGCGTGGCGCGGCGGGTCTCAGAGCGCGGGGCGGAGCACGCCGCCGGTCGGTCCGGCCGCGCCGCGCGCGGCGCCCGGGTCGAGGGCGCTGCCCCGCTGCCATTCGGGCCAGCTGAGGTTCCAGTCGCCGTAGCCGTTGTCGAAGGGCGTCATCGGCTCCCCGTACCCGTGGATCACCCGTACGAGGTCGCCCTCGCGGACCGTGCCGAACAGCCAGGCGGCGTCCTCGGTGCTCATACCGGTGCAGCCGTGGCTGACGTTCTCGCTGCCCTGCGCGTCGACCGACCAGGGGGCGGCGTGCAGGTACTCGCCGCTCCAGGTCACCCGGGTGGCCCAGCGGACCTTGAGGTCGTAGAAGTCGCGGCTGCCGCGCGCGATGCCGATGGAGTCGCCGCGCATCCGGACCATCGGCTCCTTGCCGAGGACGACCTTGATGCCGCCGCGGGTGCGGTAGCCGGCCTTGCCGGTGGTGACGGGCATGGTGCGGAGCGGCTCGCCGTCCCGGAACACGGTCATCGTGAGGGCGGAGACGTCGGTCACCGCCTCGATCCGGGCTCCGGTGGTGAAGGTGAGGGGACGCGAGCGCCCCCCGTAGAGACCGCCGGTGACCCGGGCGCCTTCAAGGCCGCTGCGCACGCGCACGGTGGTGTGGGCGGGCCAGTAGGAACGCGGCCGGTAGTGGAGGGTGCCGGCGTCGACCCAGTACCAGGCGCCCTCGACCCGGGGTTCGCTGCGGACGTCGAGGGCGCGTTCGACGGTGCGCCGCGCCTCGGGGTCGTCGGCGGGCACGGGGTGGCTGAGTTCGGCGGTGATCGGCTGCCCCACGCCGTACGTACGGCCGTCCTCGGGGCCGAAGGCGACGGTGAGCCGCTCCCCGGAGGGCGCGGCGGGGGTACGGAACTCCAGGCGGGCGACATCGCGGTGGACGTCCCGGCCCGAGGGCCGTTCCACGACGAGGCGGGCCGTGAAGCGGGTGCCGGCGGGCAGCGCCGCCGCGCTGGTCCACCGGGTTCCGTCGGCGCTCGGCGCCCCGGCGATCCGGCGGCCGCGCCGGTCGGTGACGGTGACGTCGGCGAGCACTCCCGGTGTGCGCAGCGCGAGTTCGACGGGGCCGTTCGCCCGTGCGTCCAGCGCGACGGGCGCACCGGTGAGCACGGGGCCGCCGGCGAGCGCGACCGTGTGCCGGGGCGCGGAGCAGAGTCCGCCGCCCGCGGAGCAGCCGTCGACCGTGACGACGGCGGTGGAACCGGGGGCCGCGGCGGGGAGCGCGTCCCGGCCGGGGGGCGTCTGCGCTGCCGTGGCGACGAGTACGGCTCCGACAGCCAGGGAAAGCGCTCCCCACCCCCGCGCGTATCTGCGTGACGACACGTCGGACACCCTCCCCTTCCGGACGACGACGTCGGCGGACGGTGCCGACCGGAGCATCAAAACTGATCAAAGCAGGAAAAGATGATCAAGACCCGGGCGTGGCGGCGGAGTGGCGGGCGAGACGACTCGAATGGGTCAGCGGGCGGGCTCGGGGAGCTCCTCACCGGTCTCCAGGAGCGACTTGAGACTGGAGATGAGCGCGGGCCACCCCTCGCCGATCAGGCCCTTGATGGTTCCACCGGGCTCCAGGTCCCCGTGCGTGACGGTGAGTCGGACGATGTCGCCGGAGGGCTCGATGTCGAACGTCACCCGGGACCTGCGCTCGGCCGCGAGCCGCTCGTACACCTCGTGATCGAGGCGGACGGCCTGCGCCCAGGCGGGGGTGAAGGTGTGCCAGGTGTACGCGAGGCGCCGGCCGGGCTCGGCGGCGAGGACGACCTGCTCGGGGTCGGCGGTCCGCCGCCCGCCCTCGTCCCAGACCATCGGGGCGCCGGGCGTCCACTCGGTCTCGAAGGCCACGCCCCAGTAGCGCCGGGTGAGCTCGGGGTCCGTGAGCGCCTTCCAGAGCTCGTCCGGGGTCGTCCGGATGTAGGTGGTGTAGACGAACGAGTCGCTGTCCATCGTGCTGCCCCTCGGATCTGCTCCCCCGCTGCCTTCCCCTCTCCAGCCTAGGCAGGCGCCGGACGGACGTGCCAGCGAGAGACACCCGTCCGGCCCGCCGGCGGCCGGTACCGAACCGGTTGAATAGGTGCGGAGGAAACTATTCAACGTGCTGCTAGCGTGTCCGGATGTCGCTCAAGCACGCCGTCCTCGCAGCTCTCCTGGAGGGCGAGGCCTCCGGATACGACCTGGCCAAGATCTTCGACGTGTCCGTCGCCAACTTCTGGGCCGCCACCCCGCAGCAGCTCTACCGCGAGCTGGACCGCCTCGACGAGGCCGGGCTGATCGAGGCCCGCGTGGTGGAGCAGGAACGGCGTCCCAACAAGCGCGTGTTCAGCCTCACGGAACCCGGCCTGCGCGATCTGGCCGCCTACACGTCGACCCCTCCGCGCCCCAGCGCCGTGCGCGACGAGCTGATGGTCCAGGTCCAGGCCTGCGACGAGGGCGACACGGCGGCGGTACGCGGCTTCGTGGCCCGGCGGATGGAGGCGGCCGGCGCCAAGCTGGCCCGCTACGACCGGCTGCGGGAGCGGATGCTCGACGGCCGCGACGAGGAGACGTACCTCGCCGAGGCCGACCGGATCGGCCCCTATCTGACCCTGATGCGCGGCCGGTTCTTCGAGGAGGAGAACCTCCGCTGGGGCGAGCGCGCCCTCGCGGTGCTCGACCGCCGCGCCGCCGCGCGGGATCCGCGTTCCGTACCGGGGGGTGCGCATTCCGCCGGGAGTTGATGGACTGGGGCGATGATGATCTTGTCACCTCGTGTCCTGCGGGCTCTCGAACGGTTCAACGCCGCCTATCCCTGGGATCACAACGCTCACTACCATCGCTGGATCCTGCGCCAGCTGCCGAGGCGCTTCCCCCGCGCCCTCGACGTCGGTTCCGGCAGTGGTGATCTCGCGAGGCTCCTGGCCGGACGAGCCGACGCCGTGAGAGCGGTCGACTCCGATCCGGCGATCACCGCTCAAGCCCGGAAACTGACTCCCGCCGCGCTGCCCGTGACCTTCGGCGTCGCGGACGCGACAGCCGAGTTCCCCGTCGGCTCCTACGACGTCATCACCTGCGTCGCCACCCTCCACCACATGCCGTTCACCCAGACACTCACCCGGTTCCGCCGCCATCTGGCCCCGGGAGGGACCCTGGTGATCGTCGGCCTGTCCCGCGCGCAGACCCCTGTGGACCACCTGCTCGGAGCCGTCGCCATTCCGGCCAACGCCGCCATGGGCTGGCTGAAGAACAGGGGGCGCCCCGCGCCACGGCCCGTCTCCATGACGGCCCCCACCCGCTCGGCGGACATGACCTTCGACGACATCGTCCGCGAAGCCGCGGACGTCCTCCCCGGGGCGAGGATTCGACGCCGGTTGTTCTGGCGCTACACGCTCGTATGGGATCAACCCTGAGGCCCGCACTCCCGCCAGTACCGCCCGCACGCACCCCCGCGTTCCGGTCGGTCGTACCCTGCGGTAACGTCACCGACCGGCCACCGGAGGCACCGGTGGCGTCGCGGGCACGGATCGGGGACGGACTGCCATGAACGTCGGTGACCTCGTCGAGGACTTCAGCCTTCCGGACGAGACGGGCGCGGCGCGCTCCCTCACCGGACTCCTTTCCGAGGGGCCGGTCGTCCTCTTCTTCTACCCGGCGGCCATGACGCCGGGCTGCACGGCCGAGGCCTGCCACTTCCGCGACCTCGCGGCCGAGTTCCGCGCCGTCGGCGCGCTCCCCGTCGGGATCAGCTCCGACGACGTCGAGCGCCAGCAGGAGTTCGCCGAGCGGCACTCCCTCGGCTACCCCCTGCTCTCCGACACGGACGGCGCCATACGCGAACGCTTCGGCGTCAAGCGCGGCTTCTCCCTCGCCCCGACCAAGCGCGTCACCTTCGTCATCGGCCAGGACCGGCGCATCCGCGAGGTCGTCCGCAGCGAGCTCCGCATGAGCGCCCACGCCGACCGCGCCCTGGCGGCCCTGCGCAAGGACTGACGTCCGACCACACGCCCACGGGCCCGGCTGCGCTTGGCGGCCGGGCCCGGGTGCGTCGTCAGACGCCGAGGAGCTTCGCCTTGGCCGCCGCGAACTCCTCGGGGGTGAGCAGCCCCTGCTGGGCGAGTTCGCCGAGGCGGGTCAGCTGGTCGGTCACGCTCGGCGCGGCCGCCGCGGCCGGGGCCGGAGGGGGCGCGACGGGAGCCGGCGGAGCGGCCGGGGCGGGTGGGGGTGCGGCGGAGGTCTGCTGCTGGGCCTGGAGTTCGGCGATGGCCTGCTCCTGGTCCTGCTCACGGCGCGCGGAGCGGGCGGCGCTGCGGCCGGCCGCGTAGGCCGCGCCGCCGACGAGGGCGCCGCGCAGCAGCGGGGCGCCGGCGGGCCGGATCACGGGTCGGACGAGCGGGCGGCGTCGCATGAACATCGGGTCAGCTCCTTCCGGCCGCGGCGCCGGCCACGGCCTCGCGGTAGGCGTCCCGCGCCTGCTCGACGTGCTCGGGGGGAATCCGTACGGTCCCGGCGATGTGGCCGCCGGCCTCGCGGATGGTCTCGGCCGCCCGCGCCGCCCAGACGTGCTCGACCAGCAGCATCAGCGCGCACGTGCCCGGTTCGAGGGTCTCGGCCGCCTCGGCCGCGTCCTCGGGGCCGAGCAGGTTCGCCTCGGGCCCGATCTCGGCGGTGGCCTCGTCGTACTCCTCGTACTCGACGAGTTCCGAGGTGGACACCTCACCGGTGACGGACTTGACGACGACGAGCGAATCGATCAGCCGCACCTGTCCCGCCCTGCGGAGGTCGGCGATCGCCGTCACCGCCGCCACTTTCAGCCGCTCCCCCGGGAAGGCGAGCACGACACATTCCACCGGCCCCATGTTGCTCCGTTCCTCGTCCGAACCGCGGCTCCGCGTGGGCACATCACACTGCCCCCGGGCCGAGGTCTCCATCCGAACACGGCGGTGGGCGGCCCGCACCCCGAGCCGCCACGACATGCGGGGGCACGGGGGCTGGGTGAGACTCACTCCAACGCGGGCCTCTCCCGGCCGCGCGGGAACGGAGTGTGCAGGAATGGACGACTACCCGCTTCTCAACCTCTTCTGGACCATGCTGTGGTTCTTCCTCTGGATCATGTGGCTGTTCCTGCTCTTCAAGGTGGTCACCGACATCTTCCGCGACCACTCCCTCAGCGGCTGGGGCAAGGCCGGCTGGCTGATCTTCTGCATCCTGCTCCCCTATCTCGGCGTGCTGGTGTACGTCATCGCCCGCGGCAAGAGCATGGGGCAGCGTGACATCAAGCAGGCCAAGGACAGCGAGGCCGCGTTCCAGGAGTACATCCGCAAGACGGCGGGCACGGCGCCCGCGGGCGGCACCAGCGCCACCGACGAGCTGGCCCGTCTCGCCGACCTGAAGGAGAAGGGCTCCATCACGGACGAGGAGTTCGAGAAGGCGAAGGCGAAGGTGCTGTCCTGACCTGACGTCCCGCGACAGGGCAGAGGAGGGCTGACGGAGGTGCGGAAGGAGGCTGGGGCGGCGGTGGCCGCCGGGCTCGCGGGCTCCCTGTGGCGGGAGGTCAAGGCGGAGCCCGGCAGGCTGCCGGAAGCCCTGGCCTCCTTCGCTCTGCGCCGCCTCGGTCCGGGTGCCGGAGCCGCCGTCGAACGGCTGCGGGCCGCGCACCCGGAGGCCGAGCCGGCGGCGCTGCGGGCCCTGGTGGTGGCACGCGGGCGCCGGGCGGTGACCGCCGAAGGGGCCTTCGTCGGCGGCCCCTTCATGCTGCTGATCCCCTTCGCCTTCTGCGGGGCCCTGCTCTCCCAGGCACGGACGGTGTTCGAACTGGCCGCCGCCGAGGGCCGGGACTCCACGGACCCGGAACGGGCGGCCGAACTCCTGGTCCTCCAGGGGGTGTACGACGACACGGTGACGGCACGGGCCGCGCTCGCGGTCGCCCCTGCCGGCCGTGCCGAACCTGCCGGCCGTGCCCGACGGAGGAAGCGCAGCGACCGCGGGCGGTGGGCCGCGCTGTGGGACGTGGTGCTCCGGATGGCCCGGCTCCTCGGTCTGCTGACGCCCGCCACCGACAGTGCGGGCTGGTTCGTCCGGGTCGGGCAGTTCCTGCTCTCGGCGGCCGTCTTCCTCGTCGGTCTGGTGGCGCCGCTGGTGTGGCTGCCGTACATGGCCTCCTCGTACTGGCGGGCCACCACACGGCTGACGGACCGGGCCACTGTCTTCTACGTCGGCGCCGTCGATCTGCGCACTCCGCGCGCTGTCCGGGTCGACACGGGCATGGGCCTGGCGCTGCTGCGGGCCCTGGGGTCGCTGCTCGTGCCCGCGATCGCGGTGTTCCTGGTCGTCGTCGCGGATCTCCGGATCGCGGGCGGGCGGTGGCCGGTGCTCGGGATCGTCCTCACCTCCAGCTGTCTGCTCACGGGCGGCTGGTGGCTGTGGCGGCACCTGCGGCACGGGCACGGACCCACCCCTTAATACGAACCCCACATACCGCTTTGATACGGTCGGAACGTGAGGCTGACGAAGTTCACCGACCTGGCGCTCCGTGCCGTGATGCGCCTGGCGGTCACCGCACCGGAGGAGTCCGTCACCACCCGCGAGGTGGCGGAGTCGATGGACGTGCCCTACGCCCACATGGCGAAGGTGGTCACCCGCCTCCAGCACCTCGGCGTGGTCGAGGCGCGGCGCGGACGCGGTGGCGGTCTGGCCCTGACGGAGCTGGGCCGACGCTCCTCGGTGGGATGGCTGGCCCGCACGCTGGAGGGCGAGGAGGAGGTCGTCGCCTGCGAGGGCGATCCGCCGTGCCCGCTGCGGACCGCCTGCCGCCTGCGGGGGGCGCTGCGCGAGGCCCAGGAGGCGTTCTACCGGGTGCTCGACCCGCTCACCGTGGCGGAGCTGGTGGACTCGCCGACCGGCCCCCTGCTGCTCACGCTCGACCCACGCCCCACCCCCTGAACCGTGACGCCCCGGGCGTCACCAGGCCCCCACACGCCTTTTAATACGCAGATCATCTACCAGATTGAGGTTGCCATGCTGTCCGAGCAGGCCGTCCCGGTCGTCCGTGCCACCCTGCCCGCCGTCGGGGGCGCGCTCGACCAGATCACCGAGCGGTTCTACGGGCGCCTCTTCGCCGCCCACCCCGAGCTCCTGCGCGACCTGTTCAACCGGGGCAACCAGGCCAACGGCGACCAGCGGAAGGCGCTCGCCGGCTCCATAGCCGCCTTCGCCGTCGCCCTGCTCGAGAACCCGGACGGCCGCCCCGACGCCATGCTGTCCCGGATCGCCCACAAGCACGCCTCGCTCGGCGTCACCTCCGACCAGTACAAGATCGTGCACGAGCACCTCTTCGCCGCGATCGTGGAGGTGCTCGGCGAGGCGGTGACCCCGGAGGTCGCCCAGGCATGGGACGAGGTGTACTGGCTGATGGCGAACGCGCTGATCGCCGTCGAAGCCCGCCTCTACCAGGAGTCGGGTGTGCCCGACGGCGAGGTCTGGCGGTCCATGGAGATCGCCGAACGCCACGAGGAGACGGCCGACACGGCGTCCTTCACCCTGCGGCCCACCGACGGCACCCCCGCCCCCGGCTTCCGCCCCGGCCAGTACGTGAGCGTCCAGGTCACGCTGCCCGACGGCGCCCGGCAGATCCGTCAGTACAGCCTCTCCGCCGCGCCGGGGAACCCGCACTGGCGCATCACCGTGAAGCGCGTCGACGGCGACCCGGCCGGCGAGGTCTCCTCCTGGCTGCACGCCCACGCCCGCACCGGTGACACGGTGGAGGTGTCGGCCCCCTTCGGTGACCTGGTGCTGCCCGAGGGCGAGGGCCCGCTGCTCCTTGCCTCCGCCGGCGTCGGCACCACCCCGATGCTGGCGATGCTCGACCATCTCGCGGCCACCGGCTCGGCCCGCCCGGTCGTGGTCGTGCACGCCGACCGCTCCCCCGCGTCCCACGCGCACGCCGCCGAACTGCGCCGCCTCGTCGGCACACTGCCCCAGGGCACCCTGCACCTCTGGTACGAAGAGCCCGGCGACTCCGGCGCCCGCCCGGGCCGCGCGGACGTGACGACGATCGACCTGCCGGCCGGCACGACCGCTTACCTCTGCGGCCCCCTCCCCTTCCTGCGTGCCGTGCGCGGCGACCTCCTGAGCGGCGGCACCGCGGCGGCGGACATCCACTACGAGGTGTTCGGTCCCGACCTGTGGCTCGGCGCCGAGAACTGAGCGGAGTTCATCGGGTCGACGTCAGTCCCGTCACGGCCGGTCCGGAGGCACGCAGCCCCCGGGCCGGCCGCGGGCGTCACGGGTGTCGCGGGTGGGTCGCTCAGCAGCCGGTCGACCAGATGTGGGAGTCGCCCCGGTCGTTGGCGGCTCCGTTGTACCCGACCTCCTGGCCTGGGGAGAGACAGATGGTCATGCTGCCGCCCTGCCAGGCGCTGTCGTAGACCTTGACGTGGTCCTTGATGCCCGGGCCGGAGATGCCGTGGTTCGCCCATGAGGAGTCGGTGTCGGCGATCCAGCTCTCCCACCAGCCGTCGTCTCCGCTCCAGTTGGCGCGCTGGCCGCCGAAGTTCGCGTCCTGCCAGACGCAGAACTCCCCGCTGGGGCATTCGGCGGCCCCCGCGGAGCTCGCGAGGGCGAGGCCCGCGGTGGTGCCGAGGAGTGCGGCGGCGGCGATGGCGAGAAGTCGCTTCACGAGGAGTGTGGCCTTTCTACGGGGGATCCTGATGGTTCTGCTGGTGCGGTGGCGGGCGGTCGCCTCGCGGGCGGTTCGGCTGCCGGCAGTGCGGCCGCCCGGAGCAGTGCGCGCTCGCGCAGCTGCCGGTAGGTGGTGAGTTCGTCGTGGTGCAGTGCGCGCACCTCGACGAGTTCTGCGGTCTCCAGGCGCTTGCGCACCTCGTCGAGTCCGCTTTCGCGGCCGCAGCGGGCGGCGACGGCAGGGTCGGGGCGCTCGGGCCTGGGGCGGTCGGGCGGGGTCGCGCAACTGGTCCAGCGGGCGAGCGCCGCCCGGTGGGCCGGGTCGTCGCGCATACGGGCCTGGGCTTCGGCACGGAGGTTGTCGACGGTGACCTGGACACGGAACCAGCGCCGCTGGTCGCCGTAGAGCCGCTGCCTGGCGGTGGCGAGGCACCCGTCGTCGTGGGCGGTGACGGTGGCGCCCGTGGCCAGGGTGACGGAGAGCTCGCGAGGTCCGGCGCCGAAGAGCGCCGCTTGGAGGGCACGGTCCTCGTCGGGCGCGCGGGGCCTGGCCGCGAGGCTGATCCCCTGGGCGCTCAGGCACTCATCGACGAGCCGGCGCTCCGCGGCCTTGAGCAGCTCGTCCTGGCCCGCCTTGGTGACCGGCACGGCCGGGGGTCCCGGCCCTGCCGAACGTCCCGGGCCGACCACGGTGCAGCCGGAGAGCAGCAGCGATGCGGCGGCGGTGACGACTGCCCTGCGGGCGGGCCCGGCGGTACGCAGCATGGTGGTCCCCCTTCGAACGTCCCTGGTCGGAGCCGCCTTCCGGTGATCGTCAGACGGCCCGGGGGATCACTGCCCGGAGGCTCGGCGACCATGCCGATGCTCACTCGAACGAGTCGAACGCGCCGGTGCGTGCGCCCCTCGGGCGCCGTCCGCGTGCCCTGCGCGGGGAGCCCGGGCGCTGGGGTGCCCGGGGGCGCCGGGGAACGACGAAGCCCCGGTTGGACGGGGGTTTCCAACCGGGGCCGATCGTCGTGACGGCGAAGGGCGGTCACCTCTCGGGGGGGGACCTTGGGGACCGGGCCCCTTCGCAGTCACATACGTATGAACGGTAAACCTTTCCCGAATGTTCCGAGAGGTCCTAGGTGGGCGATGTGAGTCACCTCACCCGTTTTCATCAGGTGATCTCAGTCCTTCTCGGGGCGGTAGACGGCACCCGGCTCGGCCTTTCCGGGCGCGAGGAGCTCCGGCACCGTCACGAAGGTGAAGCCTCGCCGCTTGAGCTCGTCGATGATCGACGGGACGGCGGGGACGGTGCCGTCGTAGATGTCGTGGAGAAGGATGATGCCGTCCTCGTGCGCCTGCTCCAGGACGCGCTGCCGGATGAGGGCCGAGTCGGTGGTGGAGTAGTCCTTGGCGGTGATGCTCCAGAGGACCTGGGCGAGTCCGAGCTCGCGGCTGACATCGGAGACGGTGTCGTCGGTCCTGCCCTGCGGCGGACGCATGAGGGTGGGCTTGCGGCCGGTGATCTTCTCGACGGCGTCCTGGGTGCGCGACAGCTCGTCGCGGACCTCGGCGGCGTCCAGGTCGGTCAGGATCCGGTGGGTCCAGGTGTGGTTGGCGACCTCGTGCCCTTCGTCCGAGATCCGCTTGACCACCGCGGGATAGCGGTTGACGTGCTTGTTCCCGAGCAGGAAGAAGGTCGCGGGGACCTTCTTCTCCTTGAGGATGTCGAGGAGCCTGGGGGTGTCCTCGCCCGGTCCGGCGTCGAAGGTCAGGGCGATGCACTTGACCTTCTCGCAGTCGACGCGACGGGCGGCGGCGTCGGCCTTGGTGCCCGCCCCCGCCTCTTCCCGCGCGTCCTGCGGAGTGACCGTGTCGGTTCCACAGGCGGTGAGCGTCAGCATCAGCGACGCGGCGGCGAGCAGGGCGGTGGCCGCTCCCCCGCGTCGGCCCGTCCTGGATCGGAACATGGTGGGACCCGCTTTCCCCTTAGTGGCTTCGGTACAGCCGCGCGCCCGCCTGGTCAGGGCGGGGATCACGACCGCCAGGAACTCTACACACGGTGTATACCGGGGTGACCTGCGGGGTCCCTGCTCGGAGGCACAGGTGAACCCCGGGCGGAACCCGTCCGCTCCGTCCGGGGTGTCCGCGCCCCCCGCTCAGCGGGAGGCGAGCAGCAGCCGGGCCTCGGTCTCCTGGTCGCCGGAGACGGCCTGCAGGGACTGGATATCGAAGCCCGTGGCAAGCACCTTCTGGACTTCGTCCACAGCGTGGTACCCACCGGAGAGGGTGGCGCCGACCAGTGCGGACAGATGCGCGGGGCCCACCTCCTGGTGCTGCCCGCCGGCCGTGTCGTAGATGGCCGTCCAGACGGTGGGCGCGGGTCCCGTGGCCGTCTGTGGATTGGGGGTCGCCGTGTCCTCCAGCTGGTAGACGCGGTCGAGGACGTCGAAGACGGCCCGCGCGTCCTCCCGGCTGCAGTCGCACAGCTGCACGGTGACGTCGGTGTCGATGTGCAAGTCGTACACGTCGCTCATCTCCTCGCGGCGCGCCGGTCGGTCGTGGTGCCACGCGGTCGTCGTACCGGGCGCTCGTCGTGCCACGTCTCCAGCATCCCTCGCGGAACGCGGTCCCGCGAGACCCGCACGGCCGGCTCAGCCGCGCCCGACTCAGCCACGCACGGCTCGACCGCCCGGCTCAGCCACGGCCGGCTCAGCCACGGCCGGTGATCGTCTCGACGGTGTCGGCCTCCGAGGCCGGCTTGTCGGGCCGGTGGCGCACGACCCGGGCGAAGCGCAGGGTCACGCCCGCCGGGTATCGGGTGGATCTCTGGAGTCCGTCGTAGGCGATCTCCACGACGAGTTCGGGCCGCACCCGCACGGTGAACCCGTCGTCCGACTCCGCGAGTTCACCCAGCCGCTCCGTCTGCCAGCGCAGCATTTCGTCGGAAAGGCCTTTGAAGGTTTTCCCGAGCATCACGAACCCGCCGTCGGAGGTCCGTGCGCCGAGGTGCAGGTTGGAGAACAGCCCCGTCCTGCGCCCGTGCCCGCGCTCCACAGCGAGGACAACCAGGTCGACCGTGTGGACGGGCTTCACCTTCAGCCAGGTGCGCCCCCGTCGCCCGGCCACATAGGGCGCCTCGAGCGCCTTCACCAGGACCCCCTCGTGTCCCCGGGCCAGCGTGTCGGTGAAGAACCGCTCGGCCGCCTCGACCTGCACCGGGTCCGCCGGGTCGCTGACGACGAGACGGCCCACCCGGTGGGACGCCGGGAGCAGTCGGGCGAGCACCTCGTGCCGTTCCCGGCCGGTCCGGTCGATCAGGCCCTCACCGTCCGCCGCGAGCACGTCGAAGAATACGGGCGTCAGTGGAAGCGCCGCGTGCGCGCCCGCCACGTCGGTGCGGGAGCCGACCCGGGACGAGATGGTCTGGAAGGACGCCGGGCGCCCGGTCTCCGGGTCGAGCGCGATGACCTCGCCGTCCAGGATGAACCCGTCAGCGGGCACGGCCCGCACGACCTCCACCACCTCGGGGAGGCGGTCGGTGATGTCGTCGAGCGAACGGGTGTGCACGCGGACCTCGTCGCCACGGCGGTGGACCTGGATGCGGAAGCCGTCGAGCTTCTCCTCCACGGCGCACGGCCCGAGAGCCTCGACCGCCTCCGTCACGGAGCCCGCCGTGTGCGCCAGCATCGGCAGCACGGGGCTCCCGACCCGCAGCGTGAACCGGTCGAGCGCGGCAGCCCCCTCGGCGAGCACCGCCTGGGCGACCGGCGGCAGCGACCCTTCGAGCATCACCGCGCGCCGCAGCTCGGCGGCCGGCACGGTGGCCGCCCGCGCGACTCCCTCCAGCGCGATGGCGTCGAGTGCTCCCTGCCGCACCTCCCCTGTGAGCAGTCGCAGCAGCAGTTCCTGTTCGGCGAGGGTGGCGGCGGCGAACAGCGCGTGGACGAGCCGGGTCCGCTCGGCCTTCGCCCCCGCTCCCGAGACCGCGGCCAGCCCCGTCATCGCGGCGTCGACCCGATCCAGCGTGAGCGTAGGGCTCTGGGCCGGGGGAACGGCCGGGGGGACGACTTCCTTCAGCACGCTCCAGCCGACGCCGATCCGCCCCTGCGGGAGCCGCCCCGACAGGTACGCGATCACCAGCGGACTCTCGTCCGGGTCGGCCTCCGCGAACAGTTCGGCGAGCAACCCGATCTTGCGGGACCGCGCCGACGCCGCGGCGACCTCCCGTGACACCTCCGCGACTTGGGCCAGCAGCATGGGGCCATCCTCCCCACACCCCGCCCCCACCGCACCCCGACTCCCCCGCGACGGTCCGCCTCCGCCTCAGGGCCAGGCCACCGGCCGCCTCCCCCTCCGGACACGCCCCTCCCCCGGCCCTCGCTTTCGCCGCAGCCGATCGAGGAGCCGGGTCCGCTGCGGTGGCAGTGCGGTCACGTACACCCCGGACACGACCACGGGCTCACGCTCAGGCTGAGTCTCACGCTGAGGCTGAGGCTGAGGCTCGGGCCCTGGCACCGGCACCGGCACCGGCACCGGCTCCCACCCCGACCGTGGCGCGAGCCCAGCCTCGCCCTCCGGCACAGACGCCCCGAAGCCCCCGGCAGGCGCCTCGCGGATCGCACCGTCCCCGGGGTACGGCGCCGATCGCCGTTCGCGGGCCTCGTCCAAAGCCAATCCGAGGCTCATCCGGTGCCACAGGATCTCGTCGGGTTCGTCCGCGCGCGTGAGGCGTTGGGCGATGTCGTGTGCGGCGGCCGCGGTCGGCATGCCGGAGGGGGGCGGGGGGCGGAGCCGGTCCAGGTGGGCGCGTTCGTAGGGGTCGTCGACGACTTCGGCGACCTGGACGGGGTCCAGGAGTGAGGCGATGGCGGCGGCGCGGGCCCAGGGGTCGTCCGTGGCGCGAAGGAGGAGGCCGAGCCGGCGGGCGCGCCAGTTCCGGGGGCGTCGGTCCTCGTGGGCGGCGAGGCGTTCGCGGAGGTCGAGGGGCAGTCGCCCGGAGAGGAGGGCCGGGCAGCGGCGGCCGAAGTCGGCGGCCTCCTCGGCGAGGTACGTCCACACCACCGCGCGGTAGCGGTTGAGGGTGAACCGCACGGGGCTGAGGTATCCCATGCGGGCGAGCTTGGTGAAGCGTTCGGGGGTGATCGACAGAAGGGCCGCCGCCTCCCCCGTACCGACCGTGCGCACGCGGTCGCGGAGTCCGGCGGGGAAGTCGGGCGCCGCGCTGAGGCGGTCGAGCTCGCCACGCTCGACCCGCCTCCGTCCGCCCTCGCCCGTCGGTACCGTCCTCACCAGACCGAGCTGGACCGCGAGCCGGAACTCATCGCGCCTCAGTTCCAGTTCTTGTGCGGCCCGCGCCGGTGTGACCGTGCGCGTCCCTTCGTCCACCGTCATCGTGTGACCCTCCCCCGTACGTCCGTCTTCTCTTCGTGCTGTGAGCCCCTCGGACCCACGAAGAGAAAGTAACGCAGAGTGACGACAGTCGCACGACCTGTGGACAACGACCTGTGGACAAGCACTTACGGACTACTGCTCGTGCACAGGCGCTCAGGACGTCAGAGCGCGCCGCCGGGCAGGCCGGGCTGGCGTGCGGCGACGCCGAGGTGTTCGCCGACGCGGTTGACGAGCAGGGTCATCTCGTAGGCGACCTGGCCGACGTCCGCCTCGGCGCCGCTGAGGACGCAGAGGCAGCTGCCCTCGCCGGCGGCCGTGACGAAGAGCAGCGCCTCGTCGAACTCGACCATCGTCTGTCGCGCCCGGCCCGCGCGGAAGTGCCGGCCCGAGCCGCGGGCGAGGCTGTGGAGGCCGGAGGAGACGGCCGCGAGGTGCTCGGCGTCCTCGCGTGCGAGTCCGCTGCTGGCGCCGGTCACCAGGCCGTCGTTCGACAGCACCAGCGCGTGCCGTATGTAACCGACCCGCTGGGTCAGGTCGTCGAGGAGCCAGTCCAGGCCCTTGTCCAATGCCATCAGTGTTCCTCCCCCTGGGTGGTGCGTCCCCCGTCGACCCGGATTCCCGTGGTCCCCGTGCCGTCGTGGGCCGCCGTATCGCCCGCAAGCCTTACGCACTGTCGTGAGCAGGGCAAGCACCGCACCACGCTCGCGCGTGCCGCGGGAGGGCACCAAGGGCCGGGAGGCGGTTCGGTCGGCATCGGGGCGGCGGGTTCCGGCCGGTGGCCGGGGGTCAGCCGACCGTGTCCAGGAGCCGTGCGGTGTACATCCGTCCCGCGTACTCGACCAGGCGGATGAGCACTTCCTTTCCGGAGTCGCGGTCGCGCGCGTCGCACAGGACGACGGGGGTGCCGCGGTCCAGGTCGAGGGCGCGGGAGACGTCGGCGGCGCCGTACGTACGCGCGCCCGTGAAGCAGTTGACGGCGACGACGAAGGGGATCTTCCGGTGCTCGAAGTAGTCGACCGCGGGGAAGCAGTCCTCCAGGCGCCGGGTGTCGGCGAGGACGACGGCTCCCAGGGCGCCCTGGGACAGTTCGTCCCAGAGGAACCAGAACCGGTCCTGGCCGGGCGTGCCGAAGAGGTAGAGGGAGAGCCCGGAGCGGATGGTGATGCGGCCGAAGTCCATGGCGACGGTCGTGGTGGTCTTCTGGTCGACGCCGCCGGTGTCGTCCACCGACTGACCGGCGCGACTGAGCTGTTCCTCGGTGCGCAGGGGACGTATCTCGCTGACGGCGCCGACGAGGGTCGTCTTGCCGACGCCGAATCCGCCGGCGACGAGGATCTTCAGGGCGAGGGCGGTGTCCGCCTCGTCGCCCGCACCGGTGCTCTCAGAGCGCTCGTAGGCCATCGATTACTTCCCTCAGGATTCTTTCGTCAGGGAGCTGTGCGGGCGGTACGGGTCTGCTGACGCGCACGAAGCCCGATTCGAGGAGGTCGCCGAGGAGGACCCGGACGACACCGACGGGGAGGTCGGCGTCGGCGGCGAGTTCGGCCACCGACTGTGTCTCGGCCCGGCACAGGGTGAGCAGGGACCGGTGCTCGGGCCCGAGGAGGGCCTCGTCCGCCGGGCCCGGCGGGTCGTCGTCGACGACGACGAGGGCGATGAGGTCGAACCGCACGTTGCTGGGGCCCGGTTTGGTGCGGCCGCCGGTCATCGCGTAGGGACGGACGAGTGGTCCGGCGTCGGCGTCGTACCACTGACTGCCCGGTACGGACGGGCCTTCCCCGGTGCTGTCCTCGTTCATGGGTCTCTCCGGGTCAGCCGGCGCTCGGCGGTGTCATCGAGAGCCGCGGCGGGGTGTGCAGGTGCTCGCCGACGCGCTTGACGAGGCGGGCCATCTCGTAGGCGATGAGGCCGATGTCGGCGCTCGCGGAGCTGAGGACGGCGAGGCAGGAGCCGTCTCCGGCGGCGGCGACGAAGAGGAAGCCGTCGTCCATCTCGACCATCGTCTGGCGTACCCCGCCGGTGTGGAACTGGCGTCCGGCGCCCTTGGCGAGGCTGTGGAAGCCGGAGGCGATGGCGGCCAGGTGCTCGGCGTCCTCGCGGCTGAGGCCGCTGGAGGCGCCGACGGCGAGTCCGTCGTTGGAGAGCACTACGGTGTGCCGGACCTCGCGGACCCGCATGACGAGGTCGTCGAGGAGCCAGTCGAGTTCGCCGGAGCGGTGGTGGGTGATCCTCTCGTGGTCGATCATGCGTCGTCTCCTTCGCTGCGGGGGTCGTCGAGGGGGGTCGTGATGTAGCCGGAACCGAGGGGGCGACGGGGTCCTGACGCGCCGCCACCGCCTCGCTGCCAGCCGTCCTGGAAGGCGGACATCCGGTCCCTGACCTGTTCCGGGGTGCGGGTGTCCGTGGCGGCGGCCGGGGTGGGCACGGGCTCGGGAGCCGGTGCCTCGCGCAGCTGCGGTACGAGGCTCGCCTGGCGTACCCGACGGGGCAGTTCGGCCTCGGGGTCGTCGTGTCCGGCCGGGGCCTCGGGCGTGGTGGACGGGTGTTCGACCGCCGGCGGCTGCGTGGCGGCGTCGCGGGGGCGCAGTGCGGTGACGCCCGCGGGCGGGGCCCCCGCGTCCGGTCGAGCGGCGAGTGCGGGCACGGCGGTCGGGCGCGTGAGCGGCTGCGGCGGGCGGGGGGACGGCACGGACTGGGGGGTGGACGACGGACGGGAGCCGTCCGCCGGACGGGGCGCGCCCGCGGGTGGTTGCGGGGCGCTGCGGCGCGGTCCCACGGCCGGGCCCGCGGTGGGGGCGACGGGGCGGACCGGTGCGCCGGGCGCGAGCGCGGGGGGCGTCGTGGCGCTCGGGCCGGGCTGCGGGGGTGTGCGCGGTCCCGGTGCCCGGCCGAAGCGGCGGGCCTCGGCGCGCTGGGCCTCTTCGCGTTCCCGGGCGGCGCGGGCGTGATGGTCGCCGGCCGTCTGGGGCGCCGCGCCGGAGGCCTGGGTTCGGGGGTCTCCGGTGGGCGCGGCTCCGGTGTGGGTGGCGTCGGGTCCCGGTGCGGTCGCGGGTGTGCCGCGGCCGGGGGGCAGGGCGCCCTGGAGGAGGTCGGTGGGGAGCAGGACGACGGCCGTGGTGCCGCCGTAGGGGGAGGTACGGAGGTGGACCTTGATGTCGTGGCGGGCGGAGAGGCGGCTGACCACGAAGAGTCCGAGCCGGTCGCTGTCGAAGAGGTCCAGGGCCTCGGACTGGGCGATGCGGTCGTTGGCCTCGGCGAGGGTCTCCTTGCCCATGCCGAGTCCGCGGTCCTCGATCTCCAGGGCGTACCCGTTGCCGACGGGCTCGCCGCTGACGCGGACCTTGGTGTGGGGCGGGGAGAACTGTGCCGCGTTCTCAATGAGTTCGGCCAGGAGGTGGGTGAGGTCGGCGACGGCGCCGCCGACGACGGCCGTCTCGGGCAGTCTGCGCACCTCCACGCGCGCGTAGTCCTCGATTTCGGAGACGGCTGCCCGGACGACGTTGGTGAGGGGGACGGGCATCCGCCAGGCGCGGCCGGGTGCGGCGCCGGAGAGGATGATCAGGCTCTCGGCGTGGCGCCGCATGCGGGTGGTCAGGTGGTCGAGGCGGAAGAGGTCGCCGAGCTCGTTGGGGTCGTCGGCGCGCCGCTCCATGCTGTCCAGGAGGTTGAGCTGGCGGTGGACGAGGACCTGGCTGCGGCGGGCGAGGTTGACGAAGACACCGGAGATGCCGCTGGCGAGTTCGGCGCGTTCGACGGCGGCGGAGAGGGCCGCGCGGTGGACGGTGGTGAGGGCCTCGCCGACCTGGCCGATCTCGTCCTGGGAGACGGGCCCGGGCGGGGCTTCCGCCTGGACGTCGATCTCCTCGCCCGCGCGCAGCCGGCGCATGGCGGCGGGGAGTTTGCGGCGGGCGATGCCGAGCGCGGTGTTGCGCAGGCTCACGAGCTCGACGACGAGGCCGCGGCCGATCCGGACGGAGATGACGAGGGAGGCGGCAACGGCCGCGAGGCCGAGGACGACGGCGGCGCCGCCGGCGCTGAGGACTCCGCCGGCGAAGGGGTCGGCGCGGCCGGCCGCCTCGGTGCGGGCGTCGGTCTCGATCGCTGTGAGGCCGCGGTGGACGGCGGTGACGGCGTCGTCCCAGTCGGCGGAGGTGACGGCCTGGGCGGCGGGCCGGCCGGGGTTCGCCGCGCGGATTCGGTCCTCGGCCCGGGTGAGCCGGGCGTGGTCGCCGCCCGCCGCGAGTTCGGCCCATTCGGCGCGGGCTGCGGCGGGCAGGTCGGCGGTGGCCGTGGCGGTGAGGGTGCGCCGGGTCTCGACGGCGCCGGAGAACGCGCGGAGTCCTTCCGCGCTGAGGCTGCCGGTGAGGTGGGCGGAGCCGAGGAGGGCGTCCTCGCGCGAGAGCATCTCGACCGCCCGGCCGAATTCGAGGAGTACGCGCGCGTCGGATCCCTGCCCGCCGTCCTGGATGCCGGTGAGGGCGCCGCCGACGGCGAAGGCGGCGGAGATGGCGTTCGTGTACTCCTCGTACACCTGGTCCCGGTCGGCCCTGCCGTCGGCCGCGGCGGTACGGAGCTTGGCGAGGCCCTCGACCTTGGCGACGAACGCGCCGACGCGGCCGGCGACCTCGTCCGGCAGGTCACCGGTGTCGCCGACGGTGTGTGTGTCGTCGAGGCGGAGCCGGTCGACGGCCTCGTCGGTGCGGCGGACGCGGTCCTTGAGCTCGGCGGCCCGGCCGGCGCCGGGCGCCGCGACCTGCCGTACGGCGGCGCGCCGTTCGTCCTGGAGGGCGGCGAGGGCGGCGGACACCGGCTCGCGGATCTCGGCGTCGACGCGCTGGAGCCTGCGGAGCCCGGCGACGTCCTGCGCGGTGGTGACGGTCGCGAATCCCCACAGGGCGAGGAGCGAGACGACCGGGACCATCAGGAGCGACACGATCTTGGCGCGGACCGTACGGGGGCGCAGCCCCTGTCCCATGCGACGCCCAGGGCCGGAGGTCCGCGGGTCCGTAGTGGCGGGTCCCCCGACGGTGGGCCCTTCGATGCTGTCGGGGTGCGCTCGGCCGGGCGCCGGGGCGGAGTCGGCGGGAGGCGTGACCGGCGCCTCGGCGGGGGTGCGGCCGGTGGCCGGGAAGGCGTCCGGGGTCCGCCCCGGCTCGTCGGCGGGCGGCCCGGCGTGTGCGCGCCGCCCGCGTGCGGCGGCCGGCGGCGGTGTCGCCCCGGTGCCCTTGGTCTTGCGGGGAGTTCGCATGGCCTCCTCGTTCCGGCTGCTTCGTGCTCTGGTGCGGTGGGTCCTGCGCGGGTGGTGCGGGGTCAACTTCGGTGGGTGGCGGGCTTCGGCGGGCGGTGGGTCCTGCGTGGGTGGGGCGTGGGCTTCGGCGGGTAGTGGGTCCTGCGCGGGTGGTGCGGGGTGGGCGTCGGCGGGTGGTGCACTTCGGTCGGGTTTCGGCGGGTGGTGGGTGAGGTCGCGCGGGGTCAGGGGGTGGGTGTGCGGGCGGGTTCGGTGGTGCGGAAGCCGGGGGGTGCGACGTCGACGGCGCGTTCGTCCGGTTCGGTCAGGCGCCCCGCGGAGGCGTACGCGGCGCGTTCCCTGGCCGTCGGGGAGAGGGCCACGAAGGCCGAGGTGATGAAGAGGTAGGAGCCGAGGCCGACGGCGAGCGGGAAGATGAACTGCATGACCGTGGCCCCGGGGAGGACCGCGGCGGAGGGGGCGACCTCGACCCCGACGGCGAACATCCCGGTGTAGTGCATGCTGCTGACGGCCGCGCCCATCACCAGGGAGGCGACGGCGACCGCGGCGGGCGAGTGGATGTTGAGGGCGGCCCACAGGGCGGCGGTGGCGGCGACGACCGCGATGAGCACGGAGAGGCCGACGAGGACGGGGTCGTACGTCACCCGGCCGTGGAGGCGGAGGGCGGCCATGCCCATGTAGTGCATGCTCGCGACGCCGACGCCCGTGGTCAGTCCGCCGATCAGGAGCGAGCGGACCCGGTCCCGTCCGTAGCCGACGGCGAAGACGCCGACGCCGACGACGGCCATCGCGACGACGAGGCTGAGGATGGTGAGCGGAACGTCGTAGCGGATGTCGGTTCCGGTGACGCCGAAGCCGAGCATCGCGACGAAGTGCATCGTCCAGATGCCGGTGCCGATGGCGGAGGCGGCGGTGAGCAGCCAGTTCCGCCGCGACCGACCGGTCGCGTCGAGCGCCCGTACGGTGCAGCGCAGCCCGAGGGCGGCGCCGATGCAGGCCATCGCGTACGACAGCGCGGGTGTCAGCCAGCCGAAGGTGGCGTGGTCCAGGTGTCCCATGGCTCCGGGACGCTAGTCCGCACCGGGGGGCGCACCGGGGGCGCATTTCGAAAGCTGATGGAATATGACAGAGAGATGATCCCGAACGATCACGCCGAGTTCGAACGTGCACACAGAACGTTCACCCTTCCGTGTGCGCGATCATGAGCACATGAGCGATGACCCCACACACGTACGAGAGTTCTTCGGTGCCCGCGCGGCCGACTGGGACAGCCGGTTCCCGGACGACGGGCCCGCGTACGCCGCCGCCGTGGCAGAACTGGGCCTGCGCCCCGGGGACGCCGTGCTCGACGCCGGCTGCGGCACCGGCCGGGCGCTGCCGCCGCTCCGCGACGCCGTCGGCCCGACCGGCACCGTACTGGGCGCCGACCTCACCCCCGAAATGCTCGAACAGGCCATTCTGGCCGGGCGCGGTGGCCGGAACGCAGTAGGTGAGCCCGGCGGTGACGGCGGAATCGCGACCCTGCTGATCGCGGACGTCGGCCGCCTCCCCGTGCGGGACGGCGCCCTCGACGCCGTGTTCGGCGCCGGACTCGTCTCCCACCTGGCCGACCCGGTCGCCGACCTGCGCGAGCTGGCCCGTGTCGTACGCCCCGGCGGCCGGCTCGCGCTCTTCCACCCGATCGGCCGAGCCGCGCTCGCGGCCCGGCACGGCCGGCAGATCACCCCGGACGACCTGCGCGCCGAGCCGCGGCTGCGCCCGGTACTCGCCGAGGCCGGCTGGCGGCTGGTCAGTTACGTCGACGAGGACGCGCGCTATCTGGCCATGGCCGTACGCGAGTCCTGAACCGGCCGTCCCGGCCGGGGAGCACCGCCATGCGGAGCACACGCCGGCCGAACACTCCGCCACGGCGGGTGATCTTCGCACCGAACAGGTGATCCCATGATCGGCTCGGGGAACTCCTTCTGTCGTTTCTGCAGGTGAACCAGGCGCACACGGTACGAGTGCCCCGGGAAACAGGAGGAGAGGACGAGATGGCCCGCTACAGATGGACGGGCGGTGTGGCCCTCGGGGCGATGGCGCTGGGGGTCACCACCGTGACCGGCTTCGCGCCGACCCGGGACGGCGGTGAGGCCGGCGTGTCCGGGCCGACCGCGCACGAACGCGAGGTACGGGCGGCCGTCACGGAGGGGGCCTTCAGCGCCGACAACGGCGAACGCGTCACCACGGCCACGCGCACGCGTGCGGCGGCGGGTCAGGACGCGCGCGCTCCCGAGGACGACGCCGGCGAGGACTTCGGCGCCGAGCACGTCCGGGGCCGCGTCGCGCGGGTCCTGCCCGCCGCGCTCGCCCCCGTGTGCGGCAGTGGTTACGGCCGTGAAGTGACGTTTCCTCTCTTCGGTGACGTGACCGTCCAGGCCGTCGAGCAGTCCCGCTCCACGATCGGTTCCACGCTGATCTGGAACGGCGTCGTCACCGGCACCGTCGACCAGAACGTCGTCGTGACCCTGGAGGGCGGCTGCGACAAGACGCCCGGGAACGAGATCCTCAGCGCCCAGTTCATGCTGGGCGGCGACTCCTACGCCGTCGAGCCGCTCGCTCCGGGCCGGGTGATGATCGTCCAGCGCACCCCGCTCACCGACGAGGACGAGCCCCCGGCCGGCACCCCGCCCCGCGCGGCGATCGCCGCCGAGGCCCGCCGGCTGGCCTCCGCACCCCCGGCGCCCTCCCGCGCGGCTGCCCCCTGCAAGGGCGGCAAGGGGTACGCCCTCATCGACGTCCTGGTCGGCTACACCCCGGGCGCCCGTACGGAGGCGGGCGGCGACGCCCAGATCAAGGCCCTCGCGGCGCAGGGCATCTCGCTGGCCAACGACGCCTTCTCCGCGAGCGGCACCAAGGTGCGGCTGCGGCTCGTCGCCACCACCCCCGTCACCGTGTCCACCGCGCAGGACGGCGTCACGAACACCCTGCTCAGCGCGGTCGCCTCGCCCACCGACGGCGTCGCCGACAACATCCCGAAGCTGCGCGACCAGTACGGCGCCGACGTCGTCTCCGTCATCGCCGCCGGGCGTGCCGCCGGCGGCCTCGGCTACACGCCGCCCAACCCGGGCCCGTCCACGGCCGCGTGGGGCTACAACGTCGTGGGCCGGTCCGCCATCGGCAACTACTCCATGGGCCACGAGATCGGCCACAACATGAGCGCCGACCACGACCGCGTCACCCAGCCGGTGCAGCCCGAGAACGGCGCCACCGGCTACTTCCCGCCGAAGGGCGACTGGTCGTCCCTGATGGCGTACGAGTCGAGCTGCCGCAAGGCGACCAAGGGCGCGTGCAACCGGATCAACCACTTCACCAACCCGAAGCAGAAGTATCGCGGCGAGCCGATCGGCGTCCCGCTCGGCAATGCCAACCAGGCGGACAACTCCGACGTGCTGAGCCGTACCGGCGTCGCCGTCGCCGCGTACCGCGCCGCCAAGACCTCGGACGCGCTGTGCGCGGTGACCTCCTCCGTCTCGCCCGCCGGCGGCGGCACGGTCAAGGCGGCCACGCCCGGGCCGTACCCGCAGGGCACCAGCACGGTCCACTCGGCGGTCGCCGCCAAGGGGTACGTGTTCAGTGGCTGGAAGCTCGACGGCAAGGCGGTCACGGGTGGAGCGGCCAATTTCCGGGTGCCGGCCGGTGACCACACCCTGGTCGCCCTCTTCAAGAAGGGCACCACGCCGACCTCGAACGTCACCACCA
Organism: Streptomyces sp. NPDC037273; assembly: GCF_055603625.1. NCBI lineage: Bacteria > Bacillati > Actinomycetota > Actinomycetes > Kitasatosporales > Streptomycetaceae > Streptomyces > Streptomyces sp. NPDC037273. The sequence goes on from NZ_JBVJVO010000005.1 coordinate 296,261, forward strand.
AGACCAGCGGCAGCGGCACGGTCAAGAAGGCTCCCGCGAAGCGCGCCGAACTGGAAGGGGCCGACCTCCTCTACGAGGCCGTGCCCGCCGCCGGCTGGGACTTCGCGGGCTGGGAGCTCGACGGATCGAGCGCGGGCGGCGACGACACCATCGCCCTCGGCGTCGGCACCGACGACATGGAACTCACCGCGCTCTTCGAGCAGAAGCGGCACGCCCTGAAGGTGGAGTGCGAGGGCGGCCACGGCACCGTGTCGCTGTCGCAGGACGGCCCCTACTCCGACGGCGACACCGTCATCGCCACCGCCGTGCCCGACCCCGGGTTCGTGTTCATGGACTGGCTGCTCGACGGCGAGTCGTACGGCGGTGACGAGGAGCTCACGCAGGGCGAGACGGCCGTCACCTTCGAGGAGCAGGGCCACACCCTGACGGCGGTCTTCGGCCGCGCCTCCTAGGCACGCCTCCCCTGGTGTCCGGACCGTCGGCGACGCCGGCGGTCCGGACACCAGGGCACGGCGCCGCTCCCTGATCTCCGGTGTCAACGCACCCTTCTGTCACGGCACTTCACTGTCTACCGTGGACATGCCGGGCAGTCGTGCCCGGGAGAGGCGGCGGGCCGTGGCACCAGTACCGGAAAGACTGCGCAGACTCCTCCCCTCCGCACGGCGGGCACCCTCGGCCGCCGCGCCGGCGCCCCCGCGGCCCCGGCAGGGACACAACCTCTTCGAGGCGGCCGCCGCCTACGTGGCGGCCTGCGCCGAGGACGATCCGGCCCGCGCGGAGGAGGCGGCGAGCCGGGTGTCACCCGGCATGCTCAGCTTCGGCGTCAACGAGCTGGCCTGCCGGGCCCTGCTCACCCTCGCCCGCGAGCGGAACGAGACGCCGACCGCCGTCGCCCGTTCCCTCCTCGGCCTGCGCGCCGAGCCGCCCCGCCCGCCGGCGGGAGACGCCTGACCGGCGGGAGACGCCTGACCGGCGGGACCTGACCGGCGGGACCTGACCGGCCGGGTTCCGGGGCGAAGCCTCTCGACGTGCGGGTTACTCACTGGTTAAGGTGCGCCGACGACCGGATGGGGAGGCTGCAGTGGCTGGGACGGACCCGATCGCCGAGGCAGGGGCCGACGGCGACGCGGACGCGTTGTTCGTGCTGACCGCGGCGCTGCTGACGCCCGAGCGCTTCCTGAGCGTGCTCGGCGACGACTACCCGGCGGCCTGTGCCGCGCTGGGGCTCCAGCCGCACGCCCGGGGATACGGGCTCGTCTTCGGCCAGGACGGGCTCGGGGCGCGGTGGACGGTCGTCGTGGACGACGTCTCGCTCGTCGCCGTCGCGATCTCCTCCTGGGACTGCGGCATGGCGTACGACCTCTCCCCCGACGAGCGTTCGGTGGTCACCGGCCTGCCGGGCTGGCCGCTCGACCTGGCCAGCCGCGCTCCCGGCGTGCCGGACCCGCACGACCCCGAGCCCGAGGAGGGGGACCCGGATCCGCTGGTCCCGCCCTCCGGTACGGAGTGGGGCCCTGCCCAGCGCCGCCTCGGCGCCGACGAGGTGGCGCTCCACTGGGCGTCCTGGCGGGCCAGGAGGGACGAGGATTCGGCGGCCGACGCGCCGTCCGTCGACGAGGATTCGGCGGCCGACGCGCCGTCCCTCGACGAGGATTCCGCGGCCGACATGCCGGCCGTCGACGATGCCGCGGCCGCCCCCGACCCGTACGACGGCGTCAGGCGGGCGCTCGGGGAGCTCCAGGGCTACCTGGAGAAGGCGCCGCCCGTCGGCCGGGTCCGGGCCGACGCCGCCTCGGAGGACGGGGCGTGCACCCTGCGCGCGGACGGCCCCGGCTGGTCGCTGGCGGCCCGGAGTGACGACATGGCGTTCGTCCTCCTCGACGAGGTGCCCCGCGAGGTGCTGCCGGTGCCCCGGGGCCCCGAGCTGGCCGCGCTCCTCAAAGGCCTCTCCGCGCTGGCCGTGCGCCCGTCCTGACCGGCTCCGAACTCAGGTCACCGCGTGCCCGTACTCGGCCGCGAGGCCGTCGAGCTCCGGGTCGCCGTACACGGACCTCAGCGTCCCGAACGCGGCGACCTTCTCGGCGCCGAAGCGGCTGACGGCCACCGTGTAGGTCTCGGGGGACACGAAGCGCGGCGGGGTGCTCTTGCTGTGGAACTTGTCCGCGTACATGACGAGGCGCTCCTCCGGGCTGACGGCGACGTAGTCGGCCGGAGGCAGCGGCAGGCCCTGCGTGAGGATGTCCTCCTTGGTGAGGCCGACGCCGGTGTGGCAGGAGCAGAACCGGCAGAGCACCTCGGGGAGGCCTTCGGAGGCGAGGAGCTCGTGGCCGAGCATGCCGTGGAGCACGTAGCTGCGGCCGTCGCGGCGCCCCTCGGAGTCGTACAGGCGGTAGACGCCGATGTCGTGGAGGAGGCATCCCGCCCGGACCAGCTCCGGGTCCACGTCCCGGTCCGCGCCGCGTGACATGAGGTGCTGGGCCACCTTCCACACGATCTCGCAGTGGGTGAAGACGCGTTCGAAGGCCGCTTCGTCGGGGGCGTACTTGAGGTGCAGTGCGCGGATGTCGTCCGTCGTGGAGATCTCCATCCCGGCAGGGTAGCGAGTGGGGTCGACGGAAGACCGGCGCGTTCGGCGCCCACATGGGGCGATGGGCCGAGGTGTGGTTCCGAACCATGGTCCGGGGGTGGAAGGGGACCGCACGATGTGGCGCTGTACATCGTCACGTCGTCCCATCGGAGGCCCACCATGCGCCTGTTCCCAGGCGTCTCCCTGTTCGCCGCGCTGCTGACCGGGGTCACCGTCCTCGCTCCCGCGAGCCCCGCCGGGGCCTCGGAGGGGTCCGCCGCGCACTGCGCGCGGCAGGACCGGCTCCGGGTGCCCGGCGCCGAACACCAGCAAGCCGCGTGTCTGGAGGACCTGACGACCGCGGGGCTCGCCGGCACGTCGTACACCGACACGGCGGACCAGGCGGGTCTGGCCGCGAAGGGGACCCGTAACCCCTCGGGGGTACCGGGCCTGCAGATCGACGGGTACTTCCCCGACGACTCGCGGCTGAACGCCACCCACGGCTGGGCGCACGACGCGCAGTTCGTGATCCGGCTGCCCGACGACTGGAACGGCGGGCTCGTCGTCACCGGTGCGCCGGGCACGCGGCGCCAGTACTCGACGGACGCGCTCATCTCCGACCAGGTCCTCGCGCAGGGGTACGCGTACGCGGCCACCGACAAGGGCAACACCGGGCCGAACTTCTTCACCGACGGGCAGGAGCCGGGCGACGCGGTCGCCGAGTGGAACCGCCGCGTGACCGAGCTGACCCGGGCGGCCAAGAAGGCGGTACGGCAGAGGTACGGGAAGGGCCCCGAGCACACGTACATGACGGGCATCTCCAATGCCGGCTATCTGACGCGCTGGCAGCTGGAGAACCGGCCCGAGCTGTACGACGGCGGGGTCGACTGGGAGGGCGTGCTGTGGACCACGCGCGGCCCGAACCTGCTGACCAGCCTGCCGGTCACGGTGGCGCGGTCGCAGGGCCTGGCCACCGACGACGATCTGATCGCGGCGGGCTTCGCGCCCGGCTCGCGCTTCCTGTGGCCGTACCACGAGAAGGCGTACTGGGGGCTGACGCAGAAGATGTTCCGGGTCGAGTTCGACCCGGCGTACGACCCGGCCTGCCCCGGCGCCTCGATCGGCGGCACGGTGGAGCAGATCCTCGCGCCGTGCGCCTCGGACGCCTCCTACGACTACGCGTCCCGTCCCGCCGCCGTGCACCGCGCGGTCGCGAAGGTCGCGCTGACCGGCAGGATCGGCAAGCCGCTCATCACCCTGCACGGCGACCTCGACACCCTGCTGCCGATCGCGACCGACTCCGATGTGTACGCCGGGATGATCGAGGCGCGCCGGCGCGGAGGACTGCACCGGTACTACACGGTGCAGGGCGGGACGCACACGGACGGCCTGTACGACACCTACCCGGACCGGCTGCGTCCGATCCTGCCGTGCTACCGCTCGGCGTTCGACGCGCTGACCGGCTGGGTCGAGGAGGGTACGGCTCCGCCCGCGGACCGCACGATCGCGCGGCCGGCGGGCGGTGACCTGGTCAACTCCTGCTCTCTGGAGCAGTGAGCGGGATGCGCGGCTGAGCCCCCGGGGCTCAGACCCGCTCCAGCGGAAGGTGCGGCTCCGCCGGGAGTTCGACCGTGATCGAGTCGCCGGGGCCGACCTTCCCGCCGGTCAGCACGATGCCCATGATCCCGGCCTTGCGGACGATCTCGCCGTTCTCGTCACGGCCGACGACCTGCTTGAGCAGTCCGTGCCGGAAGTTGTCGATCTGGGCGCAGGGATTGCGCAGTCCGGTGACCTCGACGACCGCCTCGGCACCGATCCTCAGGACGGTGCCGGTGGGCAGGCCGAGGAGGTCGATCCCCCGGGTCGTGATGTTCTCCCCGAGGTCACCGGGCTCGACCTCGAAGCCGGCGTCCGCGACCTCGTCGAAGAGCTCGGCGTGGATGAGGTGCACCTGCCGCAGGTTGGGCTGGGTGGGGTCCTGCGCGACGCGGGAACGGTGCTTCACCGTGACGCCCGCGTGGACGTCGCCCTCCACCCCGAGCCCGGTGAGGAGCGTGATGTCCTCCCGGTTCGGCTTGGTGAACGAGTAGGTGCCGTTGCTGCTGACCGTCGTGACGGTGCCGCCGCTCATGGTGAGAGCTCCCCCTTCGCTGTCCGTCCGGGCGGCGGCCGACCGCCCGCCCGGACCGATGATCACATCGCGCCCTGCGGGTACGACCCTACTCGGCGCCCTCGGAGCGGAGCGGCGCGCCCACCTCGTGCAGGTGGCCGAGGGCCTGGCGGTACGAGTCGACGAAGCCCGTCTCCGTGTACGGCACGCCGAGCGCGGCGCAGTGGGCCTTGACGGCGGGCTGGGCAAGCCGGAGGTGGGGGCGCGGCATGCTCGGGAAGAGGTGGTGCTCGACCTGGTAGTTGAGCCCGCCGAGGAACCAGTCGGTCAGGGCGCCGCCACGGATGTTGCGCGAGGTGAGGACCTGTCGGCGCAGATGGCCCCAGCTGTCGCCGTCCTCGTGCTCGTCCGGCCGCTCCATGCCCTTGTGGTTGGGCGCGAAGGCCATGCCCAGGTGCACGCCGAGCAGCATCTGGTGGACGAGCGCGAAGACCAGGGCCTGGGCGGGGGTGAGCAGGGTGAGGAGGAGGGCGGCGTATCCGGCGAAGTGGGCCAGGAGCAGGCCGCCTTCGACGAGGCGCTCTCGCCGGGTGCGGCACGGGCCGTCCTTCGCGAGCAGGGCCTGGACCCCGTACACCTTCAGGGCGATGCCCTCAAGGGTCGTCAGCGGGAAGAACAGCCAGGCCTGGTGACGGGTCAGGAAGCCGCGCAGACCGGTGCGGCCGGCCGTCTGGTGCTCGGCGAAGACGAGGATGTCCGCCGCCACGTCGGGGTCCTTGTCGAGGTGGTTCGGGTTGGCGTGGTGGCGGTTGTGCTTGTCGTTCCACCATTCCCGGCTCATCCCGAGCAGGAGGTTGGCGTGGACGAGCTGGATGATCCGGCTCGCCCGCCGGTCGGCGGTGATCTGCGCGTGGCCCGCGTCATGGCCGACGAACGCCGCCCGGGCGGACAGCAGGGCCAGGGGGACCGCGAGGAGCAGCGCCCACCAGGAGGGGCCGATCAGGGCGAGGCCGGCCACGACGGCGGCGAAGCCGAGCAGGTTGACGGCGATGCCCCGGGCGTACCAGCCAGGCCGGTGTTCGAGGAGTCCCTGCTCCCTGACCGTGCGCAGGAGCGGGCTGAACTCGCTGGCGCCCTTGGCACGGCCTGGCTTCGCCGTGATGACCGTGGGAACCGCCACGGACGGCGCGGGGGCCGGGGGCAGGACGGTGGCCTGGGACATGAGGGGCTCCGGTTCTGTCGGTCAGGGGTGTCGGGCGCTGCTGGGCGTCTACCGAGAACGTACGGATCCGTGATCGTCCGGGGCCATGGCGTCACCACCCGTCCCCGACAGGGGGCGACCCGGGGTGCGGGGGTGGGGACAGCCCCACCCCCTGCCCCTGTGAGGCGGATCACGGCGGTTGATGACGTGTCAGGGGTGGACGGCGGGGTATCCTCGGCCGCTCGAACCCCAGGTAGTCAAATTTGAGGAATGCGTTGTCGCTGTCGCACGGACCCCATGATTCGGCCCGCGAACCCGCTCCCGCTCCCCTTCTCGCCCAGGAACAACCCGCCCCCGCACTCACCCGCCACGCCGCCGTGTTCCTTCCCGCCGATCCGCCGCGCGCCGGCCGGATCGCCTTCTGGTCGCCGGACGGCGACGAGCTGCCCGAGGCCTGCGGGCCGGCCGAGGTGCGGGAGCTCACCGTCGTCGACGCCGTCGACCACCAGCCCGTGACCGTCCCCGCGCACACCCTTTCCGTACGGGACGCCCTGCCGTTGCTGATCCGCGCGCGGTTCTCGGAGTCCGCCTCGCCGGCGGGGGCCTTCTGGGGCGCCGCTTCGCTCCTCGCCCTCGACGTCGTCTCCCGTGGCCTCCTGCTGCCCGGCGTCTCCCCCGGCGACCACGACGCCTGGCGTGCGGGGCCGCTGGGCCCCGGCGAGCTGGCGGAACTCCGGACGCTCGCCGCGTCGATGCCGCCCACCGCCCACGCCGTACCGCTCTCCCTCGACGAGCCGCTGCTGCTGCCCGACCCGGAGGCGCTGCTGCGCGCCTTCGCCGACGCGGTCGCGGACACCCTCCCCCGTACCCCCGCAGCTCCGCTCGCCGCCGGTGGCCCCGCCTTCGCCGCCGACGAGCCTCAGACGGTCGCCGAGCACCGGGCGTGGGCCGCCGACGTGGCGGCCGTCCACGACGCGGGCGTACGGCTGTCGCTGCGCATCGAACTGCCCGGCTTCACCGCCGAGTCCGCCGAGGCACCGGCCTTCCGGGCCGTGCTCCAGCTGCACGGCGTCGCCGACCCGACCCTGGTCGCGGACGCGGCGGAGGTGTGGGCGGGCTCCGGACCGGCCGGGGCCGCCTTCGGGCCGCGAGCCCGGATGGACGCGCTGCTCGCCCTGCGGCGCGCCGCCCGTGCCTGGCCCGCGCTGACCCCGCTGCTCTCGGCGGCCGTTCCCGACACCGTCGAACTCGCCGACGAGGAGATCGCCGAACTCCTGGGCCCGGCCGCCCGCGCCCTCGCGGCGACGGGCGTCCAGGTGCACTGGCCGCGCGAGCTCGCGGACCGGCTGACCTCGCGCGGGGCGATCGGCCCGCTTGAGGCGGACGAACGGGCCGCCGCACCCGCCGGTGCGGACGAGGGGCACGCGGTCTCCGCCCTCCCCTCGTTCCTGTCGGCCGACGCGCTGCTCGGTTTCCACTGGCGATTCGCCGTCGGTGACCAGGAACTGACCCGGGCGGAGCTCGACGCTCTGGCCGAGGCCGGACGGCCGCTCGTCCGGCTGCGCGACCGCTGGGTCCTCGTCGACCCGGCCGACGTGCGGAAGGCGAGGGACCGGCAGGACCGCAAGCTGACGCCGGTCGACGCCCTCGCGGCCGTCCTCACCGGCACGACCGAGGTCGACGGGCGCCCGGTCGAGGTGGCGGCGACCGGCTGGCTGGAACGGCTTCGCGAACGGCTGGCCGACCCCGAGGGCGGCCGGCCCGAGATCGCGCAGCCCGCCGCGCTCGCCGCGACCCTGCGCGACTACCAGCTGCGCGGGTTCGACTGGCTGCACCGGATGACCTCGCTCGGCCTCGGCGGCTGCCTCGCCGACGACATGGGCCTCGGCAAGACGATCACCCTCATCGCGCTCCACCTCCACCGCCAGACCGACCCGGCCGCCGCGGGCCCCACGCTCGTCGTCTGTCCCACCTCGCTCATGGGCAACTGGCAGCGGGAGATCGAGAAGTTCGCGCCCGGCACACCGGTGCGCCGCTTCCACGGCGCCACCCGCGACCTGGACGAGCTCGCCGACGGCGGCTTCGTCCTCACCACCTACGGCACCATGCGCCTCGACGCCGAACGGCTCGCCGCACACGACTGGGGACTCGTCGTCGCGGACGAGGCCCAGCACGTCAAGAACCCGTACTCGGCGACCGCCCGGCAGCTGCGGACGATCCGGGCACGCGCACGCGTGGCGCTGTCCGGCACCCCCGTGGAGAACAACCTCTCGGAACTGTGGGCGATCCTCGACTGGACCACGCCAGGGCTGCTCGGCACCCTGGGCGCGTTCCGGACCCGCTTCGCCGCCGCCGTCGAAGGCGGTGCTGACCCGGCCGCCGCCGAACGGCTCGCGGCCCTCGTCCGCCCGTTCCTGCTGCGCCGCCGCAAGTCCGATCCCGGCATCGCCCCCGAACTGCCGCCGAAGACGGAGACCGACCGCGCCGTCTCCCTGACACCGGAGCAGGCCGGCCTCTACGAGGCCGTCGTACGGGAGACCCTGGCCGACATCGCCGACGCCGACGGCATGGAACGCCGGGGCCTCGTCATGCAGCTCCTGACCGCCCTCAAGCAGATCTGCAACCACCCCGCCCAGTACCTCAAGGAGGAGCGGCCGAGGATCGAAGGCCGCTCGGGCAAGCTCGAACTGCTCGACGAACTGCTCGACACCATCCTCGCCGAGGACGCCCGGACGCTGGTCTTCACCCAGTACGTGGGCATGGCCCGGATCCTGGAGGCGCATCTGGCGGCGCGGGGCGTGCGCACGCAGTTCCTGCACGGCGGAACGCCCGTCGCCGAACGGGAAGCCATGGTCGCGCGCTTCCAGAACGGTGACGTCCCCGTCTTCCTCCTCTCCCTCAAGGCGGCCGGTACCGGCCTCAACCTCACCCGCGCCGAGCACGTCGTCCACTACGACCGCTGGTGGAATCCGGCCGTCGAGGCACAGGCCACCGACCGCGCCTACCGGATCGGCCAGGACCGCCCGGTCCAGGTCCACCGGCTCATCGCCGAGGGCACGGTCGAGGACCGCATCGCGGCCATGCTCGACCGCAAGAAGGAACTCGCCGACAGCGTCCTCGGCGCGGACTCGGACGCCCCGAGGGAACTGACCGAACTGACCGATGCCGAACTGGCGGAGCTGGTGCGACTGCGAGGGGACGGACGATGAGCGGGGCGGGAAACGAGTACGGGGACGAGTACGGACCCGGCGGGGACGGCGGCGGATCGTACGGCGGGCACGGCGGCGGATCGTACGGCGGGCACGAGGCCGCTCCGGGCCCCGGGCACGGCGGCGACGAGCGGACGTTCACGGCGCTGCCGCCGACGCAGGGCACGGCCTTCGCCCGGACCTGGTGGGGCCGGGCCTGGCTCAAGGCCCTGGAGGACACCGCGCTCGACGGGGTGCAGCTGAAGGCCGGGCGCCGCCACGCGCGCGCGGGAGCGGTGGGTGCCGTGACCGTACGGCCCGGCCGGATCACGGCGGTCGTCAAGGACCGCGACGGCACGGCGTACCGCAGCGACGTCCTGGTGCGGGAGCTCTCGGAGGACGAGTGGGAGCGGCTCCTCGACCTCGCCGTGGACAGCGCGGGGCACATCGCGGCGCTCCTCGACCGCGAGATGCCCCCGCATCTGGTGGAGGACGCCGCGGCCGCCGGTCTCGACCTGCTGCCGGGCATCGGCGACCTGGAGCCGGAGTGCGGCTGCGAGGCCTGGGACCACTGCCCGCACACCTCGGCGCTCTGCTACCAGGTCGCGCGGCTGCTCGACGAGGACCCCTTCGTGCTGCTCCTGATGCGCGGCCGCGGCGAACGCACCCTCCTCCACGAGCTCCAGGCCCGCAGCGCCGCCCGCGCCCTCGCTCCGAGCGGCGGGCGCCAGGGCGACGACGGGCCCGCCGAGGACGCTCCGGCGGGTGTCGGCGGCATGGCGGGCGTCCCCGCCGCCGAGGCGTACGCGGAGTCCTTCCTCCTGCCGCCTCTGCCCGACCCCCCGGCCGCCCCTGCCGCACCCGGCGTCTCGCCCTCGCTGGACACGGAGACGGACCCCGAGCCCGGCGTCGACCCGACGGCGCTGGAGTTCCTCGCGACGGACGCGGCGGCCCGGGCCCATCGGATGCTGGTGGCGTCCCTCGCCTCGTCCGGCACCGCCGCACCGGAGCTGACGGCCACTCAGGACGCGGTACGGCTCGCGGCCGACTCCCCCGTGTCATGGATCACGGCCCGGCTGGCCTCCGGTTCCGGCCGGACTCCGGCCGAGCTGGACCTCGCCACGCGCGCGTGGCGCCTCGGCGGGGCCGCCGCCCTCTCCGTACTGGAGGAGGAGTGGACCCCGGACGCGGAAGGCCTCGCCTGGGCGGAGACGCGGCTGGCCGATGCGTGGGAGGACGACGAGCGGCCGGCCCTGCGACGGTCCGCGGGCTGCCGGTGGACGACCGGGAGCGACGACACGCAGCTGCGGCTCGGCTCGGACGGCCGCTGGTGGCCGTACGCCAGGGAAGGCGCGCACTGGTCGCCCGCGGGGCCGGCGGACCGGGATCCGGCCGTCGCGCTGGCGACGGCGCTGACAGCGGGTGCGGCGGGCGAGAGCGCGTAGGCCCACCGGGGCGCGCCGGCCCAGTCCCGGCCACCCGCCCGGCCCGGCCCAGGCGCAGCGCCACGGGCTCCACAGGCGCTGCGGAACTCCGGCGCGCGCCGGACATGGCCGGGCGGCCCCGAGGTTCCGGGGCCGCACCGGTGCCGCCTCGGTGCCTACAGGCCGAGCTGGCGCTCGGCGCCTTCCACGGTCTGGGCGAGGAGGACGGCGATGGTCATGGGGCCGACGCCGCCGGGGACGGGGGTGATGAGGGAGGCGCGCTCGGCGGCGGAGGCGAAGTCGACGTCGCCGATGTTGCCGGGGTTGTAGCCGGCGTCGATGACGACGGCGCCCGGCTTGATGTCCTCGCCCTTGATGAAGTTCGGCTTGCCGACGGCGGCGACGAGGATGTCGGCCTCGCGGACGACGGAGGAGAGGTCCTTGGTGCGCGAGTGGCAGTAGGTGACGGTGGCGTCGCGGCCGAGGAGGAGAAGACCGGCCGGCTTGCCGAGGATCGCGCTGCGGCCGACGACGACGGCACGCTTGCCGCTGAGCTCGACGTCGTACGCGTCGAGGAGGCGCATGATGCCGCCGGGCGTGCAGGAGACGAAGCCGGGGAGGCCGAAGCCCATGGCGGCGAAGGAGGCCATGGTGACGCCGTCGACGTCCTTCTCAGGGGCGATGGCCTCGAAGGCGGCGCGCTCGTCGATGTGCGGGCCGACGGGGTGCTGGAGGAGGATGCCGTGGACCTCGGGGTCCTCGGACAGCGCGGTGATCGCGGCGACGAGTTCCTCGGTCGTCGTGGACGCGGGGAGCTCGACGTGCTTGGAGCGGATTCCGGCCTTCGCGCAGCGGTTCTGCTTCATCTTCACGTACGTGACGGAGGCGGGATCCTCGCCGACGAGGACGGTCGCGAGACACGGCGTGACGCCGGTGCGGCGGGTGATCTCGGCGGCGCGGGCGGCGGTCTCCTCGACCGTGCGGCGGGCGAGGGCCGTGCCGTCCATGAGGGTGGCGGTGCTGGTGGACATGGCTGCTCCTGGGCGTCGTCGATGACAGGTGGTTCGCCCAGGCGCACGGCATCGGCGGGCCCGCGCCGACAGGACGCGCGCCGCCGGGCCGCTCCCCGGTGGTGATCCACCTCAAGCGCCAGTCACGGCCCGAGCCCCACTCTACGTGAGGGGCTCGCGTCGGGTCCCGGACAGGGTGCATATGCCGCCCGGTCCGGCCGCTTGTCGGCGGCCCGCACGGGCACCACGATGACCCGGACGGGCCATGACGACCTCGACGGGGAGGCCGAGTTGAGCGATGCGTGGGTGACGGGGAAAGCCGACCCTGGTCCGGCCGCCGGGGACGCCCGGCCGCTGGTCGCCGAGTCCTGGCGGCGTTCGGTACGCGCGCGCGTGAGCCCCGACGGGGCGGCGCGGGTGGAGCTGGCGGACGACGAACTCGCGGCCCACCGCGACGGCCATCCGCTGGCGGCGGCGATGCCCGTGATCCGGGAGCTGATGGGGGCGTACGCGACGGACGGGGAGCACCTGCTCGCGGTCTGCGACGCGGCCGGGCGGATGCTCTGGGTCGAAGGCCATCCGGCCACCCTCCGCAAGGCACACGGCATGAACTTCGTGGCCGGGGCCCGCTGGTCGGAGTCGGCGGCCGGGACGAACGCGCCCGGGACCGCGCTCGCCGTCGACCGGCCGGTGCAGGTCGTCGCCACCGAGCACTTCCGGCGCCCCGTCCAGGCGTGGACCTGCGCCGCCGCTCCCCTGCACGACCCGCGCACCGGCCGGCTCCTCGGCGCGGTCGACATCACGGGCGGCGCACGGCTCGCGCACCCACACAGCCTCGGCTTCGTCCAGGCCGTCGCGCGGGCGGCCGAGTCCCAGCTCGCGCTGCTCGCGCCGGCCCCCGAACCCGGCCGGCTCACGGTGTCGGCGCTCGGCCGTGACGAGGCCGTGCTCGGCGTGGACGGGCGGCGGATCCGGCTCAGCCGCCGCCACAGCGAGATCCTGGTGCTCCTCGCGCACCGCCCTGACGGCCTGACCGGCGACGCCCTGCTCACGCTCCTGTACGAGGACGAGCACGTCACCCCGGTCACCCTGCGGGCCGAGCTGTCCCGGCTGCGCACGCTCCTCGGCCCCGATGTGCTGCGCTCCCGCCCGTACCGCCTCGCGGGCGCCGTCGAAGCCGACTTCACAGCGGTCGACCGCCGGCTCGCCTCCGGTGCCGTCTCGGCGGCCGCCGCCGACTACCCGGGCCCGCTGCTTCCCTCGTCGACCGCCCCCGGGGTCGTACGGCTCCGGGAGCGGCTGGCGGGACGGTTGCGGGCGGCGCTCGTGGACCGGGGCGATCCGGGGCTGCTCGCGGACTGGGCGTACAGCACGTGGGGCGAGGACGACGTGGTCGTCTGGCGTGCGCTGTGCGCGGCCGTACCGGCGGACCGGCTCGCACCCGTACGGGCCCGGCTCGACTCCCTGGAGGCGGAACTGTCCGCCGGTGCAACGGGGTTGCAACGTACGGGCCACCACACTCGGCCGTGAGCGCCGGCCAGGGACGGCCGGCGCGTCCGAGGGAGGCCAAGCCCATGACCCGTTACGCCGCACCCGGTACCGAGGGCGCGCTCATGTCGTACCAGGCCCGCTACGACCACTGGATCGGCGGCGAGTACGTCGCCCCGGCGGGCGGACGCTACTTCGACAACCCCAGCCCGGTCGACGGCCGCCCCTTCACCGAGATCGCCCGCGGCACCGCCGAGGACGTCGAGCGCGCCCTGGACGCGGCGCACGCGGCCGCCCCCGCCTGGGGCCGTACGGCACCCGCGGAGCGCGCGGCCGTCCTCCTTCGGATCGCGGACCGCATGGAGAGCAACCTGGAGGCCCTCGCCGTCGCCGAGACCTGGGACAACGGCAAGCCCGTACGCGAGACCCTCGCCGCGGACATCCCGCTCGCGATCGACCACTTCCGCTACTTCGCGGGGGCGCTGCGGGCCCAGGAGGGCGCCCTCAGCGAGATCGACGACGACACCGTCGCGTACCACTTCCACGAGCCGCTCGGCGTCGTCGCGCAGATCATCCCCTGGAACTTCCCGATCCTCATGGCGGTCTGGAAGCTCGCCCCGGCGCTCGCCGCGGGCAACGCCGTGGTCCTCAAGCCGGCCGAACAGACCCCGGCCTCCGTCCACTTCTGGCTCAGCCTCGTCGCCGACCTGCTCCCGCCGGGCGTCCTCAACGTCGTCAACGGCTTCGGCGAGGAAGCCGGCAAACCGCTCGCCTCCTCCCCCCGCGTCGCCAAGATCGCCTTCACCGGCGAGACGAGCACGGGCCGCCTGATCATGGGCTACGCCTCCGAGAACCTCAAGCCCGTCACCCTCGAACTCGGCGGCAAGTCACCCAACATCTTCTTCGACGACGTCTGGGCCGCCGACGACGACTTCCGCGACAAGGCCCTCGAAGGCTTCACCATGTTCGCCCTCAACCAGGGCGAGGTCTGCACCTGTCCCTCCCGCGCCCTCGTCCAGCGCGGCCACTACGCCGACTTCCTCGACGCCGCCATCGCCCGCACCGAACAGATCATCCCGGGCCACCCCCTCGACACCACCACCATGATCGGCGCCCAGGCCTCCGCCGACCAGCTCAAGAAGATCCTCTCCTACCTCGAGATCGGCCAGCAGGAAGGCGCCAAGATCCTCACCGGCGGCCAGGTCGTCGAACACGGCGGCGAACTCCAAGGCGGCTACTACGTCCAGCCCACCATCTTCGAAGGCGACAACCGCATGCGCGTCTTCCAGGAGGAGATCTTCGGCCCCGTCGTCGCCGTCACCTCCTTCACCGACTTCGACGACGCCATCCGCACCGCAAACGACACCCTCTACGGCCTCGGCGCCGGCGTCTGGACCCGCGACACCAACACCGCCTACCGCGCCGGCCGCGCCATCCAAGCCGGCCGCGTCTGGACCAACTGCTACCACGCCTACCCCGCCCACGCCGCCTTCGGCGGCTACAAGCAATCCGGCATCGGCCGCGAAACCCACCGCATGATGCTGGACCACTACCAGCAGACGAAGAATCTGCTGGTCAGCTACTCCCCGAAGAAGCTCGGCTTCTTTTAGGGGTACAAGAAAGGGCGCCTGACCTGGGGTTTTACCCAGGCAGGCGCCCACCGGTCGCGTGGGCCTGACACGGTCCGGTTCCTCCATGGGCTGCTCGATGAGACGGTTCGCCGCCGTCCAGGAACTTGGCGAAGAAGCGGAACAGGGCCTCGATGCTCCGACCGGCTCTGCGAGCGCATTCGGCCGTGTCCGAGCTCGTCAGGTGCCCACGGCGGTCAGCTCTCCCACCCAGTGCCCGGCTTCGATGAGGGGGGTGTCGGCGCCGAGGAGGGGCCCGGACGACAGCTTCCGCCTTCCCTTCTCCTCGCTCTCCCAGAAAGTCAGGGAGGGGGTGCTTTTGGCGCAGCCCGATGGCTGCTTGCTGTCGGCGAGCTCCGCGGGCGCGGTGCGGAGCCGGGCCGGCTCCCGGGAGAACACCTCCGCCTTGTACGTGCACCTCTCCCCCATCGCGTTGATGGACACGAGACGAATGTCGCGGTTCGTCGGCCCCTCGCCCATCGTGAATTCGAAGCGGTAGGTGCCGTCCGCTGCGCGGCCGCCCCACGAGCCCCGGAACTTCTCCGGCAGCGCGCCCTTGGCGGGCGGCACCTTCTCGAACATGTCAGGTGTGTAGGAGATGCCTTCGTTTTGGTGGTCGTAAAAACCCGTGTCGTCATCCCACTCGAACGCACCGTTCCATACGGCTACGAACGCCCCCGTACCGTCCGGGGCGGAGGAACCGTAGTCACTGGTGTTGTCCTCGCAACGTTCCGCCTCCGACTTGGGGCTCGCCCTCTTCAGCCGGCTCGAGCCGAGCCTGATCGCGTCGCTTCTGGATGCGGTGATGGTGCTTTCCCAGACGCACAACCGCTCCTCGTTCAGCAGGGAGTACTCGGCGGTGCCCTTCGTATCGATGAGCAGGCGGCCGAGCACGCCCTCGATGCGCAGGCCGCCCCTGTCCCGCAAGTTGAGACGTGCCTCCCAGCTCCCTTGCAACACCTCCGGAGCACTCAGGGACGGTGATTCCCCCGCCTCGCCCTGCCAGGGGCGGAGCGCGAGCAGGCCGCCGAGGGTGACGAGCACCGCGACGGCTGCCGTCCCCGCCACGACGGCCGGGCGACGCCGCAGTTCCGGGGTCTGTGCCGGAACGTGCGAGCGTGCCGTTTCGTCGTATCCCGGCCCCACCGTGGGCGCGTGCGCGAGCTCGTCCGAGGGGGACGTGGCAGGCGCTTGCACGGGCTGATGCTCGGGGGGCGCTTGCACGGGCTGAGGTGCGGCGGGAGCTTGCACGGGCTGAGGTGCGGCGGGCGCTTGCACGGGCCGGAGTGTGGGCACGGGTCGGCCAGGCGTCGGCGGAGTGGGAACCTGACCCGGCGCGAGGGCCGTGTGCGGCCGCAGCGGGTCGAAGTCCAGCAACTGTGCTGCGTGCCGCCCCAGTCGACCGAGCAGCGCGCCTGGCAGCCATTCGTCGACGCCTTCTGTGGCGGTGCGCGCGGCGACCTGCTCCGGCGTGGGGCGTTGTGCCGGGTCTTTCTGCAGGCACGCCCGTACGAGTCCGAGGAGCGTCTCCGGCAGCCCGTCCAGGTCGGGCTCCTCCTCGGCGACCCGGAACAACTGGGCGTGCAGCCCGTTGCCGGTCGCCCCGAAGGGCTGCCGCCCCGTGGCGGCGTAGGCGAGGACCGAACCCAGGCAGAACACATCGGAAGCGGCGGTGACGTGGAGCCCACGTACCTGCTCCGGCGACATGAAGCCAGGCGATCCGATCACCATGCCCGTGCGGGTCTGCAGGCTGTCTCCGCTGATGCTGTCCAGCGCCCGGGCGATTCCGAAGTCGATGACCCGGGGCCCGTCCACGGTGACGAGGACATTGGACGGCTTGAGGTCGCGGTGGACGAGGCCTGCCTCGTGGATGGCATGCAGGGCGAGCGCGAGCCGGTTGGCCAGGACCCGCACCGACTGCTCGGGCAACGGCCCGTGCTGCTCGGCCACGACGGCGTGCAGATCGGGTCCGGGAATGTACTGGGTCGCGACCCAGGGCGTCTCCGCGTCCGTGTCCGCGTCGAGCACGGCCGCGGTCCAGGCCCCACCGACCCGCTTCGCGGCGGTGACCTCGCGCGCGAACCGCGCCCGGAATTCGGTGTGCTGGGCGAACTCGGTCTGCACGACCTTGACCGCGACAGTGCGCCCACCTTCGGAGCGGGCGAGGTAGACGCGGCCCATTCCGCCGACGCCCAAGCGGGCTATGAGGCGGTAGGGGCCTATGTGGGGCGGGTCTTCGGCGGTCAACTGGTCCACGAGGAAGGAGAGTAGCCCAACTGCCCGACAGCAATGGGTCTGACGGCTTCGTTCACGGAGCGCCGTCTGTTCAACCTGATCGGAGCCAGCCCGACCGTACCCGGAGCCTGTGCGGGCTCCTGCCCACAGCGGACTCCTGCGGGGGCCGCGGAGTGGTTTGATCGGAGGTTCGCTCACCCGAAATCGACCAGCCCAAGCGAGCCGGGCGCGCCCTCCCGCGCGGGCAGCGCAACCTCGCCTCGACACGGTGAAGCAGCGGGTCGAACGCCACTTCGGCCTGCCGGAGCCAGGCCTTCCGTAGCGCCCTCAGGGCGGGACGCATGGCTCGCGGGACGCGTGGCTCGCGGGAGGCGGGGGAGGCGGTCGTCGCATAGCGTCGACGCAGGGGCGTACGGATGGACACGCCGTCCCGACATGAGTCCACACGCCAGTGGGACGGGCCGGTGAGCGTGGCCGGTGGTGACCCGGTCGGTCGGGTTCGCCCGCGTACCGCCGCGCGGCGGACGTTCGAGCGCGCGTCGGCGATGACTCAGAGGTGAGGAGGAAGACCGGTGGAGCAGAGCCTGCCGGAGCGCGCGTCCAGGGTGGCGCTGCGCGTCAACGGAGCGGACCACTCGCTCACCCTGGACCACCGCACGACCCTGCTTGACGCGCTGCGCGATCACCTCGACCTCACCGGCACCAAGAAGGGCTGCGACCACGGGCAGTGCGGTGCCTGCACCGTCCTCGTCGACGGCCGGCGCGTGAACAGCTGTCTGCTGTTCACCGTCGCGTGCGCGGGCCGTTCCGTGACCACCGTCGAGGGCCTCGCGGACGGCGAGCGCCTCCATCCGGTCCAGGAGGCGTTCGTCGCCCGGGACGCCCTGCAGTGCGGCTACTGCACACCGGGCCAGATCTGCTCGGCCGTGGCCCTGCTGGACGAGGTGGCGCGCGGCGAACCCTCGCACGTGACACCGCCGGAACGCCTGCCGGGTGAAACCGTCGCCCTCACCCCGGACGAGATCCGGGAACGCATGAGCGGGAACATCTGCCGCTGCGGCGCCTACCCGCACATCGTGGCCGCGATCGAGGAGGTCACCCGGTGAAGCCCTTCGCGTACGTGCGCCCGCAAGGTACCGAGGAGGCCATCGCGCACCTCGCGGCCCACCCCGAGGCCCGCTTCCTGGCGGGTGGCACCAACCTCGTCGACCTGATGAAGCTGGGCGTCACGGGCCCGCCGCTGCTCGTCGACCTCGGCGCCTTGCCCCTCGACGGCATCGCGGAGACCCCCGACGGCGGGCTGCTGATCGGGGCGACCGCGCGCAACAGCGACGTCGCCGCACACCCCGACGTGCGCACCCGCTACCCCGTGCTGTCCCAGGCCCTGCTGGCCGGCGCCTCACCCCAGCTCCGCAACGCGGCCACCACCGGAGGCAACCTCCTCCAACGCACCCGCTGCCTTTACTTCCAGGACACGTCCACGCCGTGCAACAAGCGTCTGCCAGGTTCCGGCTGCCCCGCCAGGGAGGGCGTTCACCGGGACCTCGCGGTCCTCGGCCACTCCGCCCACTGTGTCGCCACACACCCCTCGGACATGGCCGTCGCCCTCGCCGCCCTCGACGCGGAGGTCCGGCTGAGTGGGGCGGACGGTGAGCGGACGGTGCCCGTCGACGCGTTCCACCGGCTGCCCGGCGACCGCCCGGACCTGGACACCGTCGTCGCGCCGGGCGAACTCATCACCGGCGTGACGCTCCCCGCGCCGCCGCGCGGCGCGCTCAGCGCCTACCGCAAGGCCCGCGACCGCACCTCGTTCGCCTTCGCGCTCGCCTCTGTAGCCCTCGTCCTGAGCGTCGAGGACGGCCGGGTGGGGCACGCCGCGCTCGCTTTCGGCGGTCTCGCTCACAAGCCCTGGCGGGCGTGGGCGGCGGAGGAGGTGTTGCGGGGCGCGCCGGCCACCGCCGAGACCTTCCGGCGGGCCGCCGACGCCGAACTCGCCGCCGCCGAGCCCCTCCGCGACAACGGCTTCAAGGTGCCGCTGGCCCGCAACCTCGCCGTGAGCCTCCTGGGCGACCTCGCGTCCCGCGCCGCCGCGGCCGCCCCGTGACGACCACGACGCGCGCGCACCCGTCTGCCGCGCCCCCTGACGTCCTGCCCGGCGTCCGCCCCGCTCGCCCGGCATCCGTCGGCCCGCCGAACGTCCGACCGCGCACTGCCCGCCGTACGCCGACCGGAGGAGGCACCACGCCGTGACCCGCCACGAACCCGCGACCGCGCCGCCCCCGGCGGCCGTCCGGCGTGACGCCCGCCAGAAGGTGACGGGCGAGGCCCGGTACGCCGTCGACCGGACGCCGCCCGGCTGCCTCCACGCCTGCGCGGTGCCCGCTGCCATCGCCCGCGGTCGGGTCACCGCCGTCCACTCCGACGAGATCCTGCGGCGCCCCGGCGTACACGCCGTCCTCACCCACGAGAACGCCCCGCGCCTCGGTGACACCGACGACCCGACCCTCGCGCTGCTGCAGGAGGACCGGGTCCCCCACCGGGGCTGGCTCGTCGCCGTCGTGGTCGCCGACACGCCCGAGAACGCCCGCGCCGCGGCCGACGTGCTGCGGATCGACTACGCGCCGAGCGAGCACGACGTCCGGCTGAGCGCCGACCACCCGCGTCTCTACACGCCCGAGAAGGCCAACGGCGGCCATCCGGCCGTACGCGAGCGGGGCGACTTCGACACCGCCTTCGCCGCGTCCCCGGTCCGCATCGACGCCACCTACTCCATGGACGCCCTGCACAACCACCCGATGGAACCGCACGCCGCCACAGCCTGGTGGGACGACGAGGGCCTGACCGTGTACGACTCCAGCCAGGGCGCGACGACCGTACGGGACGTCCTCGCGCGCCTGTTCCGACTGCCCCGGCAGAAGGTCACCGTCGTCTCCGCCTACGTGGGCGGCGGCTTCGGCTCCAAGGGCACCCCCCGGCCGCCGGCCGTCCTCGCGGCGATGGCCGCCCGGCACACCGGCCGACCCGTCCGGCTCGCCCTGCCCCGCCGTGACCTGCCCGCCACCGTGGGGCACCGCGCGCCCACCATCCAGCGCGTCCGCATCGGCGCCGCCGCCGACGGAACGATCGCGGCTCTCGCCCACGACGTGGTCACCCAGACGTCCACGGTGAAGGAGTTCGTCGAACAGGCCGCCGTTCCGGCCCGCATCATGTACACCTCTCCCCACAGCCGCACCACCCACCGGGTCGTCGCCCTCGACGTGCCCACCCCGTCGTGGATGCGCGCCCCGGGCGAGGCGTCCGGGATGTACGCCCTCGAAGCGGCCATGGACGAACTCGCCGACGCGCTCGGCGTCGACCCGGTGGAGCTCCGGCTGCGCAACGAACCCGACACCGAGCCCGACAGCGGCAAACCGTTCAGCAGCCGGGGCCTCGCCGCCTGCCTGCGGGACGGCGCGCGCCGGTTCGGCTGGGCGGACAGGGACCCGCGCCCCGGCGTCCGGCGGGACGGGGACGTGCTGGCCGGCACGGGCGTGGCCGCCGCCACCTACCCCGTACTCCTGAGCCCGTCCCGCGCCTCCGCCCACGCCGCCCCGAACGGCCGCTTCGTCGTCCGCGTCAACGCCACCGACATCGGCACCGGGGCGCCGACCGTCCTCGCCCAGATCGCCGCCGACGCCCTCGGCGCCCCGCTGGACTCCGTAGCCGTCGAAGTCGGCAGCAGCCGACTGCCCGACGCCCCCGTCGCCGGCGGCTCCTCCGGGACGGCGTCCTGGGGCTGGGCCGTGCACAAGGCCTGTGCCGCGCTGCGCGCGACCCTGGCGGCCGACCCCGGTCGCCCGCTGCCGCCCGAGGGCGTCACGGTCGAGGCGGACACGGATGAGGAGGCGGGGCGGACGTCCCCGTACGCCCGCCACGCCTTCGGCGCCCACTTCGCGGAGGTCGGTGTCGACACCGTCACCGGTGAGGTCCGGGTGAGCCGGCTCCTCGGCGTCTACGCCGTGGGCCGGGTCCTCAACGCGCGCACCGCCCGCTCCCAGTTCATCGGCGGCATGACGATGGGGCTCGGGATGGCGCTCACCGAACACAGCACCATGGACCTCGTCTTCGGCGACTTCCGCGAACGCGACCTGGCGTCCTACCACGTCCCCGTCTGTGCCGACGTGCCGGACATCGAGGCACATTGGGTGGACGAGCACGACCCCCACCTCAACCCGATGGGCAGCAAGGGCATCGGGGAGATCGGTATCGTCGGCACAGCGGCGGCGATCGCCAACGCCGTCCACCACGCCTGCGGCGCCCGCCTCCGCGCCCTCCCCCTGACCCCCGACCGTCTCCTCCCGCTGCTCACCACCGGGGCGTCCAACCCGTAGACCGCGTCCGTAAAGCTGTCAGGGTCTGGGAACTTCAGGCCGCGGCCCCGCCCGTGGGGGCGGGCTTGAGGTCGTAGCGATGAGTCTCGGCATGCGGAACCACATGGTCCAGCACTCGGACGCTGCTTGCACGCTCCTGAGCCGCCCCGACAGGATGCGAACCATGGCCCCCGTACTCGTATCGCGTCGTCACGTAGATCTGCTGCGTGTTTCGACCATGCTGTGTCGGGCCGATTCCCCTCGTGCGCACGGCTGTTGATCCGCAGGTCCGCTGAGGACTACGCGCTCCGCCGCTCCTGATCCCGCACGGAACGGAACAACCGCGCGCCCCCTTCGCGCGCCCTTCCGCCTTCCCCTCTGCTCACGTACACGTGTCGGCTCCCCTCGGTGCCGGCGCGTGCCGTGCTGCTGCTTCGACGAGGTTCCCTCATGCCGGAAAACCCCCTCCTGCTCCACTGGTTCCTGCCCACCGGCGGGGACGGCCGCGATCCCGGCGGTGTCACCGCCGTCCAGGGCCGTACCGGATCCGCCACCCGGCGGTCAGCGGACATCCCGTACCTGTCCCAGGTGGCCCGCGCCGCGGAGCAGGCCGGATTCCACTCGCTGCTCACACCCGTGGGGCTCGGCTGCGCGGACCCCTGGATCCTCACGGCCGCACTCGCGCAGCACACCACCCGGATCGGGTTCCTCGTGGCGTTCCGCGCCGGATTCGCCAGTCCGACACTGCTCGCCCAGCAGGCCGACGCCTTCCGCCGGTTCGCGGGTGGCAGGCTCGCGCTCAACGTGGTGACCGGTGGGGATCCGACCGAACAGCGGGCGTACGGTGACTGGTTGGAGCACGACGCGCGGTACGCCCGGACCGAGGAGGTGATGACGGTCCTGCGCACCCTCCTGGAGGGCAAGACGGCCGACCACCACGGTGCCCACGTGCGGATCGCGGGCGCCCGGATCACCGATCCGGACCTGAGCCACCCCGTGCCCCTGTACTTCGGCGGGGCCTCCCCCGCCGCCGAGGAGGTCGCCGCACGGCAGGCCGACGTACAACTGCTGTGGGGCGAGCCGCCCGCCGCCGTCGCCGCACGCGTCGCCCGGCTGCGGGAACGGGCCCGGGCCGCGGGCCGCACCGTCCGGTTCGGGCTGCGGCTGCACGTCATCAGCCGGGACACCTCCGCCGAGGCCTGGTCCGAGGCGGACCGGATCCTCGCCGGGTTCGACCAGGAGGCCGTACGGGCGAGCCAGGAGCGGTTCGCCGGCATGGACTCCACCGGGCAGGCCCGGATGACCGCGCTGCACGGCGGGGTCGTGGACGCCGCCCGCCTCACGGTGGCGCCGAACCTGTGGGCGGGCATCGGCCTGGTCCGCGAGGGCGCCGGGACCGCGCTGGTCGGCTCGCACGACGAGGTGACCGAACGGCTCGCCGAGTACCGTGCCCTGGGCATCGACGAGTTCATCCTCTCCGGCTACCCGCACCTCGAAGAGGCGTACCGGGTCGGCGAGGAAGTGGCACCGCGGCTGCGCGCTCTGACCGGGGCGGAAGCCCCGTGAGCGCTCCCACGACGACGACGGCGGCGGCGTCCGGGCCGGACCGGCTCCCGCAACCCTCCCCCGAACCGTCCGGGACCGGGACCGGGACCGGGACCGGGGGCGATTCCTCCCGGCGGGACCGCCTGCGCGAAGCCTTCCGGTGGGGCGGGCTGCGGCTTCTCGCGCTCGCCGTGCTCCTCGCCGCCTGGCAGGCGGTGGTCTCCGCCGAAGTATGGCCGCGGGTCCTCGTTCCCTCGCCCGGCGACGTGTGGCGGCAGTTCGTCCTCGCCTCCACGGAGCACGACGGAGTGCGCGGCTACGGCGGCCATCTGCTGATCGAGCATCTGGGCGTCAGCCTGGGCAGGATCGGCACCGGTTCCGCGTACGCCGTGCTGGCCGGAGTGCCGCTGGGGCTGCTGATCGGTACGGTCCGGCCGCTGGCCGTCGTCCTGGAGCCCGCGGTGACGTTCCTGAGGACGCTGCCGCCGCTGGCGTACCTCTCGCTGCTCGTCATCTGGTTCGGCATCGACGAGGCCCCGAAGATCTGGCTGCTGGTCATCGCGGCCCTGCCACCGATCGCCGCGGCCACCGCGGCGGCCGTACGCACGGTGCCCGGCCAACTCGTCGAGGCCGCACGGGCGCTGGGATCGGGGCCGACGGCGCTGCTGCTGTCCGTGCGGCTGCCCTCCGCGCTGCCCGAGATCCTCACCGGTGTCCGCATCGCCGTCGGTGTCGCCTACACCTCCGTGGTCGCGGCGGAGACCATCAACGGTGTGCCCGGCATCGGCGGCATGATCCGCGACGCGCAGCGCTACAACCAGACCGCGCTGGTGATCGCGGGCATCCTCGCCATCGGCCTGTCCGGGATCGTGCTGGACGCACTGCTGCGGCTCGTCGAGCGGATCGCCGTGCCGTGGCGCGGCCACGCCTGACGCCCGCCCCTTCCCTCTCGTTCCCTCCTTCCCTCGTTCCCTCCTTCCCTCGTCCCCTTTCTCCCTCGTTCCCTACTTCCCTCGCTCCCTTCTTCCCTCGCTCCCTTCCTCCCTCGTCGTCCGACTTCAGACCGGAGATCGTCCATGCCCGCACGTCTGTCCCGCCGCACCCTCCTGCTCACCGCGGCCGTCGCCCTGACGGCCTCCGTCACCACCGCCTGCGCAGGTGACGGCGACGCGGCCGGCGGATCCTCGGGGCGGACCACCGTACGGATCGCCTACCAGGCGATACCCAACGCCGACCTGGTGGTGAAGAACCAGCGTCTGCTGGAGCAGGCGCTTCCCGAAGTCGACGTGAAATGGGTGAAGTTCGAGTCCGGTGGCGACGTCAACACGGCCGTCATCGCCGGCGCGGTCGACCTGGGTCTTGCCGGGTCGAGCCCCGTCACCAAGGGGCTCTCCGCGCCGCTGAACATCCCGTACAAGGTGGTGTGGATCCATGACCTGATCGGGGACAACGAGGCGCTCGTCGCCAAGCCCGGGATCGGTTCGGTGAAGGACCTGGTGGGCAAGAAGGTCGCCACTCCCTTCGGGTCGACGGCCCACTACTCACTGCTCGCCGCGCTGACGGCGGCGGGTGTCGAGCCGTCGTCCGTGCAGACCATCGACCTCCAGCCGCAGGACGCGCTCGCCGCCTGGAAGCGCGGGGACATCGACGCCGCCTACGTGTGGACGCCGACGCTGAGCGAACTGACCAAGGACGGCAAGGTGCTCGTCACCAGCCGTGAACTGGCCAAGCAGGGCAAGCCGACGGCCGACCTGGGCGTGGTGACGAACGCGTTCGCGGCCAAGCACCCGGAAGTGGTCACGGCCTGGATCAAGGCGCAGGACACGGCCGTCGCACAGACGCGTACCGCACCGGACCAGGCCGCGAAGTCCATCGGGGCGGAGCTCGGGCTGCCGCCGGAGGAGGCGAAGCGGCAGCTGTCCGAACTGGTGCTGCTCAGCGCGAAGGAGCAGACCGGACCCGACTATCTGGGCACGCCGGGCGCCCCCGGCAAGCTCGCGGCGAACCTGTACGACGCCGCCGTGTTCCTGAAGGGGCAGAAGGCGGTCGACTCCGTGCCGGACGAGGCGGTCTTCGGGCGGGCGCTCGCGGTGGAGGAGCTCGGCCGTGCCGCGAACTGACGAGCCTGACACGCGGACCTCGGTCGTCGAGCTGACGGGCGTGTCGGTCCGCTACGGCTCCGCGAAGGCGCCGGTGACGGCGCTCGACGGCGTGGACGTACGGATCCACGCCGGCGAGTTCGTCGTCCTGGTCGGGCCCTCCGGCTGCGGCAAGACGAGCCTGCTGCGCGTGGTGGCGGGCTTCGAGCGGCCCGCCGCGGGCCATGCCCGGGTCAGGGGCGCGCTTCCCTGGCCGGGCGCGGGGGCGGGGGTGGTTTTCCAGCAGCCCCGGCTCTTCCCTTGGCGCACGGTCGGCGGGAACCTCGCCTTCGCGCTGGCCCGGCTGCGTGTGCCGCGATCCGACCGGCCCGGCCGGATCGCGGAGCTGCTGGAGCGGGTGGGACTGCCCGGGATGGCGGGCCGGCGCACGTGGGAGCTGTCGGGCGGTCAGCAGCAGCGGGTGGCGCTGGCCAGAGCACTGGCCGCGGAGCCCGAACTCCTGCTGATGGACGAGCCGTTCGCCGCGCTCGACGCCCTGACTCGGGAGCGGCTCCAGGAGGAGGTGCGGGACTTGGCCGGGCGGCTCGGCACGACGGTGCTGTTCGTGACTCACTCGGCGGAGGAGGCGGTGCTGCTGGGCTCCCGGGTGCTGGTCATGGCGGCGGGGCCCGGCCGGGTGGTGGCGGAGCTGCCGGTGGACCTGGCGAGGGGGCCCGGCACGGACGTGTCCGCGCTGCGGGCCTCACCCGAGTTCGCCCGGCTGCGCGGTCGTCTCGCCGAGATCATGCGCGGTGGAGCCGTTCCCGGCCGTGACGGCTGATCGCGTCACCGGCAGCGACACCGGCGGAGGTCCGTGCGCCCCCGCCATTGGTTGCCCGCGTGCTGCGGGAACGTGAACTGCGTGAACAGGCTGTGGCAGGCCGCCACGGAAAGATCCGAACCGTGAGGGCAGCGGATAGCGTTTCGGTCAGGGCCGTTCCGGGGGCAACCGCCACACACGGAAGCAAGGGCTGGGCCGCACCATCGGCAGCCGCCCCGTCGGCCGTTCCCCATCACGCCGGCCGTTCCCCCCTCGCCGGCCGTCTCCGGGTGCCGCGGCGCCCGGTGCGGCCAGCGGCTCCTCGCTCCGCAGCCGCTTCCTCCCCCTCCAGTCACGAGGACCCCTGATGCCTTTCTCCCTGCCCGCGGGCGGGCGCCTTGCCGTGCTCGTCCTCTCCCTCACCCTCGCGCTCGGCGGCGCCCCCGCCGCCGCCGACCCGGCTTCCCCGTTCGGCCCGCAGGCGCCGCAGAACCCTGCCACCGCGGCCAACGGCGCCGCGACCATGCACGGCGACAGCGCCTCGAGCGGCACCACACCCCACCCGGGGCCCGGGACGTCCGCCATCGACTACTCCCGCACGGCACTGGCCTCGGCCTGCCCGACCGTGGTCGTGGGCGGCGACGGCTACGTGATCGCGCTCTGCACCACGATCTTCGGCCAAAACCCGACCGTGCACCTGCTCGACCCCGCCGGCGGGGCCGACCTCGCCTCCCTGACACTGCCCAAGGGCAGTCTCTTCGGCGGCGTGTACGCCTACCTCGACAACGGCGACCGGCTGGTCGTGGTCGACGGGAACAACAACCTCGTGCGCATCGGCCACCGTCGCGCCGGCTCCGGATGGACCCTCCAGGTCGAGGAGTCCACCTCACTCGGCAACGCCGTCCCCGCCGGGGACAACATCGTCGGCCTGACCCCCGACTGGGAGGGCAGGGTCTGGTTCGCCACCAGCGGCGGTGTGATCGGGACCGTGGACACCGTCACCCAGGCGGTGCGCAGCATCAGCACCGGCGAGGGCGTCCAGAACAGCATCTCCACCGTCCCCGGCCGAACCGCCGTCGCCACCGACCACGCGCTCTACCTGCTGTCGGCCGGCCCGGACGGTACCCCCGTGGTGGACTGGCGGGCGCCGTACGACCGGGGTCCGGCCCGCAAGCCCGGCCAGCTCAGCTGGGGCACCGGCACCACCCCGAGCTTCTTCGGGCCGGGCAACGGCACCGAGTACATCACCATCGTCGACAACGCCGACCCGCACGGGAACCTGCTCGTCTACCGGGTGGCCGGCGGACCGGACCCGATCTGCCGGATCCCCGTGCTCACCCAGTACGCCCGCAGCGGCACCGAGGACGCCGTCATCGCCTCCGGCCGCAGCGTCTTCGTCACCAACACCTACGGCTACCCCTACCCGGCCCTGCCCGAGGGCGCTCCGGCGAGCCGGCCCTCCTCCGCGAGCTTCGAGGGCGGTCTCAGCCGGATCGACGTCAACGCCGAGGGAACGGGGTGCTCGGTGGTGTGGAACAGCCCGGTGAAGTCCGCCGCACTTCCCCGGCTCTCCCTGGCCGACGGGAAGATCTACACCGTCTCCGTGACCGGGCCGACGGGCAGCGCCGGCCTGAACACCTTCGCCCAGTACCACCACTCCGTCATCGATCCGGCCACCGGCGCCCAGCTCACCAGCTCCTTCCTGGGCATCGGGCTCGTCTACAACCCGCTCCAAATGCGGGGAACGGCCGCCCCGGACGGCACCCTCTACCAGGGCACCGAAACCGGAGTGGTCCGCATCTCCAAGCGCTGAGCCGCACACCGGCCGACGGCCCCGGGCCTCCCAGCCAGAGCCCGATCCAGGCAGCGGGGCCAGGTCGAAGCGCCGCCCCCGGATCCGATCGACGACATCACCGTGCAGGGGCACGCAGCCGCAGGCGCCGACGGCAGCGCGATCAGGTGGGGTAGGGGTCGGTGAGAGCGAACTCGGTGCTCGTCACGGGTCCCTCCTGGGCCTTCCTCCAGCGTCGGCAGGCACACCCCGTCGCGGCGACGTCACGGGCGCGGCCGGGTGGCGGGACCCGAGTCGGGGTCGTCGGGGGCCTTCCAGGACCCCTGGCGCTCCCGCGCGGCCGCGTTCTGTTCCGACGGGCGCGCACCCGGGTCCTTTCGGGCGGCGACGCGCCTGCTGCCGTACCAGAACGCGCCGATCAGAAGCACGACGACTACCACGCCCGCCAGGATCAGGAAGAGGGACGGAGAACCGGAGGCCGCGAGACCAGTAGAGAGAATCATGGCCCGCGTCTACCCACCATCTCGTGGTCTGACCATCCGGAAAGCATTCCTTCCCCGGTCCCGCGATGTGTCCAGGGCCGAGCCTCGCCGGCCAGATTCCCTTCCGGGAACCAGTCCTGTTCCCCCCTGGATGTGGTGCCGGACCTGTTCCATGAGCACGCTTATCTTCGCCAGATCTTGCGCTCCACCGGGCCCTCGGTTTCACTGCCGTGGCTGTTCCACACGAGGGCCCGGCGCGCGCTCTCCCGGGTTGCGGCTGCCCTTGGGGCAGGTCAGGCGACCGTCTGGAGCCGGCTCAGTTCCGCCTGCCCGAAGAGGAGGGCGTAGCCGCTGGGGAGGTGGTGCAGGATTCGGGCGAGGAGTTCGGGGCCGGCCGCGCGTGCGACGACGGAGAGCACTGCTCCGGTGTCCCAGCGGGCCACGGCGGGGGTGGCGCCGGTGCGGTCGGAGAGGTCCTTGACGAAGCCCCAGCCGGTGAGGGGGTCGGGGTCGGGGATCTGGGCGGTCAGGGTGAGGGCGGCTTCGACGGGAAGGCGCTGGGCGAGGTCGACGCGTTCGTCTCCGACGAGCTGTCGGCCGAGGGCGGCCAGAACGGTCCGGACGGCTTCCTCGGCGCGTTCGCGGGTGGGGTAGGCGCCTTCGTAGCGCACGCGTTCCAGCATCTGGTCGAACGTCATGGCGGGACGGGCCTGGTCCGGTCGCGGCTGGTCGTACATGGTGCTGCGGCTTTCTCGTGAAGAGCCCGGCGTTCGGGCAGGCGGTCAGGTGGGCTGGGGCCGGCCGAAGAGGAGGTCGAAGCCTGGCGGGAGCTGGAGGAGGATCTCGCTCAGGAGGTCGTCTCCAGCTGCTACGGCAACCGTGGACAGCACCGCGCCGACGTCCCACAGGGCTGTCTTCTCGGTGGCGTCCTCGATCCATGCCGCGGTCGCGCGGACGAAGCGGTCCGGGGAGAGGGGCTCGGCGGCCTGCAACGGGTTGAGGAGGATCAGGGCGTATGTCTCGGGGAGGCGGGCAGCGAGCTGGGCGCGCACGGCGCCGACCAGGTGTGCGCCCAGCAGGGCCAGGACCACGCGGGCCACCCGTTCTGCTTCCTCCCGCGTCTGGTAGTCGCCGCGTTCGCGGACGTGGTCCAGGAACGTCTCGGGGCGCATCGGCATCACGCGTCACCTCCAGAGTGGCGGAGAGGCGTCGACAGGGGTGCGGAGGGCGGGTGCCGGAGGGGGATCGTTCCCGCCCTCCGCCGGCCGGCCGACGTGGTCAGCCGGAGATCTGCTTGCGGCTGGTCCCGCTGCCGACGGCGACCTTGCGGGGCTTGGCTCGCTCGGCGATCGGGATGCGCAGGGTCAGTACACCCGCGTCGTAGTCCGCTTCGATGCGCTCGGTGTCGAGGGTGTCGGCCAGCATGATCTGGCGGGAGAAGACGCCCAGCGGCCGCTCGGAGAGTTCCATCTGCACACCGTCGGACTTGCCCGTGGGCCGCCGCTCGGCCTTGACGGTGAGCATGTTCCGCTCGACGTCGATGTCGATCGCCTCGGTGTTCACGCCCGGGAGGTCGAAGGCGATCACGTACTCGTCGCCGTCGCGGTACGCGTCCATCGGCATCACGGACGGCTTCGACCACGTGCCCGACGAGCCGGACAGCTGCTGAACGATCCGGTCCATCTCGCGGAACGGGTCAGTGCGCATCAACATCGCGAAACACCTCCAGTTGGTTCAGGCAGGAACTGCCAATGCGCTTCAACGTGCTCCCGTTGTAACATGTCATCGAAACGATGACAAGCAGAGCCGTCATCCAGAGGATGACAGATTACGGAGCCCCTCATGCCCGAGGCCTCTGAGCCGCCCCCGCCCGTCACCTTCCCGGCCGCCGCCGCGGCACTGGAGACCATCAACCAAGCCGTCCAGGACGCCCAGCGTCCCGCCCTGGGGATGCCGACGGGCTCGCCGCAGACCGACCCGCACCCCGCTCTGACCGCGCTCGTCCTGCTGCGGGAGGTCCGCGAGCAACTCGCCGGCTGGGAGAGCAGCCTGATCGAAACCGCCCGCGGACAAGGAGCGAGCTGGGCCGACCTCGCCGGTCCCCTCGGAGTCGCCAGCCGGCAGGCCGCCGAACGCCGCTACCTGCGCTTGCGCCCGGGCGCGGCCGGAACCACGGGCGAGCAGCGCGTGCAGGCCACTCGCGGCATGCGCGCCGCCGACCGCACCGTGACCGCCTGGGCCCGAGACAACGCGGCCGAGCTCCGCCGCCTCGCCGGCCAGATCACCGCCCTCACCGGCCTGCCCGCCGACGCCCGGAGTGCCGTCGACGACCTGAACGCGGCCCTCGGCGACAACGACGCCGCCCGCCTCGTACGCCCCCTGACCGACACCCGCCCGCACCTCAGACCCCAGGACGCCGCGCTCGCCGAGGACATCGACGCCATGACCCGCCACACCGACCAACTCCGCCAGGACGCCCACGACCAGCGCGGCACGTGACCCCTCCGTTCGCAGGTCCCGTACCCGAGGGCGGAGCACCACGGCTCGGCCCCGCTTCTCCATCGCCGTCGACGGCATGTTTACGGGGCGGGGAAACGGCTAGCCGCCGATTCAGTGAGCGAGGACGCGGGAGAGGAGAGGCGCCGTGTCGGGTGAGCAGAAGATGCGGGCCGAGAACGTCGAGGACACGATGGTGGACCGGCATCGCCCCCTTTCCCCGGTGCGAGGTCGAGCGGCCGGCCGAGAAGGGCGACGCGTCGGCGGTCCTCGGGGAAAGGCGCGTCGTGGTTCGCGGAGGCGAGGATGACTTTTCCCCTGCCCGACACCGCCGACGCCCTCAAGGGCATGATCGGCCGCGAGGTCTCGTCCCTGCGCGCCGCGGTGCGTCGCACCTCGGAGGGTCGAGGGGACGGGGCGGGCGGTACGGCCCTGGCGTCGCCGTTGCAGTCCCTGTCCGTCCTGCCGGCGAAGGCCGAGACGGATGGGATCTCGCCGTGTCTGTGCAGCACGCACGACGCGGACGGCAGCGGGGTGTGTTCGGTGCTCCCTGCCATCCCGGGTTCGGCCGTGCTCCTGGAGCGCGTGTCGGGCGAGGCAGGGGTCGTTCTGGACTTCCGGATCGTGGCCGGAAACCGCGTGCGGTCGGCGGACTGGCTGGAGGCTCCGGACCGGCAGGTCGGCCAGCGGTTCCTGGAGGCGCGGCCCGGCGCCGCGCACTCCGGACTGCTGGCGGCTCTCACCGAGGTGGCGGATTCCGGCAGGCCTCTCGACGGGCGCGTGGTCGACTACACGGAGCAGCGCCTCGGGAGGATCCACCGGGCTCCCCTGCTGTACTCCGCCGCCCGGTGCGGCGAGCAGGTCCTGGCCACGTGGCGCCCCGTGGGGAGCCCGGCGGACGTGCTGACCATAGACGCGCAGTACCTGGCGTCCATGGGGTGGGGAAACTGGGACCTGCTGTCGGGAACGGTGACGTGGTCGGAGGGGCTCACCCGGATCTTCCACGCGGACGTGCGCATGCCGCGGTCGCTGGAGCAGCTGTGCGACGCGCTGCTGGCGGACGATCTGACGGCGTTCTCCGAGTTCCTGTCCTCGGTCCTCGCGGGCGAGGAGCCCGCCTGGACCAGGATTCGTTTCCTCGTCCTCGGCGAGGTGCGCACGCTTGATTTGCTGGGGCGGCCGGTGACGGGGACGGACGGCAGGCCATGGGCGATCAATCTGGTGGCCCGCGATCTCACACCGCAGATCCGCAGTCGGCGGCGCCTGGCCGAGACGGAGCGGGAATCGGATCGGCTGCGTCGGCAGACCGAGGCCGAGCGCCAGGTCGCGGACGCGCTGCGCGAGGCTCTCCTTCCCACGTACTCGGAGGCGCTGGCCGCCGTCGGCCTGACGGTGGCGGCGTCGTACCGCCCGGCCGAGCCGGACTCGGCGGTGGGCGGCGACTGGTACAAATGCCGTCTGCTGCCGGACGGCCGGGTGCTCGTGGCGATCGGCGACGCGTCGGGGCACGGTCTGGACGCCGTGGCCCGGATGGCACAGCAGCGGCACGCCTTGGCCGGGCTGGCCCAGACGGGGGCGTCCGCCGGCGAGATCACCACCTGGCTGAACGAGCTGGTGTGCAGCGACCCGGCCGGGCAGACGGCCACTGTGGTGGCCGGGCACATCGACCGGGACAAGGTCCTGCACTGGGCCTGCGCCGGCCATCCGGCCCCGCTGCTGCTTCGTGACGGAGGCGCGGAGCCGCTCGGCGCCGAGGTCCGCGGCCCGCTTCTCGGCGCCCTGCCGGGATACGCGTACGAGACCACGTCGACCCCGTTGCGCCCGGGCGATCTGCTGGTGCTGTACACCGACGGCATGGTCGAGCGCCGGGACGAGGACCTGACCGTCGGCATCGACCGGCTGACGCGGGCGGTGACGTCGTCGTCCACGCGCGAACCGCAAGCCTTGATCGACGCGCTGGTCGCCGACCTGGAACTCGCGGGCCACGGGGACGACGCGTGCGTGCTGGCGATCCGGGTGGACTGAAGCGGACGCCGTCATCCGTGGACGATCGCGCGCACGTTCTCCACGCTGCCGCAGTCCGACGCCAGTTGCTTCGCGCGCTCTGCCAGGAACGCCCTGCCCAGCTCGGCCCGGCGCTCGTCGGAGACGCTCTCCCTGGCACCGTTGAGGATCGTCCGCTCTTCCTCGTCCAAGTGGTGATCGACCGCCTTCACCAGCTCCTCCAGGCGGGTGTCCCACTCCTCGGACCCGACGTCCTCCACCTCGAGCAGTTCGAGGAGAGCCTCGTTGCCCTCGGCGTGCTCCTCGGCCTCGCCGTGCGCGATGAGCAGTGCCGCGACGGAGCCCCGGGCCACCGGAGGGTGAGGCCGTGCGGCGGGCCGGGCTTCAGGCCGGCCGCGCCGCACTCCGCCTCGGCCGCCTTGCCCAGGTCAGGACGGGAGCCACGTCCGCCAGGTGGACTCGTTCTCCTTTACCCAGCGGCCGGCCGCCTCCTGTGGCGACAGCTTCTGGTCCGCGATCATGAGGGCGACGTCGTTCTGCATGTCGGTCGTCCAGCGGAAGTTCTTCAGGAAGGCGGCTGCGTCGCCCCCGCTGTCCGCGAAGCGGGCGTTGAGGAACTTCTGCAGGGGGGTGTGCGGGTAACCGCAGGCCACCTTCTCCGGGTCGGCGTCGCAACCCTCTTGGTAGGCGGGCAGCTTCACCTCCGTCATCGGAACCTTCTGGAACAGCCACTGGGGCTTGTACCAGTAGCTCAGGAAGGGCTTCTTCTCCTTGGCGAACTGCTTGATCTGCGTGATCTGTGCCGCCTCGGAGCCCGCGAAGACGACCTGGTAGTCCAGGTCCAGGTTGTTCACCAGGGCCTTGTCGTTCGTCACGTACGACGGGGAGCCGTCGAGGAGTTGGCCCTTGCCGCCGCTCTCGGCGGTGCGGAACTGGTCGGCGTACTTGTTCAGGTTCTTCCAGTCGGTGACGTCCGGGTGCTGCTCGGCGAAGTACGTGGGCACGAACCAGCCGATGTGACCGGTCACCCCGAGATCGCCGCCGCGCTGGATCGTCTTCTTGTCGTCGATGTACCGCTGCTCCTGGTCCGGGTGGCCCCAGTCCTCCAGGATGGCGTCCACCCGGCCCTGGCTGAGCGCGTCCCAGGCGGGCACCTCGTCGATCTGTACGGTGTCCACCCGGTAGCCGAGCTCGTGTTCGAGCAGGTACTGGGCGACGGCGACGTTGGCCTGCGCGCCCACCCACGACTGCACGGAGAGCGTCACCGTGCGGGAGCCCTTCGCGTCGGCGTACGGGGAGGACTGGCGGGTCATGTCGGCGGCGCCGCAGCCGGTCAGGCCGGCCGCCAGAGCGGCGGCCGTGACGAGTGCGGCGATGCGCGTACGAGCCATCTCAGGCCCCCTTTCCGGCGAGGTCACGGCGTTGCGTCGGCTGGGTGACGCGGTCGAGCGTCAGGCCGAGGCAGACGATCGCCGCGCCGGCCACCAGACCGGTCGCCAGGTCGCCCTGGGCGAGGCCGAAGACCGCGTCGTAACCGAGCGCGCCACCGCCCACGAGGCCGCCGATGACGACGACGGCGAGAACCAGCACCACACCTTGGTTGACGGCCAGCAGCAACGCCGGTCGAGCCAGCGGCAGTTGGACCTGGAACAGCTGCTGGCGCCCGGTCGCGCCCAGCGAGCGCGAGGACTCCATGGCGGCCGGATCCACCCCGCGTACGCCCTGGGCGGTGATCCGTACCACGGCGGGCAGCGCGTAGACCACGGCGGCGGCGACCGCCGGGGCGCGGCCCACCCCGAAGAGGGCGACCACGGGGATCAGGTACACGAACTGCGGCATCGTCTGGAAGACGTCGAGCACCGGACGCAGGGCGCGTCCCAGGCGGGTGCTGCGGGCCGCGGCGATCCCGAGCGCGAGGCCGAGCAGCAGCGTCACGGCGACGGCGGCCAGCACCTGGGACAGCGTGTCGAGCGCCGGGTCCCAGACACCGAGCACACCGATCGCGGCCATCGCGAGGACGGCGGTCAGGGCCGTGCGCCAGGTGCCGATGAGCAGGGCGAGGGCGCCGACGGTCAGCAGGACCGACCACCAGGGCAGCCACTGCAGGCCGTCGCGCAGGGGGTTGAGGACCCAGGTGGTGAACCGCGCCGCCCAGTCGGCGGTGCCGCCGACGAGGGGCACGCCGGAGTAGAGGTGGGCGGTCATCCAGTCGACGGCCCTGTTGACGGGTTCGGCGACGTCGAGCGTCCACCCCTCGGGCCGGCTGAGGCGGTCGGCCAGGCGGCCCGCGGCGGCGACGGCGGCGGTCACCACGAGGGCGACGGCCCAGGCGAGCCGGGTGCGGCGGGCCGGGGCCGTGCCGATCCGTTCTCCGGCCGCGGCGGTGACCCGGTCCAGGACGATGGCGAGCAGCACGATCGGGACACCGGCGGCGAGCGCGGCGCCGACGTCGACGGAGGCCAGTGCCTGGTAGACGCGGTCGCCGAGGCCACCCGCGCCGATGACGGAGGCGATGACCGCCATGCCGAGCGCCATCATGATCGACTGGTTGACGCCGAGCAGGAGCTCCTTGCGGGCCAGCGGCAGCCGGGCCGTGAGCAGCCGCTGCCTGCCGGTGGCGCCGAGGGACGCGGCGGCCTCCATGACGCCGGCGTCCGCTCCGCGCAGTCCGAGCGCGGTGAGCCGGGCCATGGGCGGGGCGGCGTAGACGACGGTGGCGAGGACGGCAGCGGGTACGCCGATGCCGAAGACCAGGACGACGGGCAGGAGGTACGCGAAGGCGGGCAGCACCTGCATGGTGTCGAGCACCGGCCGGAGGATGCGGTCCATCCGGTCCGAGAGGCCGGCGGCCAGGCCGAGGAGACCTCCGAGCAGTACGGAGGCGGCGACGGCGACCACCATCAGGGCGAGCGTCTGCATGGTGGGCACCCACATGCCGAGCAGCCCGCAGGCGCCGAAGGCGGCGACGGAGGTCAGCGCGAGCCGGACGCCCGCGACCCGCCAGGCCAGCAGCCCGGTGGCGGCGGTGACGCCGGCCCAGCCGAGGGCGAGCAGCAGCAGGTACACCGCTCGTACGGACACGACGACGGCGTTGCTGACGTGTCCGAGGAAGTAGAGGAAGAGCGGGTGGCCGTCACGGTTGTCGATGATCCAGTCGCTGGTGCGTTCCAGCGGCCCGGACAGGTCGACGGCGAGCGAGGTCGGCCAGCTGCCGCCGCCCAGGAGCACGGCGCCGAGGACGAGCGCGAGGGCCGCGACGCCTCCGATCAGCCGGCCGCGGTGGCGCGCGAGGGCGCGCGGCGCGGCGGGTGCGGCGCCTGTGGCGGTCGCCGTGGTGGTCGTGGGGCGGGGAGGAGCCGGGGTGGCGGTGGCGCTCATCGGCCCCACCGCCCCAGGGCGTCGGGACGGGGCGCGCCGCGCCGCGGCCGACGGCTCGCGGCACCCTTGGTGCCGCCCGGCGGCGGCCAGGTCGCATGGGCGTACATCAGGCCACCGCCTTCCGGGTCGCGGCCGGGAGCCCGGCGACGACACCGAGGAGTCCCGCGTGGTCGACCACACCGAGGCAGCGGCCGTCCTCGACGACCCGCGCGTTCTGGCCCGTTCGGGCGACGGCCTCGATGGCCTCGTGGACGGTGGCGCCGGGGGCGAGCGCGGGGCCGGTGTCGCGCTCGTCGGCGAGCGCGGGGCGCATCGCCGAGCGGACGGTCAGCACCTGCTCGCGCGGCACGTCCCGGACGAAGTCCCGGACGTACTCGTCGGCGGGGGCGCCCACGATCTCCTCCGGCGTGCCGAGTTGCACGATCCGGCCGTCGCGCATCAACGCGATGCGGTCGCCGAGCTTCAGTGCCTCGCTCAGGTCGTGGGTGATGAAGACCATCGTGCGGCCCTCCTCGCGGTGCAGGCGGACGACCTCCTCCTGCATGTCCCGGCGGATCAGCGGGTCGAGTGCGCTGAACGGCTCGTCGAACAGGAGGACTTCGGGGTCGACGGCGAGCGCCCGGGCCAATCCGACCCGCTGCTGCTGACCGCCGGACAGCTGGCTCGGCCTGCGGTGCGCCATGCCGTCCAGGCCGACCTTGGTGACGAACTCCGCCGCCCGCTCCCGTCGTTCGCCGCGTCCCACGCCCTGGATCTCAAGGCCGTACGCGATGTTGTCGAGCACCGTGCGGTGCGGCAGCAGACCGAAGTGCTGGAAGACCATCGCCGCCCGGTGCCGGCGCAGCTCGCGGAGCCGGCCGGCGTCCATGGACAGGACGTCCTCGCCGTCGATGGAGAGGGTGCCCGAGGTCGGTTCGATGAGCCGGGTCAGGCAGCGGACGAGCGTCGACTTGCCCGAGCCGGAAAGGCCCATGACGACGAAGACCTCGCCCTTGCGGACGTCGAAGGAGACGTCGCGGACGGCCGCGGTACAGCCGGTGCGTTCGCGCAGCTCGGCGGCGCCGAGGGAGGAGAGCTCCTGGTCGGCGGGCACGCGGTCGGCCTTGGGGCCGAAGACCTTCCACAACCCCCGTACGGAGAAGACGGGTTCGGCGGTGTGTCGTGCTCGTGCCTGGTTCTGTGCCGGGTTCGGTGTCAGGTCGTTCATCGTCGGCTCCTTGCCAGCAGGTCCACACATTTCTCGCCGACCATGAGCACGCCGATCATCGGGTTGACGGCGGTCATGGTCGGGAAGACGGACGCGTCGGCGATCCTGATGCCGTCGAGGCCTCGGATCCTCAGGTCCGGTGCGACCACGGCGAGTTCGTCGTCGGCGGCGCCCATCCGGCAGGTTCCCGCCGGGTGGTACACGGTGTGCGCCACGTGGCGGGCGTACGCGCTGAGCTCCTCGTCGGAGGTGACCTCCGGCCCCGGGCACACCTCGCGCTTCAGCCAGCCGGCCAGCGGTTCGCTCGCCGCGATCCGCCGGGCGATCCGGATGCCGTCGACGAGGGTGCGGCCGTCGTAGTCGTCCTCGTCGGTGAAGTACCGGAAGTCGAGCGCGGGCTTGACCTCGGGGTCCGCGCTCGTCAGGTAGAGCCGGCCGCGGCTGCGCGGCTTGGGGATGTTCGGGGTCATCGACACGCCGTGCGCGGGCCGTTCGTAGCCGATCCGCTCGGGGTTGTCGGTGAAGGGGATCTGGTAGAAGTGGAACATCAGGTCCGGCCCCTCGGACGCCGGGTCCCGGCGGACGAACAGACCGGCGTCGGAGTCCATCGCGGAGTTCTCCGGGATCGGGCCGTGGGTCTCCCAGACGATGACCGACTCGGGGTGGTCGAGCAGGTTCTCCCCCACGCCCGGCAGGTCGTGCACGACCGGGATGCCGAGCTTCTCGAGGTCCGCGCGGGGGCCGATGCCGGAGTGCAGCAGCAGCCGCGGGGTGTCCACGGCGCCCGCGCAGACCAGGACCTCGCGCCGGGCGCGTACGACGTGCTCCCTGCCCTCCTTGGTGCGGATGTGCACGCCGGTGGCGCGGGTGCCTTCCAGTTCGAGGCGGAACGCCCAGGTCTCCAGGGCGATGTGCAGGTTCGGCCGGTCGAGGAAGGGGTGCAGATAGGCGACCGAGGCGGAGGAACGTTTGTTGTTCTCGGGGTGGTAGGC
Organism: Streptomyces sp. NPDC037273; assembly: GCF_055603625.1. Lineage (NCBI taxonomy): Bacteria > Bacillati > Actinomycetota > Actinomycetes > Kitasatosporales > Streptomycetaceae > Streptomyces > Streptomyces sp. NPDC037273. Next base: position 334,254 of record NZ_JBVJVO010000005.1, read on the forward strand.
GAGGTCGAAGAAGCCGACGCCCTCGTGGAAGGGCTCCCGGTTGAAGCCCTCGACGCGCGGGACCCCGAGCGCGGTCTGCGCCGCGTCGACGAAGTCGCGGGCTATCGCGTTCCGGTCGGCCTCGTCGACGGGGACGATGTTGTTCCGCAGCCGGGCGAAGTAGGGGTCCATCGCCGCCGCGTCCCAGCCCTCGGCGCCGGCCTCGGCCCACTCGTCCCAGTCGGAGGGGAGGGGCTTGAAGGCGATGAGGGTGTTGTGCGAGGAGCAGCCGCCGAGGACCCGCGCGCGGCTGTGGCGGATGTACGAGTTGCCGCGTGGCTGTTCGGTGGTGGGGTAGTCGTAGTCAAGCTCGCCGCCGAGCAGGCCCATCCAGCGGCGCAGGGTGAGGACCTCGTCGCGGCCGACGTCGCTGGGGCCGCCCTCGATGACGGCGACGGTGACGTCGGGGTTCTCGGTCAGCCGGGAGGCGATCACCGAACCGGCGGTGCCACCGCCGACGACGACGTAGTCGTACACGTGCGGGTCGGTCATGCCTGGTCCTTCGCCGCCGTGCCCGCGAACCAGCGCACCGGGCGCGGAGCGAGGTTCTGGTAGATGTGCTTGGTCTCGCGGTACTCGGCGAGGCCGCTGGGGCCCAGTTCGCGGCCGATGCCGGACTTTCCGAAGCCTCCCCACTCCGCCTGCGGCAGGTAGGGGTGGAAGTCGTTGATCCAGACGGTGCCGTGGCGCAGCCGGGCCGCGACCCGGCGGGCCCGGTCGGCGTCGGAGGTCCAGACCGCTCCGGCGAGGCCGTACTCGGTGTCGTTGGCGAGGGTCACGGCCTCCGCCTCGGTGCGGAACGTCTCCACCGTGACGACGGGGCCGAAGATCTCCTCGCGGACGACGCGCATGCGGCGGTGGCACCGGTCGAGGACGGTGGGGCGGTAGAAGTATCCGGGGCCGGCCGGGCGTTCGCCGCCCGCGCGCAGGACCGCGCCCTCGCCGAGGGCGGAGGCCACGTACTGCTCGGTCCTCGCGACCTGGGCCTCGGAGACGAGCGGGCCGCACTCGACACCCGCGTCGGTGCCCCGGCCGAGCCGGATCAGCGCGGCCCGGCGGGCGAGTTCGGCGACGAACCGCTCGCGCAGGGGCTCCTCGACGATGAGGCGGGAGCCGGCGGAGCAGACCTGGCCGCTGTGGACGAAGGCGGCGTTGAGGGCCTGGTCGACGGCGGTGTCGAAGCCTTCGGGCGTCGAACAGGCGTCGGCGAAGACGACGTTGGGGTTCTTGCCGCCCAGTTCGAGGGCGACCTTCTTCACGCTGTCGGCGGCCGCCTTGGCGACCTTCGTGCCGCTGACGAGACCGCCCGTGAACGACACGAGGTCGACGTCCGGGTGTTCGGCGAGCCGGGCGCCGACGGTGTGGCCGGGGCCGGTGACGATGTTGGCCGCGCCGAGCGGCAGGCCGGCCTCCAGGAGCAGTTCGACCAGTACGACGGTGGTCAGTGGGGTGATCTCGCTGGGCTTGATCACGAACGTGTTGCCGGCGGCGAGGGCGGGAGCGATCTTCCAGCTGGCCTGGAGCATCGGGTAGTTCCACGGCGTGATCAGGGCGCAGACGCCGACCGGCTCGTGCACGACGACACTGCGGATGTCGTCCGAACCGGCGTCGACGACCCGTCCGCCGTCCTCCTTCTCGACGAGGTCGGCGAAGTAGCGGAAGGCATCGCGGACGCAGTCGACGTCGACGCGGCCCTCCTCGAGGGTCTTGCCCGCGTCCTGGCTCTCCAGGGCTCCGATCCGCTCGCGGTCGCGGTCGAGGAGGTCGGCGACCCGGCGCAGCAGGGCGGCGCGCTCGGCGACCGGCGTACGCGGCCAGGAGCCGTCGTCGAACGCGGCGCGCGCCGCGGCCACGGCGTCATCGGTGTCCCGGACGCCACCCTCGGCCACGACCGCGAAGGCGGTCGCGTCGACGGGGTCGATGATCTCGCGCGTGGCGCCGGAGAGGGCCGTGCGCCACTCTCCGCCCACATGGATGGTCTGTCGTGCTGCCGTCACGTCGTGTCTGGCCTTTCGTTCCGCTGAGTCCCCCTGCCGGTAGCACCGGCGGTTCGGCCGCCTGCCCTGGCTTCTCGGATCCATGTGCGATGCGTTGCGGAGAGTGGCCTGACTCACGCCTTAAGCCACTACAAACAGGGACATCTCACACAGTTCGGCGGTGCCGGACACACGAAGGAGGGCCCGCGCTCGATGAGCGCGGGCCCTCCTTCATGCGGACGCCGCAGGACGGTTCATGCGGACGTCGCAAAACCCTTCAAGCGGCCGTCACACGGCGACTCAGATGATCCGGCCGCCGAACGGGCCACCCAGGCCGTAGTACGTGCCCAGCTCGTGGCGGTAATCCGGGTCCCCGAGGTGCTTGTCGCGGTGGAACTCGGGCGCGGCCTTGATGTCCTCCTTGGACCGGTCGACGAAGATCTTCCGTTCGTCCACGTCGATCCGCACCACGGTGTCGGCCGGCAGGAGGACCTCCTTGCCGAAGATCCAGACTCCGGTGTCCACGACCAGGTAGGCGTCCCCGATCTCGTCGGAGTGCTTGTCCACCTTCCCGATGCCGCCGTCGATCGCCTCGACCTTGTAGCCGGTCAGATCGGTACCGGCCAGGTGACCCGCGGTCGGCTTGTAGCTCCACACGTGCTCAGTCACGCGAAAACAACTCCTCCGGTAGGCGAGGCCAGTCGGCGGATCGCCGCTGCCCTCCTCTTCCGTGTGCCGTGCGCGGCGGGGTGAATTCCCCGCCTGGCGTCCGCCTGCCCCGACCCCGGCGACACATTCCCCCGATTTCGCTCCGGCCCGGGGACCGGCCCCGGCGCGGGACTCCGTGGCGGGCTCGTGCCGATCGGCGGGTTCTCCGGTCGGGGAGGCGTGAAATCCGTGTCCGGGGTTACGAGCGGAGGTACGGCGCCGCCCCGGCGCGGCGCCGTTCCCACCGACGGAAACGGGTGACGATGCCTGAGCGGCGAAGGCGACGTCCGGCTGCGGCCGCTGCGCGACGGGGGCTGGGAAGGGCGCGTCCACATGCGGCTGGGCCAGGCCGGGGCGTTCGCCGTGGTCGATGTCGACCGCGCCGGTCTGCGGGCCTGGCCGGACGAGACGTACGTCTCCGTGCCCGAGGGCGCGGAGGCCGCGCGGGTCGACTGGGGGGCCGGGACCTCCCAGCTCTTCGCCCGCCCGTAAGGACGGGCCATCCCGCGCGAGGGACCGACACGAACTCACGTGACAGGAGGAACTGATGCTGGAGAGCTGGCGTGCACGCGCCGCCTGCCAGGATGTCGACCCCGACCTCTTCTTCCCGGTCGGGACGGGCGCCCCGGCGCTGGTCCAGGCCGAGGAGGCCAAGGAGATCTGCCGCGGCTGCCCCGTACGCGAGGAGTGCCTGCGCTGGGCCATGGACGACTCCCACCAGGTGACGGGAGTGTGGGGCGGCCTGCGCGAGGACGAGCGGCAATCCCTGAAGCGCAGGGCGCGTCGCCGCGCCGACAGGGCGAATTGAGCCACTGGGCCCCGCACGGAGCGGGGTGGCCCCGCGGCACATGACGCGGCTATGGCAGAGCGGCGCCCCGAGCAGAGATCCACAAGGCGTACCACTCGTCGTGGCTCAGGTCGGGTCCGGCCGTCGCGGCACCCCGGCAGGCACGGATGCGCGCCGGGTTCGACGTCCCGATCACGGGGACGATCCGGGCCGGATGGCGCCGCAGCCACCACAGCACGATCGTCTCCGGCGTGGTGCCCTTGGCCTCGGCGAGCGAAGTCACCAACGCGGCGGTGGCCGACTCCTGCCGGGTCCCCCGCGCCCCGGTGTAGCGCCCCTGGGCCAGCGCTCCCCACGCCTGGAGCTCGATGTCGTGGGTGAGGCAGTGCTCGACGGTACCGGCGGGGAACCCGTTGGCCGCGGACTCCGGGGTGTTGACGAGGACGCCGTCCTCCAGCCAGGCGCGCCGGTGCAGGCTCATCTCCAGCTGGTTGGCCACGAGCGGCAGGTCCATGTGGGCCTGGAGCCGGGCGATCTGCGCGGCGTTCATGTTCGAGACGCCGAATCGGCGGACGAGCCCCTGCCGGTGGAGCGAGGTCAGGGCATCGCCGATGGCGGCGGGGTCGGCCAGCGGGTCGGGGCGGTGCAGCAGGAGGACGTCGAGGACGTCGGTGCGCAGCCGCTCCAGGCTCTCCTCGACCCTGCGGACGACGGAGGAGCCCCGCAGGTCATAGAGGCCGGGCCGGTCCCCGTCGGCCAGCCTGATGCCGCACTTGGTCTGCAGCGTGATCCGCTCACGGAGTCCCGCCGAACGGGCCAGCACCTCGCCGAAGACGGCTTCCGACTTTCCGCGCCGGTAGATGTCGGCATGGTCGAACGCGGTGATGCCGCTGTCCAGCGCCGCCTCGACGGCGGCCTCCGCCGCATCGATGTCGGCGGCCGTGTAGCGCTCCGCGTCCCAGCCTCCTCCCAGTCCCATGCAGCCGAGGAGGAGGCGGTCGTCGGTCTTCTCGGGAAGGGTCACCGGGCCACCTTCGCATACGCACTCGCCCCGATGCCCAGGACGGTGTGCAGCGGGTACGGGCCCACCTGCCCGCCCAACGAACGGGCATGGGCCCACCCCCCGTCAGGCGTGGACGGGCCCACCGCCGCCCGTCGTTCAGGCACGGCGGCGCGACCACCATCGGCCGCGGCGCCGTGGAGGCACGGCCCTGCCCAGGTGGCCCACGAGCACGTAGACACGACCGGCAGTAGCAGGCCGAACGGCACGCCCAGGAGAACGTGCGGCTACGGCGCGTACGTGACGGTGACCTGCTCGAATCCCAGGCCCCTGAGCAGGCCTTGGAGCATCGACGTGGTGTTCTTCTCGGCCCGCAGGGTGAGGTCGCTCTCCTGGGCCGCGGCCCCGATGCGGTCGGCGGCGAGGATGTGGACGGCGCGCTCGTCGGCCGGGTTGTCGGAGAACAGGTCGCCGAGCCGGTCGACCAGGCCGCGCTGCTTGGAGACGGTGTAGGACCGCTTGGGGTCCACGGCGGGCTCGGCGAGCCGTGCGTGCGGCAGCCGGAGGGTGGCGGTGGTGCGTTTCTCGTCGACGGTCACGCTGCCCTGCCCGATGCCACCGAAGTCGACGTACGCGGCCACGCTGCCGCTCGCGACGAAGAGCGTGCGGGTCCCACGGATCGAGTCGGGCAGCAGCCGGGCGTCCTTCTCCAGGTCGACCACGACCTGGTAGTTGCCGGCGGCGCCCTCGTACCGGTGCATGTCCTGGATGGACTTCAGCACCGCCGGACCGGAACGGTCCTTCGTGTCGACGCCGAACACGTCGTACAGGCCCGGTACGTGGACGAACCGCCCCAGGACGAAGAGGAGCAGGCACAGCGGGAAGAGCACCACGGCGACGACGGGCCACCTGCGCGGGGCTCTGCCATGCTTCGGCGTTCCGCTTTCCAGAGGAGTTCTGCTTTCCCGAGGCTTGCCTTCCGCGTCTTCTCGCATGTGTCGCTGGTGCCCCGCCGACGGATGATCACTCCCCGTCAGGTCCGTTCCGGGGCTGGAGGGACTTCCGAGACGAAAGGTTCCCCGTCGGTACCCCGTTGGTTCCCCCCAAGGTCGATCGACACGACCCGGACGTCACGTGGGTAGGAGAGCGGCATGGACAGCGACCTGTTGCTCGTCGTGGCCGTGGTTCTCCTGCTCGTGGCGGCGGGATGCGCGGCCGTTCTGCTCGTGCGCGTCTTCAGGGCGCGCAGGCTGCTGCTGGACGCCGGTGTGCCGTTGCGGTCCAAGGCCCTGTTCTGGGTGGCGGTGGTGTACACGCTCTCACCGGTCGACCTGATCCCGGACCCCGTCTACCTGGACGACATCAGCGTACTCCTGATCGCCTTGCGGGCGCTGCACACGGCGGCCGCGCGGAGCGGGGCGGACCGCGAGGTCGACGGTGATGCCACGTGACGGCACCCGAGACCGCCCACCGAGATCGCCGCGTCCCGGCCCTGCCTGTCGGTGACGGTGCTCGCCCGCGGCGAGCTGGGCGCCCAGCTCAGCCCCGGAGCCTGCCCCCACCTGCGGCAGGCCTGCGACCCGATGCTCGGCCCGGCCGAGACGTTCGAGCGGCGCGAGTCGGTCTTCCTGGCCATGCCGACCCTCGTGCCTCACGGTCGCGCCGCGCCGGCGAGGTCGACCCCGTGTCCGCCCGCAGGATCGTCGACCTCGTCCGCCTCACCGAGGCCTGGCACCCGTCGGATCGTCGGGTCACCACCGGGTGATGTGCGGCGTGTCCGCTGCGTGCTGCCGGGACGCCGAAGCGCCTATGCGATCGTCCGGGCGCGGTGTGCCGACGGCCCGGACGGGAAGACGGGATGGCAGGCTCGGAGGGTCCGGACGGCGTGGGCGGAGCGAGGTGGTAGGTGACACGGCTCAGCGAACCTGGGGGGTACGCCGATCGGGTGAAGCGGCTGCGCCGCGACCCGTTTGTCGTACAGACGGTGCGGTCGACGGCGGCGGCGACGCTGTCGTACGTCGTCGCGCTCTGGCTGAGCAGCGAACCGGCGCCGCTGACCGCGCCGCTGACCGCGCTGCTCGTCGTCCAGGTCACGCTCTACTCGACGCTCACCACGAGCCTGCGCCGGGTCAACTCCGTCGTCGTCGGTGTGCTCATCGCGATCGCCTTCAGCGCGCTCGTCGGACTGTCCTGGTGGAGCCTCGCCCTGGTCATCCTGGCGTCGCTGGTGGTGGGGCGGCTCGTCAAGGTGGAGGAGTTCGTTCCCGAGGTCGCGATCAGCGCGATGCTCGTGCTCGGCGTCACCCAGGTCGCCTACACCGCCTGGGACCGGGTCTTGGAGACCCTGATCGGCGCCGTCGTCGGGATGCTCTTCAACCTGGTGCTCGCCGCTCCCGTCTGGGTGGACACGGCGGGTGACTCGATCGAGGACCTGGCCCGGCGGATGCGCCGGCTGCTGCTCGACGTGGCGGAGGAGTTCGCCGGGGCGCCGCCGGTCGAGCGGGCGGCGGCCCGGCTGCACGAGGCGCGGCGGCTCGACAACGACGTGGCCGACGTGGACGCGGCCCTGCGCACCGCCGAGGACAGCCTGCGCTTCAACCCGCGTGTCAGGGAAGGACTGCTGCACCGGATCGTGCTGCGCACGGGGCTCGACACGCTGGAGATCTGTGCCGTCGTGCTCCGCGTCCTCACCCGCACCCTCACCGACCTGGCCAAACAGCGGGCCGGTGAGGAGCTGCTGACCGGTCCGGCGGCGCTCGCCGTGCAGGAGACGGCGCAGCACACCGCCGACGCGTTCGTGAGTTACGCGGTCCTCGTGACGACGTCCGGCAGCGAGGACGCGGAGGCGGCCGAGACCCGGCTCGCCGGCGAACTGCGCGCGGCCCGCGCCTGCCGGGACAGCGCCGCGGACCTGCTGCTCGCCCTCGCCCTGCGGGACCCCGGCAGTTGGCAGCTGTACGGGGCGCTGCTGGCCGAGATCGACCGTGTACTCGACGAGATGGACCCCGACCATCGGGGCCGGCGCCTGATGGAGGAGCTCGACCGCCACACCCGCGACCGCCTGCGCCGCCTCTCGCCCAGGCCCGGCCGCGCGTCACGAGCGGACTGATCCGCGGGCGTTCACCGCAGGCCGGGCGGCTTCGGGCCGGTCAGGTCACGGCCCGGACGGCGGCGAAGACGGAAGCGGGGGAACCTCGATGCTCACCGGACCGCGCTCGCACGCCCGGGGCACGTCGGGCGGGCCGCGCTGATTCCGCCGCGCTGCTTCGGCCACACTCCCGGTCACGCTCGCGGTCACGTCCCCGGGCACGTCACCGTCGCGCGTCACCTCACCGGTCGACACCCCGCTCGCTAGCATGAAACGCATGGCCATCAGACTCGAGAACGTCGGCATCGCTGTTCGTGACCTCGAAGCGGCGATCTCCTTCTTCACCGACCTCGGCCTCACGGTCCTCGGCCGTGACACGGTCAGTGGCGAGTGGACCGACACCGCCGTCGGCCTCGACGGCAACCACGCCAACATCGCGATGCTCCAGACGCCGGACGGACACGGCCGCCTTGAGCTCTTCGAGTACATCCACCCGGATGCGATCGAGTCGGAGCCCACCCGCCCCAACGAGATCGGCATGCATCGCGTCGCCTTCGCGGTCGACGACATCGACGAGGCCCTTGAGACGGCCGCGAAGCACGGATGCCGTCCGCTGCGCGGTGTGGCGACCTACGAGGGCGTCTACAAGCTCACGTATGTCCGTGGTCCCAGCGGCATCCTGGTGATGCTCGCGGAAGAGTTGAAGAAGGGCTGACCGGCGGCAGGACCGGCCCGGCGGGGCACCACAACTGGTTGGACGTGTCGGAGATGCCGTGTGGGCCACGGCGTAGCGCAAGACGTTTCCGTACCCGACGTTTCCGTACCCGACGTTTCCGTACCCGACGTTTCCGTGCCCCACGGTACGTCCCGCCCCGCATGTGGATCGTCCCGCCGGGGGGGCGCGGTCGGAGCGGCCTCCGTGCCCGCCGCCCCGCCGGTGAGTTACGGAAACCGCTCCGGTGGTGGCTTCGGCCGACCGGGCTCAGGCTGGGATGTGCGTGCGTGGGGCGGAGAGGTCGCCGCCCCGCTGTCGGGTGCCGGGCGACGTTTGACATGGCGGCGGCGGGTGAGGCGATACGACACCGGGACGGGGCCACTGAGGCAGGGCCGTGTCGGAGAACACCCCGGATGGCGTGCCACTCGACCGACGGAGAACGGCCCTGCGCGCCGGGCTCACGAGGCCGGCCCCGACCGAGGAGCGCGCCACCGTGCAGTACGAGGAAAGGCAGCACCACCGATGACCGACAGCCGACCCTTCACCACGACCGATTCCGGCGCTCCTGTGGAGAGCGACGAACACTCGCTCACCGTGGGCGCGGGCGGTCCGATCCTGATGCAGGACGCCTATCTGATCGAGCAGATGGCGCAGTTCAACCGCGAGCGCATCCCTGAGCGCCAGCCGCACGCCAAGGGCAGCGGCGCGTTCGGCCACTTCGAGGTCACCCACGACGTCAGCGGCTACACCAAGGCGGCACTGTTCCAGCCGGGCGCCCGCACCGAGCTGGTCGTCCGCTTCTCCACGGTGGCCGGCGAGCGGGGCAGCCCGGACACCTGGCGCGACCCGCGCGGCTTCGCGGTGAAGTTCTACACCAGCGAAGGCAACTACGACATGGTCGGCAACAACACGCCGGTCTTCTTCGTCAAGGACCCGATGAAGTTCCAGCACTTCATCCGGTCGCAGAAGCGCCGCGCGGACAACAACCTGCGCGACCACGACATGCAGTGGGACTTCTGGACCCTCTCCCCGGAGTCCGCCCACCAGGTCACCTGGCTGATGGGCGACCGGGGCATCCCGCGCACCTGGCGCCACATGAACGGCTACACCTCGCACACGTACATGTGGATCAACGCCTCGGGTGAGCGGTTCTGGGTGAAGTACCACTTCAAGACCGACCAGGGCATCGAGTTCTTCACCCAGCACGAGGCCGACCAGATGGCGGCCGTCGACACGGACTACCACACGCGGGACCTGTTCGAGCACATCCGCGACGGCGCGTTCCCGAGCTGGACGCTGCACGTGCAGGTCATGCCGTACGAGGACGCCGCGACCTACCGGTTCAACCCGTTCGACCTCACCAAGGTGTGGCCGCACGGGGACTACCCGCTCATCCCGGTCGGCCGCATGACGCTCGACCGCAACCCCACCGACAACCACGCCGAGATCGAGCAGGCCGCCTTCCAGCCGAACAACCTCGTCCCCGGCATCGGCCCCAGCCCCGACCGGATGCTGCTGGCCCGCCTCTTCTCGTACGCGGACGCGCACCGCCACCGCATCGGCGCCAACTACCAGCAGCTCCCGGTGAACGCGCCCGTCGTCGACGTCCACACGTACTCGAAGGACGGGGCGATGGCCTTCCGCAAGACGGCCGACCCGGTCTACGCACCCAACTCCAAGGGTGGACCGGCCGCCGACACCGACCGCTACGGGACCCCGCCCAGCTGGGCGGCGGACGGCGAGATCACCCGGGCGGCCTACGTCTCCCACCCGGAGGACGACGACTGGGGTCAGCCCGGCACCCTCGTGCGCGAGGTGATGGACGACGCCGCCCGCGACCGTCTGGTGGACAACGTCGTCGGTCACCTGCTCAACGGCGTCTCCGAGCCCGTGTTGGAGCGTGCCTTCGCCTACTGGACGAACATCGACAAGGCCATCGGCGAACGCATCGCCCAGGGCGTACGGGCCAAAGCCGACGAGAAGGACCCCAAGGCCGCCGAACAGGGAAACCCCGCCCGCCGCTCCATGCAGGAAAAGGCCTGAGTACGGGAACAGGCCTGACAGAGCCCCCGGCCGGCGTGGGGACGTCCCTTCAGTCCGAAGGCGTCTCCCCCGGCCGGGTGGGCTCCCGGCCGGGCTGACGGGGACGTCGCTGCCGCGGCGCCCGGGCGTTCTCCCACGGCCGGTCGAAGGCGTCCGCCGCGGGAGCGGTGACGACCTTGGGGAGGGCGCCCGGATGCTCCCGCGCGAGCCAGCCGACGAGCTCCTCCCGTACGGCACAACGGGTCGTCCACAGGTCGTCGGCGTCCTTGGCGGTCACGATCGCCCGCACCGTGATGCCGGTCGGTGAGGTGTCGGTGACGGCGAGATCCCAGCCCCGCCCGTCCCAGGTGTCGCACGTGGTGAGGAACTCCCGGAGGTGCGCCCGGACGAGCCCGACCGGTGTCGAGTGGTCGCAGTGGACGAACACCGACCCCGTCAGCTCCGCGCCGCCGCGCGACCAGTTCTCGAACGGCCGCGAGGTGAAGTACGAGACGGGGAGCGTGACGCGCCGCTCGTCCCAGGTCCGGACCGTGAGGAAGGTGAGCGTCACCTCCTCCACGACACCCCACTCCCCGTCCACGACGACGGTGTCACCGATCCGGACCATGTCGCCGAAGGCGATCTGGAAGCCGACGAAGAGGTTGCTCAGCGTCGACTGGGCCGCCACACCGGCCACGATGCCGATGATGCCGGCCGAGGCGAGCAGGGACGTGCCGAGGGTGCGGAACGAGGGGAAGGTGACGAGGGCCGCGGCGGCGGCGAGCACCCCGACGGCCACGGACACCACCCGCATGATCAGGGTGACCTGGGTACGGACCCGGCGCAGCCGGGCGGCGTCGCGTGAACGTCCGGCGTACCGCGCGTACGAGGACTCGACGACGGCCGCGACCGTTCGTACCGCGAGCCAGGCGCCTCCGCCGATCAGGCACAGCAGCAGGACGCGGCTCACCGCCCCCGCGTGCTCTTCGAGCGGTCCCCGTCCGGGCGACGCCGTCGGGTAGGTCCATCTGAGCAGGGCGGCCAGCACGACGACGTACAGCGGCGTGCGGCAGCGGCGCAGCAGCCCCCACAGCGGGGTCTCCGGATGCCTCGTGTCGGCGAACCGTGCCAGCAGGTCCGCCGCACGGCAGACGGCGAAGGCGGCCAGCGCCGAGCCGCCGACGGAGATCGCCAGTCGGATAAGGCTCTCCATGTGCTCCCCAGTCGATGAGTCGAACAGGTTCGTCCCGTACGCCTCACCGCAGGCGAGCACGCCAAACATCCGCCGGACGAGTCCGGCGGCGCCGGTCGGCGGTCAGCCCGCCCGCCCCGCCCGCGGCACGCGCTCGGGCGGCGGCGGTGGTGGAGGCGGGGTCCCGTCGCCGAACGGGCGGCCGCCGAGCTGTTCCCGCCCGTGCGGCGAGAGCCAGCCGCGGGTGTCCGGGCCCCGGGGGACGACCCCGGTCGGGTTGATGTCGTGATGGACGACGTAGTAGTGCGCCTTGATCTGCGCGAAGTCGATCGTGTCGCCGAAGCCGGGCGTCTGGAACAGGTCCCGCGCGTAGGCCCACAGTGCCGGGAGTTCGGTCAGTTTCTGCCGGTTGCACTTGAAGTGGCCGTGGTAGACGGCGTCGAAGCGCACCAGGGTCGGGAAGAGGCGGACGTCGGCCTCGGTGAGGGTGTCGCCGACCAGATAGCGCCGGCGGGCGAGCCGCTCCTCCAGCCAGTCCAGCCGTGCCCACAGGCGCTGGTACGCCACGTCGTACGCCCGCTGGCCGGTGGCGAAACCGCACTGGTAGACACCGTCGTTGACGTCCCGGTACACCTTGTCGGCCACGTCGTCGATCTCGTCGCGCCACCCCTCCGGATAGAGGTCCGGCGCTCCGTCCCGCTGGTGGGCCGCCCACTCGCTGCCCAGGTCGAGCGTGATCCGCTCGAAGTCGTTGGTCACCACCCGGCCGGTGGGGACGTCGACGATCGCGGGCACCGTGATGCCGCTCGGATAGTCCGGTTCACGGCGGACGTACGCCTCCCGTAGCGTCTCGATGCCGAGGACGGGGTCCCGGCCGCCCGGGTCCAGGTGGAAGCACCAACTGCGCTCGTCGTGCAGGGGCCCGGCGATCCCCAGGGAAAGCACGCCCTCCAGTCCCATCAGGCGTCGGACGATCGCGCTCCGGTTCGCCCACGGGCAGGCCCGCGCGATGACGAGGCGGTAGCGCCCGGCCTCCACCGGGAAGCCGTACCGGCCGTCCGCCGTGATCCGGGTCGTGATGTACGTGCGGTCGCGCTCGAACGAGCCGTCACCGGTCATGGGACCGCGCCTTCCTTGCACCCCTCGCGCGGAAGCCGCCCTCGGGGCCGTCGGGCCCGCGCTCGTCACGTACCGCCCGCGCCTTCTCCTCATCGGTCCACGAGCTGGTGTCACGCGGCTCGACGTACGGCTCCTCGTCCGGCGGCATGCCGCCGACGACCGCCCGTTGACGCAGGGTCTCCGCGTCGAATTCCAGGCCCAGGAGCACGGCCAGGTTGCTGATCCACAGCCAGATCAGGAAGACGACGACGCCGCCCATCGTGCCGTAGGTCCTGTTGTACGAGGCGAACTCGGCCACGTAGACGGCGAACCCGGCGGAGGCGGCCAGCCAGATCAGCAGGGCGAGGGCGCTGCCCGGGGTGATCCACCGCCAGCCCCTGCTCTCGACGTTCGGACTCGCCCAGTACAAGAGCGCGAGGATCATCGTCACGAGCACGACCAGAACCGGCCACTTGGCGATCGACCACACCGTCAGCGCGGAGTCGCCGACGCCCAGCACGTCGCCCGCGCGGCGCGCCACCTCGCCGGTGAGCACGACGATCAGCGCGCTCGCCGCGGCCATGAGCACCAGCAGCGTGGTCAGCCCCAGGCGGATGGGCAGCACCTTCCAGAGCGGGCGGCCCTCGGGGACGTCGTAGACGCGGTTGGCGGCGCGCATGAACGCCCCCACGTAGCCGGAGGCCGACCACAGGGCGAGCACCACGCCGACCGTCGCCATGACGGCTCCCGCACCGGGCGCCCCTTGCAGGTTCTCCACGGCCCGGCCGAGCACGTCGCGGGCCGGGCCCGGCGTGAGCTCGCCAAGGCTGTCCAGGACCCTGTCCACCGTCGACCGGCCGCTGACGCCCAGCAGCGAGACGAGCACGAGCAGCCCCGGGAAGAGGGCCAGCAGGCCGTAGTACGTGAGGGCGGCGGCCCGGTCCGTCAGCTCGTCGGATACGAACTCCCGCGCCGACCTCCGGAGGATCGCGAGCCAGGAGTGCCGGGGCAGCTCAGTCGGCGAGTCGGGCGCACGCCGCTCGACCTCGGGCCCGGGGCCGACGTCCCGCGGTCTCGGCGCCGTACGGGCGGAGGGGGCGGGCGCGGCGGGCACCGCACGGTCTTCCTGAGGAACTTCCCGTTCGGCCATGCACGGGCGGATACCCGCGCAGGCCCGGACCACGCCCTCCCGCGGCCCCTGACCTCCCTCGACCCCGCCCACTGGCCCCCAGGCCGGCCGCGGATCAGGGCCCCTCTCGATGTTTGAAATCGCATTTATGGCGAAGACGTGCAGATAGCTGTGGAAGCCCACAGCGAACGGCTCTTCGGGCTCGGCATTCCCGGCAGGAGGTGCTCCGTGAATATCGGCGTGGGGCGGCACGGGTTCCGTTGGGGCAGGAAAGGGATGCTCCTTCGGTGGACGCCCAAGGCGCTCATGTGCCGGACCTTCGCGCGGTTCACGAAGTGGGCGATTCGGCTGATGGTGTGGGGAGCGCGGATGGCGCTGAGACGGGGCCTGCACGCAATGACGCCGAGGCCTGTCCGACGCTGGGTGTAGGGCGGACATGGAGCCAGGACGTGTGAAAGGACGGGACATGAGCACGTGGCAGAAGGCCAAAGCCCAGATGGAGCAGACGGGGGGTAAGGCCATCAGGAAGTCGGCGCACACGATGGGCAAGGAGAAACTGGCGGCCAAGGGCGGAGCGCTCGAAGCGCGAGGAAAGGCCCGGAGCCTGAAGGAAAAGACGAAGGACAGGTTCTCCTGACCTGGCGGCCGAGTCGGAGTTCGTCATCCCGAAGGCTGTCGGAAAGCGGCATGGGTCGCAGCGATCAATCATCCACGCACCGGACAAGAAGGAATCATGGGAATACTTGCTTGGATCCTCCTCGGGTTTCTCGCGGGCATCATCGCCAAGATGCTTATGCCGGGGAAGGACCCGGGCGGCATCATTGTCACCACGCTCATCGGAATCGCCGGCGGTCTGCTCGGCGGATGGCTCGGCAAGGTCATCTTCGATGTGGACTCCATTGACGGGTTCTTCGAACTCTCCACCTGGATAGCCGCCATCATCGGGTCGATCATCCTGCTCGCGGTCTACCGTCTCTTCGCGCGCCACAGGTGACGGGCGGAACACTCCCTTGGCGTCCGGCCCGCCCTGGGGGGGGGGGGGGGGGGGGGGGGGGGGGGGGGGGGGGGGGGGGGGGGGGGGGTGGGGGGGGGGAGGGGGGGGGGGGGGGGGGGGGGGGAGGAGGAGGGGACG